>CAZFOA010000031.1:3784-22612 GCA_964520205.1 uncultured Verrucomicrobiota bacterium | reverse complement strand
GATTCGCGGACGATGAGTTGCGCGCCGTTCTTGATTTCCTTGTCCATGTCCGGGTAGCGGAAGGAAATGGTGTCGCGGGAATCGTCCTGCCACTCGATGATTTCGAGGAACTGTGTTTTCAGGTAATCCATCAAGCTCATGATCTGCCTTTCGTTGCGCATATCATCGTTGCGAAAGCCGAATCTGTGAAGTACAAATTCCTGCGATATCTGTAATGCCGGGATGCGAACTCTTGTGCCAACATAGATTCCAAAAGGACATGAATCCAGACGACAAACCCATGCCGGCTCAAACGCTCAACTGCCCGATGTGCGGCGCCCCGGCCTCATCGGAAGCCGCGCTTTGCGAACATTGCGGCGCCCGGCTCGCGACGGTCGCCTGTCCCTCCTGCTTCGGCTTGATTTTCCAGGGCGCGAAATTCTGTTCGCATTGCGGCGCGAAAGTGGATCGAACGGAGGTGACCGGCGCGACACGTCAACTTTGCCCGCGTTGCCAGGTGGCGATGGAGGCGGTGGTCATTGGGAAAGAGGATCTGCGCGAATGCCCGAAGTGCGAAGGCATCTGGGCCGACGCGGATTCGCTGCACCAAATCTGCGCCGACCGGGAGGAGCAGGCGGCGGTGCTGGGAATGCCCGCTCTGATTCAATCGTCCGGCACGGTGGAACTCGAGCAAAACATCCGCTACGTGCCTTGCCCGGTGTGCAAGAAATTCATGAACCGCGTGAATTTTGCCCATTGCTCCGGGGTGGTGGTGGACGTCTGCAACCTGCACGGCACGTGGTTCGACAAGGATGAGCTCCGCCGGATTGTTGAGTTTATTCGCGCGGGCGGTTTTGAAAAACAGCGCACCCGGGAAATCGAAGAGCTGCAGGAACGCAAGCGCCAGTTGCAGGCTGCGCAGACGGCGGGCGCCTGGGATGCGATGGACCGGCCGGCCCGGACGAATTACGGCGAATGGCACGTGGGCATTTCCGCCGCCGCCGCCGTGCTCAGAACTTTGCTGCGTTGACCGCGCCAGGCGTTGTCTGAAACCCGGCTCACAAAGGTGTAGCGAGGCTCCCGACGAGCCGTCTTAACTCTCAACCATCAACAATCGACCCTCAACCAACCTGAACCTGGAAATACACGAAATGCGCGAAAGCTTTCCGTTTCCTTGGTAAATCGGCAACACCGCTCCGCGCGGCCTGCCATCTTCTGGTTGATCTCCCATCTTCCCATTTTCGGTCCATCGCGGGCGGGTTGCAAAACAAACCCGGGATTTCCGAGGCCGGATTTATGCGCTACTTTCACGCAATGAATGATCTTCTGAAAGGCAATTGTTTGATCCCAACCCCATTATGAATCACATCACCTGGGCATTGATTGGCATGGTCGGTTACTCGTTCACCACCCTGCTGGTGAAGTTTGCGACGCGCAGCGGACAGTTTTCCAGTTTTCTCGTGCTGGCCATCGCTTGCGTCATCACCTTCACAGCCGCCGTGAGCATCACCCTGGTCCGCGGCGACCTGCAACAGGTCAGCGCGAAGGATTTCGCGAGCCCGAGCGCCTGGTACGCCTATGCCACCGGGATTGCGCTCACCGTGGCCGTGATGTCCCTGTTCCGCGCACTGTCGCTGGGGCCGGCCAGCATCGTGGTGCCGATTTATGGGATGTTCATCGTGGGCGGGGCGGTTCTGGGGATTCTCTTTTTGCACGAACCACTCACCGCCCGCAAAGTTGTGGGCATTGGCCTGGCGGTCATCAGCATCTTCCTTCTGGCCAAAAAAGCATAATTTTACGTCGGCCACGCCGCTAAACCCGGATGGACATGGATTGAATTAGGCAGCTAAATGTGCGCACACAAATATACGAAACTTCGTTCTGCAGAGACGCAGAGGCGTGGGGTCACATCTCTACATTCAACAATTGGACTCTGTCAACGCAGAGGCGTGGGGTCACATCTCTACATTCAACAATTGGACTCTGTGAGAGAATCTGAATTGTTGAATGTAAAGATGTGACCCCATATCGGTCTCCGACAATCCGCCGGAAATTGCGCCGGCTGGTGCTGTGCATTGTTCGCTGGATGACCTTGCGAGCTTTATGAGTGCGCATTTGCAGGGCGAGAGGAACGGTGGTCTGCTGAAACCTGAATCTTTCCGCAAACTACACACATCTCCGAACGGCAGCAATTATGCATGCGGCTGGATTTGTGAGAACCACGATTGGGCTGGCGGACGCACCCTCTATCATGGCGGCGGCAACATGTGGAAAATGATCATCTGGCTTGCGCCGGAAAAGAATTTCTCTGTCGTTGTGGTCACCAACTTCGACCGACCCGGGAACGCCAGCGCAAAGACGGAAGAAGAATGCAATGAAGTTGCCGATGCGTTAATCAAGAAGTGGCTGCCCAATTGCCCACCCACTTTCAATCACACCCCATGAAGGGGCCATTCAGGTCGATCCCACACTTTGAACAATGGCTGCCAGTTCAATTCTTCGCGTCTTTGTGTCTTCGTTGTTTAGAATCCGTGTCCCACTGCATCGTTATGGCTTGGGCTTGGAATTGGCGGCGATTTCAACGCTCGGAGGCGGCGCGCCCTGCCAACGTCAATGGTGAGACGAACTTTCGGTTTCCGTCCGCCGCCAACTCATTTCACGAGGCTCGGCAGCCAGGTGGTCAGCGGCGGAAAATACGTGATGAGCAGCACGCCCAGGAGCAGCACGAACAACATGGGCAGCACCGAACGCATGACTTCGAGGATCGGTTTGTCGAAGCGGTAGGAAGAAAGCAAAAGGTTCAGGCCGACGGGCGGGGCGATGAAACCCAGTTCCATGTTGGCGAGAAAAATAATGCCGAGATGGATGGGATCGATGCCGAACGCCACGCCCACCGGCACCAGCAGCGGCACCACCACCACGATGGCCGCGTAGATTTCAACCAGTCCCCCGACCGCGAGCAACACCAGGTTCAGCCCGAGCAGAAAGAGCCATTTGGATTTGATGGCATGCGTGGCCCACTCCACCATCTGGTCGGGGATCTGCGCGTCCACCAGGTAATGAGTGAACCCCAGCGCCACTCCGAGAATCAGCAAAACGCCGCCGACGAGCACGCCGCAGTCGGTGATCACCCGGGGCAGATCTTTGAGCGGATGCAAGTCCCGGTGAATGACGGTGGTGACCAACAGCGCATAGGCGGCGCTGATCGCTGCGGCTTCGACCGGGGTGGCAAATCCGCCGAACAGGGCGGCGAGCGCGACCACGGGCAGCAGCAGTTCCCACTTGGCTTTCCAGACCGCCTGCGACGCTGCTCCAGCGTTGAAGCTTGTTGCCACCACTCCCTCCCGGGGTTGCCGGCGAATTCCCCACCAGGCCGTCAGGACCACCATCAACAGTCCGGGCAGCAGGCCGCCCAAAAACATTTTTTCCATGGTGACACCGCCCGCGCCCGCTCCGGCGGAGGCGAGGTTCGACAGGGCGCTGCTGGCGACGATCGAATATAAAATCACCGGGAGGCTTGGTGGAAACAACAGCCCCAACGAACCGGCGCCGGTCAGCAGGCCGAGGGCATCGCGCTCCGAGTAACGCGCCGCCCGCAACACGGGCATCAGCAATCCGCCCAGCGCCAGAATCGTCACGCCGGACCCGCCGGTGAACGAGGTGAAAAAGGCGCAAACCAGGGCGGTGGCGACGGCCGGACCGCCTCGAAACGAGCCGAACAACGATTGGAACACCGCAACCAGGCGTTGGGACGCACCGCTCTCGGCGAGGAAAAAGCCGGCCAGCGTGAACAGGGGAATCGTGGGCAGCGCGGGATTCGTCACCAGCGAATAATGTTTCAACGGAATCGCCGCGATGGGGGATTGATCCGCCCAGAACAGAATCAGCGCCGCGCCGCCAATCGTCGTGAACACCGGCGCTCCCAAAACCGTCGCCACCAGAAGCGCCCCCAAGGCGGGCAGCCGCAGCTTTGCCGGATCGAACGGAAACCATATGAACAACAGCACACCGGCGGTCGCGAGCAACAGGGTCGCGGCCCGTCCTTTCCAGCTGCCCGCGGCATGCCCGACCAGCCGGACGGCAACGAGCCCAAAGCCGAGCGGAAGAACCAGTTCAACGATCCAGGTGGGAATATTGTAGGCGAGACGGCCGCCGGCTGCCTTCTCCGTCAATAAAAACTGGACGCTGGCGACGCAAAGGAAAGCGCTGATTGCGGCGGCGGTCGCGCTGCTGAACACCTTGGCAGCGGATTTGATTTTCCCCTTCAGCAAACCGGCCAAAGCCGAAAACGAGAGCAATCGGCCGTCGCGGGCGGCAATCGCGCCGCCAAACATGCCGATGATCAGGGTCAGGTGCTGAACGAACGCGGTCGAACCGGAAATCCCGGTGTGAAACCGGCGCAACACCGTTTCCACCAGCGGCAACACCACCAAGGCCACCATCGGCACCACCAGCAGCAGATCTTCGGTTTTGCGCGCCACCCGCCGCCAGCCGGTGGCGGGGTCCCCCTCCAGAATGGCGAGGAACCCCTCGAACGGTGTCACGCTCATTTTTTGCCCCCTGCGCTCCGATATTCCTGAATCAGCCGTTGCATCTCATCGAAAATGTCGGCCGGCACGAGGCTGCCGCGGATTTCCGGATAGGTTTTCTCCGCCACGCGCTGCCACTCTCTTTCCATTTCCGGGGTGAGGTCATGCACCTGCAGTCCCCGCTTCTTCATGGCGACTACGGCCTCCGCGCTTTCCTTTCGGCTGCTGTCCCGGATTTCCTTGCCGGCGCGCTCGGCTGCCGCGAGCAATTCGTCTTTCGCCGAAGCCGGAATTTTGTCCCAGACTTCCTTCTTGATGACGCACCCCCCGACCAGCGGCGCCCAGTTTACGTTGAGCATGTGGGGCGCGTGCAAATCCATCTGGCCCGCCAGCGCAAAAATCGGCGGTACCGCGACGGCATTGATCAGGCCGGTTTGCAACCCGGGCAAAATATCGCTCGTTTCCAGCGGCACAGGGCCAAAACCGGCGTGCCGCAGGATGGTAATTTCTTCCGGATAACCGGCCCACGCGAATATTTTCATCCGTTTCAAATCAGCCGGCGTGAGCACCGGTTCTTTGGAAAAATACCGGATCCAGCCGGCGTCCACCCAGAAGAGCACCACATAACCCTTGTCGGCCAGCCGCTTTTCCAGCATGGGCCGCAGTTTTTCATTCACGTATTCAAACTCGTCCAGACTATGGAACAGCATCGGCACGCCCTGGAGCCCGGTAACACCAGCCTCGATTTGGGACAATCCCACCACCGTAAACAAGCCGGCCTGCAGGGTCCCGACGCGCATCAATTTCACCATGTCCGCCTCGCCGCCCTGAGTTCCATCGGGATACACCACCAGACGCACACCGCCGCCGGGCGCCTGCCGCCAGGCCTCCGCCATGGCTTGCAGCGACTGGTGGTACACCGAACCGCGAGGCGCCAGCGTGCCGAGATTGACGCGAATCGCCTTCTCGGCGGCGCGCGCCGTCCGCATGCCGAAGGCGCCGCACAACAACAGCGCCGACAGGATCAAACCGCCTCGTATCCGCTTCGTTTTTATCATGGGCCAAATTGAAATTTTATCGGGGGTTGGTCGTCAGGAACAGCTCGTCGGTTCGCGATAGCAGCCAGCGGGCGCGCCTTTGCAGGACCAGATTCTCCAGACGCCATTCCGGTTTCGCATCGGGATCGATGTCCAGCGCGCGGTCCAGCAACGATTTGAATTCCACTGGATCCTGGAGTTTCACGGCCACAGACTCGGCCAGCGACACCAACGGCCCGGCCAGTTGTCCGCCGCTGAGCGCCAGCGCGCGGTCGAAATGCCGCCGCGCCCGGGCCACCGGATCTCCCTGCCCGCCCTGGCGGCTCAGTTCAAAGGTGATCAAAAATGAATGAATGGCGCCAAAGCCGAAACTCTCGTTCAACTCCAGCGCCCGATCGATGAGGGCCTCGACTTTGGGCAAATCGGCGATCAAACCGGGATTGTCCTTCGCCACCGAAATCGCGGATGCCCAGGAAACCGCCGTCCAGTACAATAACGGCACGTCCTTCAGCCGGGTCGCGCGCACGGCCGCCCGGGGGTCCGCGTCCAGCGCTTTCTTAAAGCCGCGGTGTTCGACCTCCAGACCGCGCAGGCCGTAGTCGCGGGCGCGAAGATACAGCCGGCGCGCCTGCGATCTCAGCGCCGCCGCCGCCGCCACATCCTTGTCCGCCGTCTCATCCGCGTCCTGCTGCACGAAGGCATAGGCGTATTGCGTGAATCCGCTCGCGGTGGCGAACAGCAATCCTTCGTGGCGCGGGCTTTCATTGAGCAGGCTTTCCATCAACTTCAAACTGAACGGCGCCGCCGCCTGGATCAGTTCGGGATCGTCGTCCGAGGCGAACATCGCGGAACCGCCGGCCATCGCGTTGCCCAATTTGTTGACTGTAATCCGCTTGACCGAGCAGCCGCACGCCGCCGAGAGCAGCGCGACCGCCATTGCAGGCAAAAACAATCTTCTCATAGTTTCGCCGGGACCGGTCCGTTCATTCCGCACGATTGCCGGAGACTATTGCATTGCCCGGCCGCAGCGTGCATTGAAAAAGCAAATCCGTCCATCGACCCGATCAATCCGACGATCCTTCCATGTACCCGTTTCCACCGCACCCGTCCAGAAGAAGCCGGACAATCAATCGCGGCGGATCGTCTCCAAACGCTTCGTGCGATCCCGAGCCATCACACGACGCGACAGCGCTTGGGATGCGCGCGGCTTCAGCGCCGCTCCTGCCTGCCGTGCGCCCTCGACTCCGGCTGGGTTTCCAAACTGCGCAGTCACAATCCGTGCTCAACCACGAATGGACATGGGCGCCGCTGTGGACCGGAGGATCGTCCCCGTTGCCCACCCATTCCGCCGTCAACCCGGCTCCAACGCCGACAGTTTCGTGGCGGCTTCTTCCCACCGCGGAACCAGTTCCGCCAGGCTTTGTTGGATGCCGACCAACTCGCGGTTGATCCCGGCGGCATGCCCGGCCTGCTGATAGGTCTCCGGCGCTTCCAGTTCGACGGTCAATTCCTTCTGGCGCTGTTCCAGGATGTGGATTTCCTTTTCCAACGCGTGGACGATCTGTTGCTGTTGCTTCCGTTGCCGCGAACGGGCCTGGCGCGCTTCGGCTTCTTGACGCTTTTGTCCTTTGCGATCGAGTGAGAGCCGGCCGGCCGCGGGCCCGGTCCCCGTCCGGATCGCCGGCGCCTGGCCCGCCCCGCCGGCCGTCACACCGGCCCGCGCGGATACCGCTTTCGTTTTATCGAGGTAATATTCGTAGCCGCCGGGGTAATGCGTGAGCCGGCCGGCGTTGACGTGAACCACGTGATTGGCCAGCGCGCGAATGAAATAAACGTCGTGACTGATGAAAATGAGCGTGCCCTGGAACTGATCGAGGGCATAGAGCAGCGCGTCGATGCTGGACATGTCCAGATGCGTGGTCGGCTCGTCCATGAGCAGCAGGTTCGGCGGATCGAGCAGGAGTTTCACGAGAGCCAGCCGGCTCTTTTCGCCGCCGCTCAACACGCTGACCGGCTTGAACACATCGTCTCCGCTGAAGAGAAAACAGCCGAGCAGCGTGCGGATAAACTGCTCGGTGACACGCTGCGGGGTGTTGAGCGCTTCTTCCAGCACGGTGTGGCTTGGGTTGAGCATGTCCACGCGGTATTGCGAGTAGTAACCGGCCTTGACGTTGTGGCCCAACTCGCGCCCGCCGGCCTGCGGTTGGAGCACTCCCGCAAGAATCTTGAGCAAAGTTGATTTGCCGGCGCCGTTCGGCCCCACAAGCACGATGCGCTGGCCGCGCCCGGCCGCGAAGTCGATGCCTCGGTAAACCACGTTCTCACCATAGGCGTGGTGAATATTCTTGAGGGTAATGACCTTCAGGCCGCTGCGCTGCGGCTGGGGAAAAGAGAAACTGACCTTGCGGTCATCACCGGTCGGCGCCTCGATTTTCTCCATGCGGTCGATCTGCTTGAGTTTGCTCTGCGCCTGCGCCGCCTTGGTGTTCTTGGCGCGGAAGCGGTTGACGAACTCCATCATGTGCGCGATTTCACGCTGCTGGTTTTTGTAGGCGGCCAGAAGCTGTTCCTCCTGGGCTTCGCGCTGGACGAGGTAGTCGTCGTAGTTGCCGCGATAGCGGATGAGTTTGCTCTGGCGGATTTCCACGATGCTGCCGACGAGCTGGTTCAGGAACTCGCGGTCATGCGAGATGACCAGAATCGCGCCGGGATAATGTTTCAAATACTCCTGAAACCAAAGCAGCGCGTCGAGGTCGAGATGGTTGGTCGGTTCGTCGAGCAGAAGCAGGTCCGGTTCGTGCGTCAGCAAACGGGCGAGATGGGCGCGCATGACCCAGCCGCCGCTCATCTCGCGCGCGGGGCGGTCAAAATCCTTTTCGCGGAAGCTCAGCCCGGCGAGAATCTGCTTCGCCTTGGCCTCGAGCTGATACCCCCCAAGTTCATTGAAACGGTCGTGGACGTTGTCGTGAACTTCCTCGGGATGCAGCGCTTCGACGGGATGATTCGCCTCCCAGGCCTTGATGATCCGGCGAAGCTTCGTGTATTCCGGCGTCACGGCCGTGGCCAGCTCGACGACGGTTTCATCGCCCACGGGCGCACTTTCCTGGGGCAAATGGCCCAAGGAAACACCGCGTTCGAGAATGACTTCGCCGTCGTCGGCGGATTCCTCATTCAGAACCAGCGAAAAGAGCGTGGACTTCCCGGCGCCGTTCGGGCCGACCAACCCGATGCGGTCCTGGCGGTTGACCTGAAGCGTGGTTTCGTCGAACAACACGCGTCCGCCATACGCCTTGCTGATGCCGGAGAGAGTCAACATGTCTTGCGGAGCACTCGACCGATAACGGCCCTACCTCATCGCCACATAGACGCGGTGCACGTCGTCGTGGTCGTCGAGGGCGTTGAGGAAATCCACGACTTGTTTGTGGTCGGCTTCGTTGATTTCGGGGAAGTTTTTGGCGAGATAACGAATCTCGGATGAGAGAATGCTCCAGCCCGCGGCTTTCAATGCTTTCGAGACCGTGTCCAGGTCTTTGATTTCGGTCAGAAACCGCGCGCCTTTTTGGCCGGCAGGAACTTCCTCCGCCTCCAACGGCTCGATTTCCTGCGCACCGGCTTCGATGGCGTCGCCTTCCGCATCGCGGCCTGGATCGGTGTGGGTGGCTTCGACGACGCCGAGGTGATTGAAAAAGAACGCCACGCTGCCAGGCTGGCCGAGCGAACCGGCTTTGAACAAATTGCGAATCTCGGGCGCGGTGCGATTGCGATTGTCGGTAAGGCATTCGACCACCACCGGCACCTTGTGCGGCGCAAAACCTTCGTAGGTGACCAACTCATAGCTGATCTTGTCGTCCGTCTGACCCGAGCCTTTCTTGATCGCGCGCTCGATGGTGTCGCGATAGACGGAAGCCTTCTTCGCCTTGTCCACCGCCGCGGTGAGGCGAGGGTTCAGGTCGGGGTCGGGGCCGCCGAGTTTGGCAGCGACCATGATTTCGCGGACCAGCTTGACGACCAACTGGCCTTTCTTCTGCGCGTTGGCCTCGCGGCCGGCTTGTTTCCATTGGGCGCCCATCGATGGGTATAGTGTGGGTGAATCGCGCGCGGGATTCAATGCGAATCGCGCCGACGATTGACAGTCCCGGCTTTCACCGCGACCGCTTTGAAGAAGGTGTAACAGAATGTGCCTTCCAGCCCGGCGCTGGCTTTCAGGTCGGCAATGCCCTTCTCCCAGGCGGAACGATCGATCAATCCCGCCGCCAGCGCACGCTCGCGCACGCCTTCCACCATCGCAATGTAAGTGTTGCGCGTGAACCCCTCGACCCACGCCGGACGGCTGGAGTCCACGTAGACAAATCGCGGCGACACCGTGACCGGCCCGAAGCCGGCCTCGCTCAACAAAGGGTAAAGGCGGCGACCGATGAGCGCGTCGCCCCCCGCGGCAGCCTGGAGATCGATAAGACATTGAATCGTCTTCCACGCCGCTTCGCTGCGCGGATGAAAAAACGTGGATCCATGATCCCCTTCGATGACCGTCAAGGTCCCGCCCGGCTTCAGCACCTTCTTCAAGTGCCGCAGCGCCGCATCCGATTCTTTCAAATGCTCGAGCACGAAGCAGACAAATACGTGATCAAAACTCGCCGCGGGGAAGGGCAATTGAAAAACATCGGCAACCTGAAAAGCCACATTGTGGAAGCCGGCGCGCTGAACCCTGGCCTTCGCGGCTTTCAGGGAAACCGGTGAGACGTCCACCGAGGTGAACTGTGCGGCGGGACTGTTCTTCGCCAGAATTACCGTTTGCGCGCCCACACCGCACCCGGCTTCGAGCACGCGGCTTCCAGCCGGATAAACCGTGTCCTGATGCAGCAGTTCCGCGAGTGTCTGCGACTGGTCCCGCAACCGCCGGTCTTCCCGTTCCGTATAACCATGAACGTATTCGTCGGCGCCGCCGGTTGGCTTGTCGTTCGTGCCCATAAGGGTTTGCAGGGTGAAGCAGTCGCGCGAACGATTCAATGCGGATCCTCAAATTCAAGCGCACCCGCTTCCGGATAATAATCCCCCGGCGCAAACGAAACCTGTTATGGTCATTTGGCGCAGGATCTGGCACTGGAATGCGGTCATGAAGAAATGCTTGGAAACGGGTCGGTTCCTGGTTTTGTAGTATTTGCTAACCTGGGAACGTCTCGCACGGAGGAGTAGCTGGACACACCCCAGTGATTTGTTACATTAGCCCAGTCCGAGGCATCTGAATGAAATGCAGGAATACTACAAAACCAGGAACCGACCCGTCTTTCGTTTTATGGAATTCATAAATGCCTACATCTCATCATGTAGCGCCTATCTTCTTAGGAGGACATCCCGCAATCACAAACAGAAGTTCTGTCAGTAAAGGTTTTCTCTATGAAAAGAACGTCTTCCCTCTTTCAACCCAAGATCAATCTGTCCCTGGTTTTTGCGGCATTCCTGTCGTGGATGTGCTTTTCCATCGCACAAGCGCAGCAAGTGAAGGAATATGTCCGATTGGCGGCGGACCTCAATCAGTCGCCCGTGAGTTCTTCTCCGGGAAGTTTGGTGGTGTTCAACAACGCTCTGTATTTTGGGGCCAACGACGGAACGCATGGCCTCGAACTATGGAAATATGACGGCACCAATGCGACGCGCATCACTGATTTATCACCTGGCAGCATCAATTCTTTCGTCAGTTCGCTGGCGGTTTTCAATGGCGCACTTTATTTCCGGGGTTCGGGCACCACCAATGGCACCATTGATCTGGAATTGTGGAAATACGACGGAACCAACGTGACCCAAATCACGGAAATCAAACCCAGTGGCAGCGGTTTCAATCCAACCGGCATGACGGTTTACAACGGCGCGCTTTATTTTTCGGCCAATGACGTCACCAACGGCACGGAGCTTTGGAAATATGACGGCTCGACCGTCAGCTTGGTGGGCGATTTGAATCCGGGTTCGGCCAGTTCGAATCCGTTCGGATTTACCGTTTACGACGGGTTGCTTTACTTCACGGCCACCACGGCCATCAACGGCACGGAACTGTTTATCTATGACGGTTCCAACTGGGGGATATTGGACATTGACTTCGGGGCCACCAGTTCCAATCCCTCGGGCTACACGGTGTTCAACAATATATTGTATTTTTCGGCAAGCAATTCAGTGGCGGGCACGGAGCTTTGGTATATGAACGGAGTGACCACGGCCTACGGTGTGGCGGCCGACATCAATCCCGGGATCGCCAGTTCCAATCCCGGCAACTTCAAGGTATTCAACGGTGCGCTCTATTTCTCGGCCAACGATGGGGTCAACGGCACCGAGTTGTGGAAATACGACGGAACCAATCCGCCGTCGCGCGTGACGCAAATCGCTTTTGGCAGCAATAGTTCCAATCCGGCGAATTCCTGCGTTTACAACGGCGCGCTCTATTTCTCGGCCAACGATGGTTCCAGCGGAACCGAATTGTGGAAATATGATGGAACCAACACAACCCGCGTGGCGGACATCAATACCGGCAGCGGAGGCTCCAGTCCGACCGGCCTGACCGTTTTCAACGGCGCGCTTTATTTTGCCGCCCAGGATACAAACTCGGTTCGCGGCTTGTGGAATTACAACGGTTCGACCGTGTCGCTGGCCACCAATGTCAATACCGGCAGCGCCAGTTCCTTTCCCGACGCTGGCATCGCTTTCAATGGCGCGTACTATTTCGCCGCCACGCCGAACAACACCGCGCCGAACAATTATTTCTACAAATACGACGGCACCAATGCCAGCGTGGTCAGCACCACCATCTATCCGTCCAGCAGCAGCGGCATCGTTGTTTTCAACGGCGCACTGTATTTCTCAGCCTGGAAATTTGACGGCACCAATTTCACGGCGCTAAGCGGAAATCCATTGCCGAGCAGCGCGGATTCCATGACCGTTTTTAGCAATGCGATTTATTTTAATGGCCGGGACAACACCTACGGAAATCAATTTTGGAAATGTGATGGCACGAACCTGACACGCCTGACGACCCTCAATCCCAGTTATGGCATCAATCCGCTTTCGCTCGTCGTTTTTAACAATGCCCTTTACTTCTACGCCACCGCCGACAGCGGCGCGACTTACGGTCTGTGGAAATATGACGGAGTCAACCCGCCGGCACGCGTCGGCACCATGGTCCTCAACAGCCTGAATAATCTGCTGGTTTACAATGGCGCGCTTTACATGGGCGCGGCCGCGAGCGGCACGGATTTCGAACCTTGGAAGTACGACGGAACGAATTTTACTTTTCTCGGCCAGGTCAACGCCGGCGGCACCAATGCGGCCCCGATATTCTGGACTCGCTATCGCAATCTGGCCTTTTTTTCCGCCACCGATGGTGTCCACCACGGTGCCGGTGACCAACTCTGGAGTTGCGACGGCACAAATCTCACGCGCCTCACGGATTTTGTCAGCGGCGGCTTTTATGCCTTTACCTTCAATGACACGCTTTACTTCATGGCGAACGACGGTGTCACCGGATACGAGTTGTGGAAATACGACGGCACGGCCGTCTCGCAAGTGGCGGATATCAACCCGGGTTTTAACGGTTCGCTGCCCACGCCGCTCTCCGCTTTCAATAACACCTATATTTTCCAAGCGACCGACGGGCTTCACGGCACGGAACTTTGGCGGCTGGACCCGCTTTCCAGCGTGTTCCGCATCCTGCAAATCAAACCTCAGGGCAATGACGTTTCCATCACTTGGATTACCCCGGGCGGCTGGACGAACGTGGTACAGGCGGCGAATGGCCTGGGTGGCACAAATACTTTCAGCGACCGCAGCGCATCCACGGTCGCAGCGAATGGTGACATCGTGACGACAAACTATCTCGACGTCGGCGGCGCCATCAACCATTCGTCGCGATTCTATCGTCTGCGCCTGGGCCCATAGCGGCAGCGAAGCGGGAATTTCAGTCCGGGCAGCCGGAACACGCGAGGCGCGTGTGCTCCCAAAAGTCATCTGCATCGTTGGCTGTCTATTTTCGCTGCGCAACGTCTCGCTGGCCATTTGGCGGCGGATCTGGTACTGGAATGCCCTTATGAAGAAATGCTTCTTCCTGTTCTGGACCGGATTCGTTTCCATCGCCGCGGCGTCAGGCGCATCCTCGCGCGTGGATTCGCTGCTCGATTCGGATTGGCGCTTCAAATCAGGCGAAATCGCCGGCGCCGAACAGGCGGGTTTCAACGACAGCGATTGGCGAGCGGTGACGCTCCCGCATAACTGGGGCTGGGAGCAGGCGCAAAAGGGAGAAGCCTATTATCGGGGCCCCGGCTGGTACCGCCGCTCGCTGGACCTCGCGCCAAAACCCGGCCGGCGTTACTTCCTGCGCTTCGGAGCCGCGGGATCGGTGGCCGACGTTTACTTGAACGGCGTGCCGCTCGGCCAGCATCGCGGAGCTTTCGGAGCCTTTTGTTTCGAAATCACGAAACAGTTGTCTCCCGGCGGAACCAACCTTCTCGCCGTGCGCGCCAATAATGCGCCCGAACGCGATGTCGCCCCGCTCAGCGGCGATTTCTGCGTGTTCGGCGGCTTGTACCGGCCCGTACACCTCATCGAGACGGATGAAATCGGTTTCTGCCTCACCGACCATGCCTCGCCCGGCGCCGCCTGGTCGCAAACCCGTGTCACGGACGAACAGGCGGTGCTCGATGTGACCGCGCAGATTTCGAACAGCACCAAGCGCAAGGAAGAATCGATCCTGGCGGCCATGGTGTTCGACGCCTCGGGCAAACGTGTCGCCGCCACCGAGCAGCCGGTCACAATTATTCCGAACGTCACGGCTCCGTTCACCTTGCGCGTCGAAGTGCCGCAACCGCATTTGTGGAATGGACGCCAGGATCCTTACCTGTACAAAGCGGTGCTGGAACTGCGCTCGAAAGATGGCGCGGTGCGGGATGCGGTCGAGCAACCGCTCGGGCTGAGGTTCTATTCCGTGGACCCGGACCGCGGCTTTTTTCTCAACGGAAAACCCTATCATTTGCACGGGGTCAACCGTCATCAGGATCGGCCGGACAAGGGCTGGGCGATTTCCGAGGCCGACATGGAGGAAGACGTGGAACTCGTCAAAGAACTCGGTTGCACGGTCATCCGATGCGCCCATTACCAGCACAGCGATTATTTTTACAGCCTGTGCGACCGGGCGGGCATCCTGGTCTGGGCGGAACTGCCGCAAGTGAATGAAATCGACCCGTCACCTCAATTTGCCGAGACATCCCGCAACCAGTTGCTCGACCTGATCCGCCAGAATATCAATCACCCTTCCATCTTCGTTTGGAGCCTGTTCAACGAGCTCTGGCCCGGACGGCCCGACCCGCACCGAGAATTGCAGGACTTGAAAATCGTCGCGAACGGCGAAGATCCCACGCGCCCGACGATCGCGGCCACCTCCAACGAACAGTTGCCCCAGATGAACCGCATCCCGGACTGGCTGGGTTGGAACATTTATCCCGGCTGGTATTCGGGCTGGGGATCGAACAACGACTTCGGCTCCATCATTGATCGCGGCCGATCCATCAGCCGTCATGGCGGATTGTGCATCAGCGAATACGGCGCGGGCGCCAATGTGGAGCAGCACGAACAGAATCCGCGGCAGCCGAAAACCGACGGCCAGTGGCATCCTGAGGAATGGCAGGCCGTGGTTCATGAAGCGGCCTGGGCGGCCATGAAATCGCGGCCCTTCGTCTGGGGCACCTTTGTCTGGTGCATGTTCGATTTCACGAGTTACACCCGCCACGAAGGCGGGATGCTCGGCCGGAATGACAAAGGGCTGATGACCTACGACCGCAAAACGAAAAAGGACGCCTTTTACTTTTACCAGGCGAACTGGTCGGACAAACCGGTGCTTTACATTGCGAGCCGCCGATTCGCCGATCGCACCAACGCAGTCACGGACGTGAAAATGTATTCAAATGCTCGCAAAGTGGAACTGCTGCTCAATGGCATCTCCCAAGGCGAACGCGTGGACGGCACGAACTGCGTCTATGTATGGAAGGACGTTGAATTGAAACCGGGCAAAAACCGCGTCCAAGCCCGCGCGCAACGCGACAGCCAGACTTTGAGCGACGAATGTGTGTGGACGCTGAACAGCCCGTTGAAAAAGTAGGAGCCGACGCGAGGCTCTGATTACCTCATTGTTTCGGGGAGATTTGAGCCTCCTCACGTCGGCTCCTACAAGGGTCATGGAAAACCTCCAATCCCAAAAATCGGGAGTGCGTGGGGATCCTGAACCGCGGCATTGGAGCGCCGGTCTCCGACCCGGAGGGAAACTTTCTCAATTTTGAATCGCGCCGGGTCGGAGACCGGCGTTCCGGTTCATGGCAAGCCTCCACCAAACACCGACGCCAACCGCACTCCAATCCGGTTGCAGCTTCGCCGCGTTGAGCTACTTTCAGATATGGCCCGCTTTCAAGTCAGACCTGGATTTTGCCCCGGACTATGGGCAGTCCTCGGCTTAGCTCGAGTCGTCCTGGCCGATCCGGCCGCATCGCAGCCGCCCAACGCAACCATGGCCGTCACCACCAATTCACCCGCCACAATCATGCAATCTTTTCAAAAGCCTTCCCCGGCCGAGCTGAAGAAAAAGCTCGACCCGATGCAATTTCACGTGACTCAGCAAGCCGGCACAGAACCGGCGTTCAGCAATGCGTATTGGGACAATCACCAACCCGGCATTTACGTGGACGTGGTCTCGGGCGAGCCGCTGTTCAGTTCGCTGGACAAATTTGACTCGGGCTGCGGCTGGCCCAGTTTCTCCAAACCGTTGTCCGATTCCAAGGTTCTGGAACGCTCGGACCATTCCTACGGCATGGACCGGACCGAGGTGCGGTCGAAAACCGCCGATTCCCACCTGGGACACGTATTCGAAGACGGCCCGGGGCCAACGCACCTGCGTTATTGCATCAATTCGGCGTCGCTGCGGTTCATTCCGCTGGAGAAAATGGAGCAGGAAGGTTACGGCGCCTGCCTCGATCCGTTCGTCAAAGCCGGGCTTTGCAAACCCCCGACCCATACTCCCCCTCCAGCCAATCCCGCAAACAAGTGAGCGAACAGCAAGAGTCCCGGAGCGCGGGCGTCCTCGCCGGCAGCGGCGCCGGGATGGTCCGGGACGTTGATGCTTTCCAAAGCATTGCGACAGCCCCGGCCTGCTGCGCCCGAGGACGGGCGCACTCCGCTCGGGTAGTCTTGCAATAGGCTCGCGGACTCAATCCGCGCCACGATTCACTGCCGGGGCGAAGTTTCCTTCGCCAGATCGCGCAATTGTTGATGACGCTTGTCCTTCGGCACTTTGGACAGGCGCTCGACGGCCTGATAAAACTTTTCCAGATCGCCTTCGTTCAATTCCAACAACCGTTTGAAGCCGGGCACATAATCGTAATAATTGGCGATGGAGTTGAGCTGCGCGTTGTTGAGGTCGCGGGCAAACCAGTCGTCGTATCCCGCAAAGCCGCCCCACTCCGATTTCAGGCGCGCGTATTCCTCGCGCAACCCGTCATAAACGCGCCGCTTTTCGGCCAACAGTTGCGCGGGCGGAGCCGGAAGTTTCTTGGCGGCTTTGACTTTGCCGTCTTTGTCGAGGGTATCACCATAAACGCTTTCGAGCCGCTCACGCGTGACCATGATGAGATGCACGAACTGGTCGTTGCGGCGGAGGGCTTCGACATACCGGTCAAACTGATTGGTGTGGCCTCCGGCGCGGAGCCAGCGCCGCGCCCCTTCCTGTCCGACCGTGGTCGCATAAGCCTCGTTGAAATCGGTGTCGCCCCTGGCGAAGACTCGTTGATGGCCGAGTTCATGAAAAATGACCTCGGCAAGCTCGGGTTCGCTGCGATAAATGAACGTGTTCAGCAACGGGTCTTTAAACCAGCCCAGCGTCGAATAAGCCTCCACGCCGTCCACGTAAACATCGCTGCCCTTGCCGGCAAGATGACCGGCGCAGCGCTGCGCGCCCGGCTCGGAAAAATAGCCGCGATATTCCAAACGGCCCACCAGCGGGTACCACCAGGTTTTCGGCTGCAAAGAGAATTCCGGCGCCGCCTGGACGTTCCAGACGACGAAAGGCCGGTGCACATCCGCGTATTTCCGGTAATGACCGTCCACCGGCAGTTTGAGTTTGCTCCCGGCAAAAGCGCGAAGTTGTTGCACGAGCTGCAATCGCTCCTTCAGCTCCGCCGGCGTTTGCGGATCGGCAATCAGTTTATCAATCGGCTGTTGATGGGCCAGGATCTGGTACTGCCCTTTGACGGCTTGCGTGTAAAAACCCAAGGACTGGCATCCGGAAACACCGGCCGCCACCACCAGGGCTCCGAGCAACCCCCAGCGCCTCGCGCGGCAATGCTTTGAATTCCGGTTCATGCGCCCCTTCCCATAGTGCGGCAACTCCGGTTTGGCAAACTTTCAATTCGCCGGCCTCAAGACCTGTCATTTACAATTGATCCTGCGATTGTTAGAAATGACGCGTGCTCAACGACGCCATTTGGAAGTCTCTGACCGCACCCAACCGGTTGAGTCTGATCGCCGGCCCGTGCGTGATCGAGAACGAGAAGCTCTGCCTGCAAGTCGCCGCTTCGCTCAAGAAAACCTGCGCCCGGCTCGGCATTACTTATGTCTTCAAAGCGAGCTACGACAAAGCCAATCGTACCTCCGCAAAATCATTTCGCGGCCCCGGCCTGGAAGCCGGCCTCGAGGTGCTCGCCAAAGTCCGCGAGACCCTAGGCGTCCCGGTCCTGACCGATGTCCACACGGAAACCCAGGCCGCCATCGCCGGCGAAGTCGTGGATATCCTCCAGATCCCCGCTTTCCTGTGCCGGCAGACGGACCTGATCGCGGCGGCGGCGGCGACCGGACGGATCGTCAACCTGAAAAAGGGCCAGTTCCTGTCTCCGCTGGAAATGGGCCAGGTCATCGAAAAAGCCGAACGCGCCGGCGCCAAAAGAATTCTCGTAACGGAACGCGGCACAACCTTCGGCTATAACAATCTCGTGGCCGACATGCGCGCGATACCGCTGCTGCTTGGGTTTGGGTTCCCGGTGATTTTTGACGCCACGCATTCCGTGCAACTTCCCGGCGGCGGCGGCGACCGGTCTGGCGGCCAGCGTGAATTCGCGCCGGTGCTGGCGCGCTGCGCGCTCGCCGCGGGCGCAAACGGGCTGTTCATCGAAACGCATCCGCGGCCGGATCGCGCCTTGAGCGACGGGCCCAACATGATTCCGCTGGCGGAAATGCCCGCGCTGTTGAAGAACCTGCTCCGGGTGTTC
>CAZFOA010000031.1:0-3684 GCA_964520205.1 uncultured Verrucomicrobiota bacterium | reverse complement strand
TCCCCACAACTTCGCTCGCGCCTCAAGCGTGTGCGGTTGTTTCTTTGCGACGTGGACGGCGTGCTGACCGACGGCACGGTGTTTATGGGAGCCGGCGCCGAGACCAAACGGTTCAACATCCGCGACGGGCTGGGCCTCAAGTTCCTGCAGCGGCACGGAATCAAGGTCGGCTGGGTGTCGCGCCGGCCCTCCCGCGCGACGCGGCAGCGCGCGGAAAACCTGAAAATCGATTTCCTGGATCAGACCGACGCCGGCAAAGTGGCGGCGGTGGAATCCATTCTGCGGCAAACAGGATTGAACTGGCCGGCGGTGTGTTATGTCGGAGATGATGTAGTGGATGTGGGCGTGCTGCGGCGCGCGGGTTTCGGGGCGGCGGTCGCCGACGGAGTGGCGGAGGCCAAAGCGGCGGCGGATTATGTCACCAAAGCCCGCGGCGGCCACGGCGCCGTGCGCGAGGTCGTCGAACTCATCTTGAAAACACAAGACAAGTGGAAACAGGTTCTTGCCGAATATGCGTCGTAATTCTCCAAATGGGCGCAGCCGCGGGTTTCCCCGCTTCGAAGCAATTTGGCTCGGGGCGCTGGCTTTCGGTGTTTTGGCCTTCCTGGCTTCGGCCGAAAAAACCTCCACCACCAAAGTGAAGGACTTCAGCGTTCCGGAGTATTTCCCCCCGCCGCACGAGACGCAGATGAAATCCCTGTTGCAGGGCGCCGAAGCCGAACCGGAGACGGGGGGCTTGATTTTAATCACGGACGTGAAACTGAAAACGTTTGGAGAAGCCGGCGAGCCGCAAATGCTGGTGGAAGCGCCTCACTGCGTCTTTGATTCCGTCCAGCGGGCAGTCAGCTCGTCCGGCCCGTTGAGCGTGCAAAGCGTCGACGGGAAATTCCATCTGGAAGGCGAAGGTTTCCTCTGGCAGGAAACCAATTCCAGCCTGATCATCTCCAATCGCGTGCGGACCACGATTCGAAACTTCCCGAGCAACTCTTTGAAACCATGAAATATCTCCGGCTCCTATTGCCCGCCACCCTCGCCCTGGCCCTGAACGCCCAGACCAATTCCTCCGGGCCGGACACGAATGCCGGGCCGGCGACGGCGGCGCCCGCCTCCGCTCAGACCAATGGTCCGGCGCCCGCCAACACCACCCTGCCGGAACGCGCCGCCACCGAGATTTTCTCCGACAGCGCCAATTTCGATCTGAAAAGCCGGATCGCGGTTTACATCGGCCACGTCCGCGTGGAAGATCCGCAAATGAAACTGACGTGCGACCTCATGACGGCGCGGGTGCCCGTATCGGGCAGGCCTGACAGCATCGTGGCCGAACAAAACGTGGTCATCGATGCCACGGACAACGAGGGCAAACCCGTCCACGCGACCAGCGACAAGGCCATCTACACCTACCGCGTCAGCAACAATATCCCCTACGAAACCATCGAGTTGACCGGCAACCCACAGGTGAAATCACCAATGTTTTCCGGCACCGGCGACTCGATCTTTTGGGACCGCATCAACAACACGGTCGGCGCCACCCATCCCCACATGCTCATTCAGCCGGAAACCAAAGAACGCACGAATGCCCTGCCGCGATTGGATGCGCCAAAGGCAAGGTGAACCAGCGTGAGCGACACCGAATCCCAGCCTGAATTGAAAACACCGGTGAACGGACCCGTGGCGGCCACCGCCGTGACCGAGCCTTTGCTGCAGACCGAAAAGCTGGTCAAGGAATACCGCCAGCGACGCGTGGTCAACGGCGTTTCCATCGGCGTCGCCGCCGGTGAAATCGTCGGCCTGCTCGGCCCGAACGGCGCAGGCAAGACCACCACGTTCAACATCGTCGTCGGCATCGTGAGGCCGGACGAAGGCTCCGTGCGTTTTGAAGGTCGCGATATTACGCGGCTGCCCATGCACCGGCGAGCGCGGCGGGGCATCGGTTATCTGACCCAGGAGCCGTCGGTCTTTCGAAAGCTGACGGTGGAACAGAATGTTCTCGCGATTCTGGAGACGTGCAAGATGGGCGCGGCGGAACGGGCCGTTCGCCTGAAATACCTGCTTGACGAACTGGACCTGGCGCCGCTGGCGAAAAACAAGGCGTACACCCTGAGCGGCGGCGAAAAGCGGCGGCTGGAAATCACCCGCGCGCTCGTCACCAGCCCGAAGCTGCTGCTGCTGGACGAACCGTTCAGCGGCATCGATCCCATCGCCGTCTATGAAGTCCAAAAGATCATTCGCCGGTTGAAGGAGCGCGGCCTGGGCATTTTGATCACCGATCACAATGTGCGCGAAACCTTGAAACTGGTGGACCGGGCGTATCTCATCCACAAGGGCGAAGTGGTTTATGACGGATCGGCGGAGCAACTGGTCAATGATCCCAATGCCCGGGAGATTTACCTGGGACCGGAGTTCAACCTATGAAACGGAATGACGGAGTATTGGAGCGTTGGAATACGGGACCGAAACCAGCGGCGGTTCGCGCCCCCTCTCCCACCACTCCACCACACCCGTAATCCCTTCTCCTTATGCAACGCGATATTGTCACCGTCGAACGGTTCTACATGAACCAGGCGCAAGAACTCGAACTAAAACTCCTGGCCGGAGCGAAAGGGCTCAAGCGCATCATTCGGGAGCCGACCGTGAACCGCCCCGGCCTCGTGCTGTCCGGATTTACGCGCTATTTCGCGAATAAACGCGTGCAGGTCGTCGGCAACGCCGAAGCCTATTTTCTGAAGTCGCTTCCGGCCGAGGAACGGATCCAGCGCTATGAAACGCTGTTCTCCTACAAAATCCCCTGCATGGTTTTCAGCCGCAATCTGCGCCCGGACAAATTGTTCTTGAAAATCGCCGAGCAGGCCGATGTCCCCGTTTTCCAATGCCCGCTGGTCACGATGAAGTTCATCAATCTCGCCACCCTCTCCCTCGAAATGATGTTCGCGCCCCACGGCACGGAGATGGGCAGCATGGTGGATATCCTCGGCGTCGGCGTGATCATCCGCGGCGAAAGCGGCATCGGCAAGAGTGAAAGCGTGCTGGCCCTGATCGAACGCGGTTACAGCCTCGTCGCGGATGATATCACCAAGGTCACCCTGATGGATGGGCGGGATGTGATCGGCAACAGCGCGGAACTGACCCGCAACCATATGGAGGTCCGCGGCATCGGCATCATCAATGTCGCCGCCATGTTCGGCGTCAAAAGCATCCGCAGCGAGAAACGAGTGGACCTGGTCATCACCCTGAAAGCCTGGAGCGACGTTCAGGACGTGGACCGCCTCGGCATGGAACAGGAATTCGTCCAGATTCTTGGCGTGGATATTCCCCACATCACCATCCCCGTCCGGCCCGGACGCGATCTGGCCCGCCTGATCGAAGTCGCGGCCTTCCATACCAAGCTCAAATTGACCGGTTACAACCCCGCCAAAGAACTGAACGACCGGTTGATCGCCCGGATGACGGAAGCGAACAAACTCTAGTGCCGCCCCGGACCGCGGATGGTCCCCGTCCGCAGCGCATTCGCAAAGGGCGAAACACCAAACTTTTCGCAAAACCCCGCTGGCATCCTGTCATCGAAGCCGCTGCGGTCCGGGACGTCCCGCGGCCCCATGGGGGCGGTGCCGGCTCCGCCCCGGACCGCGGACGGTCCCCGTCCGCAGCGCATTCGCAAAGGGCGAAACACCAAACTTTTCGCAAAAC
>CAZFOA010000030.1:0-23578 GCA_964520205.1 uncultured Verrucomicrobiota bacterium | reverse complement strand
TCCCTGGCCACAGACAATCCCGCCACCGCTGCCCGAACCCGCGTTGCCGTTGCGAATGACGAAGCCATCGACCCGAGTCGTGTTCGTCGGACCGGTGATCCGGACCACCGTATTGCTTTGCCGGCCATCCAGGATCGTATAGTTGTTCGTCCAGTTTCTCTGGCAGAGGTCGGTTTCCGTCCCGGCGAAGCCGCCGTACAACGCCACGCCGTGGGTGACGGTGAGGTTTTCAAAATACGTCCCTGAGGCGACCCAGATCGCATCGCCGTTACTCGCGGCGTTGAGGGCCAATTGAACCTGGTTGTAGGCCGTCGACCAGGAGGCGCCGTCAGGGACGTTGTTGGTTTGATTCGCGCTCACGTACCGAATGGCTGCGTGCGTCGGGAGCGCGACCCCACTGAAGAGCATGACCAACGTCATGCCCATAAAGAACCGGCTTGAACCGCCGCCTCCCGCCCAATGCCACCGGCGTTTTGGCAATCCGTGTTCCGTCGTGAATTTCCCGCCCGCGGCAGCTGGAACTGAATTTCTATTCATATTTTTCCCTTTCCGATTTCCTGGTGGTTCAAGCCTGCACGTCGCTGTTCTAGCAGGTCTCCGGAATGCCGTCTGTCGGGGAATCGCTGAAAAACCTGTAGGGCTAAACCCTACAAAACCGCCCACATTTGGCCGGATCTGGATTCACATTGGGCGTTGCGTTTGGTAATATAGGAGAGCGAAGGAAGCCGGGCCGGCGGCAGGCCTGGTTTGCTTCGGAGCTTATGCGCGACCTCATTCGATTGATCCAGAGGCTATTCAGAACCCTCTTCACGACTTTCAGCCGGGCGTACACCCGCGCAGCAGACTTCCTCGCCGCCAAATCCAAAGGACCCAACTTCAAGGCCGTCGTGGTAATCCTCGGACTTGGCTACATTCACCTCGTCGGGTTCATCGATCTGAAAACACCGGGAGGAATGAATTTCGAGTTCTTCTACCTGCTGGGATGCGCTCTGGTTGGGTGGGGCGCGGGGATCTGGCCGGCCATCTTCCTGGCCTTGATTTCCGGAGGTCTCCTGTGGTGGGACGAATCCAACAATGGTGTCCACCTGCCCCGCTGGATTCTTTTCTGGAATTCGATTGTCCGTTTGCTGGGTTTTGCCGCCATCGCCTGGTTGGCCGGGAAAGCGGGCCAATTGACCCGCAGCCTCAAACGCGCCGTCCAACAACGCACCGCCCGCCTGAAAAGCGAAGTGGAAGAACATGGAGAAACCGCCGATCAACTCCGCGAAACCCTGGAGTTGTTTTACCAGGTTACAGACAATATCACGGAGGTCTTTTGGGTCACCGATGTGTCAAAAAAAGAATTCAATTTCGTGAGTCCCGGCTACAAGCGGATGTGGGGACAGACGTGCGAATCGCTTTACGCGTCACCGGCCTCCTGGGTCGATGGAATCCACGCCGAGGACCGCGTGCGCGTAACGCAAGCCATCCACACCAGGCAAGTTCGGGGCGACTATGATGAGGAATACCGGGTCGTGCGTTTCGACGGATCCACGCGGTGGGTCCACGACCGCGCATTTCCCGTGAAGGACGAATTCGGAACCGTCTATCGCATCGTCGGCATCACCGAGGATATCACCGAGCGGAAGCGGGATGAAAGTTTGCTGCGGGCCCAACGCGACGTCGGCGTGGCGCTCAGCGTGACCAGCGACTTGGGGATTGCGTTGGACCGCTTGCTGGAGGTTGCGGCGCAATTGGAAGGCATTGACTGCGGCGGAGTCTATCTCCTCCATGAGAAAACCGGCGAGCTGCATCTGGAAGCGCAGCGCGGGTTGTCTGCCGACTTCCTCTCCCACATTTCGCACTACCGGGCCGACAGCCGGGAGGCTGCGCTGGTTCGGGCCGGACACATTCTCTACCTGCATCATGCGATGATCCCGCGCAACCACGGTGTTTTATGGGGAGGCGAGGGACTCCGGGCATTGGCGGTGGTGCCGCTGCAGCACAAAGGAGTCGTGCTGGGCATGTTGAATCTGGGTTCTTACCATCATGATGAAATCCTGCCGCAAACGCGCGTGGCAATCGAGACACTGGCCGCCCAGGCCTCCAGCGCAATCGGACGAATCAAGGCCGAGGAACTGCTGCGCCAGAGCGAAGCCAACCTGCGGACCATCATCCACAACGCGCCGATCGCGTTGATTGCCGGGGACCAGAACGGCGTGATCACCTATGAGGATGGACAGGCTTGGGCGGCTGCCGGGTTGAAACCCGGCGCGAACCTCGGCCGCGCGGCCGCGGAAGCTTACGGCAACTTCCCATCAATGGTGGAGAATATACACCGCGCACTTGGGGGAGAAGGATTCAGTTCGACCCTCGAATTCGGATCCACGGTTCTGGATTGCCACTATACCCCCACTCGCGACGATGGCACAAATGTCACCGGCTTCCTGGGTGTGGCCACCAACGTCACCGAACGCGTCCGGCTCGAGCGGCAAATCCTCGAGATCAGCGATCGCGAACAGGCCCGCCTCGGCCGGGACATTCATGACGGCCTGTGTCAGCAATTGGTCAGCGCGGCTTTCGATGCCAACGCCCTGGAGCAGTCGCTCACCGGCAAATCCCATCCGGAAGCGTCCACGGCGCGCAAGATTGCGGGGCTGCTGGACGAGGCGATCACCGAGTCGCGCCGGGTTTCGCGGGGCCTTTATCCGGTGCGGCTCGAAGCCGAGGGGCTGGTGCCCGCGTTGAAGGAACTGGCCGCGTCCACCAGCGACCGGTTCAAGGTCCGCTGCACCTGCAACGCGCAATCGCCGGGGCCGATTTGTGACAATGCGAGCGCCACCCACTTTTACCGCATTGCCCAGGAAGCGGTGAACAATGCCCTCAAACATAGCGGCGCGCTGAACCTGGCGATCCGACTCAACGAATCCAATGGTGAAATTCAACTGACCGTCGAAGACGACGGCCTCGGCATCGCTCCCGCGCCGAAGCGGAATTCCGGCATGGGTCTCCATACGATGGACTACCGCGCTCGCAGCATGGGGGGCAACCTCCGGGTCTTCCGCGGTGACCGCGGCGGAACCGTGGTCTCCTGTCGCGCACCCCACAAAGCCTGACTTCGACATCCCTATGCACTCCGCTCAAGACTCCGCCAAAACTCCGGCAAAGGCCACCCGCATCCTCCTGGTCGACGATCATCCGATGGTCCGTGAAAGGCTTGCGGAAGTCATCAATCGCGAAAGTGATTTATCGGTCTGCGCCGAGGCCGAGGACCGGCATGGCGCCATGAAAGCCGTCGAGACGGCGAAGCCGGACCTGGCCATTATTGACCTGGCTTTAAAGAACTCGAATGGCCTCGACCTGATCAAGGACCTGCAGGCCCGCTGGCCGCGGCTGTTGATTCTGGTGGTCTCGATGCACGACGAACTGCTCTACGCCGAGCGGGTTCTGCGCGCGGGCGCACGTGGATACATCACGAAGCAGGAGGCCACCCGGAACATCATGGTGGCAATCCGACGCGTGCTCGGCGGCAACGTTTATCTGAACGAAAAGACCGCCACCTCCGTTATTGCGCGGCTGACCGCAAATCCCAGGGGAGAGGAAATGGCCCTGGCGGATACGCTCACCGACCGGGAGCTGCAGGTGTTCGAGTTGACGGGCAAAGGTTTGAACACGCGTGGAATCGCCGATCAACTGGGCATCGACGTCAAAACGGTGGAAACCTACCGCGTGCGCATCAAGGAAAAGCTCGACCTCAAGAGTTCGAGCGACTTGCTGCAACTGGCCATTCGCTGGGCGCGAAATGGTTAGATTGCATCAGCACCTGTCTTCTTCCCTGTTGAACTCAGACCCGCCGTCGGTTAAGCTGTTTTTCCAATGACGTTGACAGAAAAGATACTGGCGCGCGCGGCCGGCAAGAAGCGCGTGCAAGCCGGAGACAATATCTGGGTGAAAGCCGATGTCCTGATGACGCACGACGTGTGCGGGCCCGGCACGATCGGCGTGTTCAAACGCGAGTTCGGCAAAGACGCGAAGGTCTGGGACCGGAATAAAATCGTGATCATTCCCGATCATTACATTTTTACCGCTGACTCGAAATCGAATCGCAACGTGGACATCCTGCGGGATTTTGTGAAGGAACAGGCCATCACGTATTTTTACGATGTGATCGACGATCCGAACGGCCACTGGGTTTTCGATCCGGCCAAAGGCATGCTCCAGCGCCAGTTTGGTTCGCACTACGCCGGCGTGTGTCACACGGCGTTGCCGGCCAAAGGCCACACCCGTCCGGGTGAGATCTTGTTCGGAACAGATTCGCACACCTGCATGGCGGGTGCCTTCAACGAGTTTGCCACCGGGATCGGAAATACCGACGCCGGGTTCCTGATGGGCACAGGCAAGTTGCTCATCAAAGTTCCCGAGACCATGCATTTCCGGCTCGAAGGCAAATTGCAGCCGGGGGTCATGGCGAAAGACATCATCCTTCATTGCATCGGCGAAATTGGCTTCGACGGCGCGACGTATCGCGCGCTGCAGTTCGACGGCCCGGGCGCGGCAAGCCTGAGCATCGACGACCGCATGACCATCGCCAATATGGCCATCGAAGCCGGCGGCAAGAACGGCATTTTCGAGTTTGACGCGAAGACGGAAGAATACGTGAATCATCGCACGGGGTTGAACGGAACCAAATCCACCTACGAACCCGTCGCGCCCGATAAGCGCGAAAAATTTATTTACGAACTGGTGGTGGATCTCGACCAGCTGGAACCTACGGTTGCGTGCCATCCCGATCCCGGACAGCGCAAGAAGGCGAAAGAGCTGGGCAACATCAAGCTCGACCGCGCCTACATCGGCTCCTGTACGGGCGGCAAGACCAGCGACTTCGTGGAATTCGCGCGCGTGCTCCGCGGCAAACACGTGGCAATCGACACGTTTGGCGTGCCGGCGACGCCGGAAATTGTGCGCGATCTCCAGACGACGTATTGGGGCCCGCAGACGATCTGGAACATCCTCGTGGCCGCGGGCGTGCAAATGACCGAAAACGCCGGGTGCGCTGCCTGCCTTGGCGGTCCGGTGGATACGTTCGGCCGCATGAACACGCCGATGAAGTGCATCAGCGCCACGAACCGGAATTTCCCGGGCCGCATGGGCCACAAGGAATCGCAGGTGTTCCTCGCCTCGCCAGCAACCGTGGCGGCGAGCGCAATTGCGGGCAAAATTGTGGATCCGCGGGAATACCTCACGAATTAATCGCGCCGAACCGCCGTAAATTCGCGTGACCCGCTGTCGTTGCTTGTTTAACTTCGCGCGATAGATGAGCCGCGCAATCTGGGATAAGTGGTGCGAACGGGGAATGGCGGGACTGGTGCTTGCCATTCTGGTCTATGGCCCGCTGGCGACCGGCGCGGTGCATACCCCGGATTTTCTGGTGATTCAGGCGCTCACCCTGGGCGTGATCCTCTTGTGGGCGGCGCGGCTGTGGCTCAACCCGCGCCAGCCTTTGTTCTGGCCGCCGATTTGCTGGCCCGTCGTCGCCTTCGCCATTTACGCCATTTGCCGTTATTGGACCGCGGACATCGAATACGTGGCGCGCCTGGAACTGGTTCGCGTTTTGATCTACACCTTCCTTTTCCTGGCGATCCTGAACAATCTTTACCGCCAGGAATTCATGCAAGTCATCGTGGTGACAATGCTTTTCCTCGCGATGGCCATTTCGTTTTACGCGATCTATCAGTTTTTGACCGATTCGGACAAGGTGTGGACCTACACCAAACCCTATTCGCATCGCGGTTCCGGCACTTACATCTCACCGAACAATCTGGCCGGATTTTTGGAATTGGTCCTGCCGTTGGGATTGGCCTGGACGCTGGTCAGCCGCGCCAAGCCCGTCATGAAAGTGTTTGCAGGATATGCCTCCTTCGTGATCCTGGCCGGCATCGCCGTGACGCTTTCCCGCGGCAGCTGGATTTCCACAGGACTGATGCTGATTGTGTTCTTCACCGTCCTTTTCTTCCACCGGACCTATCGGCTTCCATCTTTCGCGCTGCTGACCGTCATCGTCGGAGCAGTTCTGTTCGTGATTCCCCACACCCATTTCATCGAAAAGCGCCTGAAACAGCTTACGACGAAAGACCGCATCAATGACGGCGTGCGGTTTGACCTGTGGAACCCAGCCGTGCAATTGTGGCGCGAGAACCTCTGGTGGGGCGTTGGCCCGGACCATTACAATTACCGGTTCCCCACCTATCGTCCGGAAACGGTGCAACGCCAGCCGGACCGCGTGCATAATGATTATCTCAATACCCTGACCGACTGGGGCATCGTGGGCGCGGCGCTGGTGGGGTCCGCCTGGGTGCTTTTGTGGGCCGGCGTGTTCAAAGTCTGGCGGAAGGTGCGGGATTCGTCGAACGAACTTGCGTCGAGCAAAAGCAACCGCTCCGCGCTGGTGCTTGGCGCATCGATGGGTTTGCTCGCCATTTTGTTTCATTCGGCGGTTGATTTCAACATGCACGTTCCCGCCAATGCGATCCTGGTCATTACCCTGATGGCGATGTTGAGCGGCTGCTGGCGGTTTGCCACCGAAAAATACTGGTTTTCCGCCCGCGTCGCCGTTCGATCCGGAGTCACACTCGCTTTGCTGGCAGGCGCGATTGCCCTCGGCTGCCAGGGAACAAGAGAGGCGACCGAATATGTCCGCCTGGAGCGGGCGCGCCGGTATGAAGAGGGACATCCTAAGTTCTCGCCGGAAAAAAGATTGGCACTCGAAAAGGCATTTGCCGCCGAACCGAACAACTTCGAGACGGCTTATGCCATCGGCGAGACACTCCGCATGCAAAGCTGGGAAGGCAGCGACGATACCGATCCACTGGCGGCCCAAGCCATTTTGTGGTATGAGCGCGCCATAAAATTGAACCCTTATCACAGTTCCAGCTTCATGCGCGAAGGCATGTGTCTCGATTGGCTGGGCCGCCCAACGGAAGCCTTCTCGTTTTTCAATCGGGCCGTGCAATTGGATCCAAACGGATATTTTACCGCAGCGCACATGGGATGGCATTATGTGCAGATTCAAGATTATGCGGCCGCCTTGGAATGGTTTGAACGGTCCAAACGGCTGCAGTTCGAAGACAATCCCATCGCCGACTCCTATCTGCGGATTGTTAACGAAAAGCTGCTCGAAGGGGCCGCCAACGCCGAACCATTGAAGCCATTGGCGCGATAGCTGCTACTTTAAACTTGAAAAATTGTCCAAAATGCCTTGAATATCCGGCGTGCAGCCGAGTTGAATTTTGTAATATGCAGTTGACATCCAGGACCCTATCATTAAATTAAAGGAAAGTTGCAATAGACGTGCGTACATTCAAATCATCTATGAAACAAATTCGACCATTTATCGGCGGGTTGATTGCGTGCAGTATTGCGTTGGCTTTGGTAACAACCGCAGCGGCTCAGAATGCCCAGCAAGGCATCGCCAAGGTTGTCTATATCAAGGGGTCCGCAAGATATCTTTCCGGCGCCAACACCACGTGGCAGCCACTCAAAAACGGGGCCATCCTTAAACCCGGATCCATCGTCCAAACAGCTTCGGACTCATACGTCGATGTGGTGCTGAATAACCCGGATGCCACAGGAATCGCCATGTCCGCCATGTCGGCATCATCCGCATCCGCATCCGCAGCGGGATCGGGCGGAGGTTCCGGTTATCATCCCAGGGCTGAACAGGACGCCGTTCGGATTTTTGAGAACACGGTGCTCGGCATCGATAAGTTGACCGTGGACCAAACGGGTGCCGATGTGGTAACCGAAACCCAGTTGGATCTCAAGGCCGGCAGCATTTTCGGCACGGTCAAGAAGCTCTCGGCCGCTTCGAAATATGAAGTCAAAATCCCCAACGGTGTCGCCGGCATTCGCGGAACGATTTATTGGATGAGCGCCGACGGCGTGTTGCGCGTGCTCACGGGCTCGGTGGTCTATGCGTATTTCGCACCGGACGGGAAACTGGCCACGGTGACGGTCGAAGGGGGCTATGAGTTTAATCCCCGCAGCGGACAATCCCCCCAGTTGATGTCGAATAGCTGGCTGGACCAAATGAAGGCCATCACCAAATTATACGCCGCGAACATGAACGGACCGATTCCTTTCACGGCACCTGATTGCACGATCCATTACGTTTCCAATAACCGGTGATCCGGGGTGCGGCAGCGCCGCCTGAGGGAAGAGTGCTTTTTTGAAGCCAGAGCAGCCTTGTGTTGTTCTGGCTTTTTTGTTTAGTTCGCGCCAGTGAAGTTCAAGCCCGTTAAGCTGGCCCCTGCCCTGATCGCGCTCGGTGTCATCCTCCTGACGTGCCTCGTGCGTCTCTGGCACGTGGATTTTTTTGAACGGCTGGAGTCGATGACATACGACATGCGAGCGCGGGAAGCACTCAAATTTGCCCCGCCCGCTGCCACCAACCTGGGATTCGTCTTCTTCAGCGACCACACAATCGACGAGATCAGCAAAGGGTTGATCGGCCGACCCTATGGCCTCTACTGGCCGCGCCACCTCTACGGCCGCCTGATCCGCGAGCTGTCCCAACAACACGCCGAAGCGGTCGCCTTCGATGTCGTTTTCGCTGAACGGAGACCCGACCATGCCCCCGTTCCTCTGTCGGCCTCCCGATGGCCCGAAGTCACCCGCTTCCTCACGGAGCTGCACCCAAATGAGGCTCCGGTCTCCTACCAGGACAAGGGCCAACAAATGGTTCTCATCGAGTCCGACGACTATTTTGCCTGGCAATTAAAACTTTCCGGTGCCGGCATTCTGGCCGCCGACCAGGGCATCGGTCCCGACAGTCTCTTTGCCACAAACGCGCTCATGGTCGCAGATATCTTTGCCGATCGCGATTCCGACGGCGTTTTGCGGCGCGTCAAAGCCTTTCGGATGTATCGCAAATGGCACACCTTGTTCCGGCAAGTGGCGAAGGATCGGGAATTTGGGGTCGATTTGGGGCAAGCCTTCGTGGCCGGAGGCAATGTCGTTCTGCCGCGTCCCGGAATGGAGCCGATCCGCGTCCCGGTCGACACGAACAACGAGTTCAAGCTCTCCGTCTTCCTGGGCGACAAGATCCCGCCGGGCTGGCCGGAGAAAGCCAGGGCTTTCACTGATGAGCGCATCTGGCATATGGGAATCGTGCTGGCCGCCCGGCAACTCAACCTCGCTCTGACGAACGCCGAGGTCAATCTCGACGCGGGCTATATCCGGCTGCCCGGAACGGCCGGCGTCCAGAGAATCCTTCCCGTGGACCGGGAGGGCTACTTCTATATCAATTGGGAATTGCCCTTCGACGACGCGCGGATCACGAAGCAGGCGATGGAGGATCTGTTGGTGGAGGATGCCGCCCGATCCGAAGGCACCACCAACACTCTGGCCAATAATTGGGAAAATAAACTCGTCGTGGTCGGCTCCATCGCCACCGGGAATGACCTGAGCGACCGCGGGACAACGCCGCTCGAAAAAGACACCATGCTGGCCGGCGAACATTGGAATGTGGCCAATTCGATCCTCACCGGCCGCTTCGTCCGCCGGACTTCGGTCGAAACCGACCTGGTGCTGATTGCCCTGATCGGGATTTGCGTGGGACTCCTCACCTGGCAACTGCGGGCTTTGCTCGCTTTCCTGCTCGTGACCCTCCTGGTCGTCGGCTATTTCGTCCTGGTCTACTACCTGTACGTGGAAAACCGTTACTGGCTCCCCTTCGTCCTGCCGGTAACCGTGGCCCTGCTGATGAATATCTGCCTCGTCACCTGGCGCGTGGTGTTCGAACAGGCGGAACAGCGCCGCGTGAAATCCATTTTTTCGAAGATCGTTTCCCCCAATATCGTCAATGAATTGCTCCAGGCGGAAAAACTCTCCCTCGGCGGCGCCCGACGCGAAGTGACGGTGCTCTTTGCCGATGTTCGCGGCTTTACGGAATTCACCGACAAAAGCCAGGAAAGGGCGGCCGCCTACGCAGTCGAACAGAAGCTGTCGGGAAAAACAGTCGAGACCTATTTTGATGAACAAGCCCAGGAAATCCTCGCCACCGTCAATATCTATCTCTCCTTGGTGGCGGACATGGTGAAAAAGCATGACGGCACGCTCGACAAATACATCGGCGACTGTGTAATGGCGTTCTGGGGCGCCCCAACGCCGAACACGAATCACGCGCTGGCCTGCGTCCGCGCCGCAATTGACACCCAATGCGCGGTTTATGAGTTGAATCAGCAGCGCCGGGAAGAAAATCAACGCCGGGAACTCGAAAACGTGGCCCGCGCAGCCGCCGCACAAATACCCCTGCCGATGCTCCCGATTCTCATGTTGGGCACCGGAATTAATTCGGGCATGACAACCGTCGGGCTGATGGGTTCCGAAGCCCATATCTCCAACTACACGGTCTTCGGCCGGGAAGTGAACCTGGCGAGCCGATTGGAAAGCCTGTCGGGACGCGGACGCATCCTGATCAGTGAATCAACCTACCTGCGGCTATTGCACGAAGATCCGGGTCTCGCCGCGGGATGCGCCGCGTGGACGGACCTCCAAAAACTCAAAGGCATCACGACGGCTGTGAAAGTTTACGAAGTGCCCTGGCGCCCGTCCGGTTCCGTGCCCCTCGATGAAGAGTTTCCCGCAGGCGGAGCCGCCGACAAATCGGCAACCACCACATTCTCCGTGCGCGATAAAACCTGAAAAGGGCCGCCGCACAACCCTTCCCACCCGGCAAAACGCCATGCTTCCGCCCCGCCTCAACCAATGCACCCGCTTTCTTACTCGTCATCGAGTCTGGTTTTGCTAAGCTGTTTTCATGCGCATGCGCACCGCGATTTATCCTGGAAGCTTCGACCCGTTGACGAACGGACATCTGGACGTGATTGAACGCGCGGTCAAGTTGTTTGACCGGGTTATCGTGGCGGTCGCGAAGAATGAGAGCAAACAACCCTGCTTCAGCCTGGACGAGCGATTGGAAATGGTCCAGCGCTCAATCCAGCATTTGCCCACGGTGGAAGCCGATTCGTTCGATCGTCTGCTGGTGGATTACGTGGAACAGCGATCCGCCCAGGCGATCATACGCGGCTTGCGCGCTGTTTCCGACTTCGAATTTGAATTCCAACTCGCCTTGATGAATCGCAAGCTGAACGAGAAAATCGAAACGATTTTCATGATGCCCAAGGATACCTACACGTTCCTCAGTTCCCGCATGATCAAAGAAATCGCGCGGCTAAGCGGAGACGTGAGTGCTTTTGTGCCGCCGCATGTGCAGACCGCGCTCTTGCGAAAGTTTAAGAACGATTCCGCCTAGTCTGGAGAGGTTATGCCGCTGGCAATTAATTTGCGCCATCTCGAGGCGCACAACCTGGAATTAAAGGGCGACTTGTCGGTGGAAGAGCTCAACCTCGACCTGCGCGACGACATCATTCGCGCGGAAGCGCCGCTGCACTACGCTCTGGAAATTCTAAAGCTTGAGAACGCTCTCTGGCTGCAGGGCCGTTTGCATTTGCTCCTCCAATGCCTGTGCGTCCGATGTCTGAAGCCGTTTGCCTACCCGCTTCAACTCGACCCATGGACCCTCCATTTGCCGTTGGACGGCGAAGAAAGAGCGGTTATAGTCAATGACTGCGTGGACTTGACGCCTTACCTGCGGGAGGATATTCTCCTTGAGTTTCCGCAGCATCCGCTGTGTGAGCCGGATTGCCGCGGCCTGAAAAAAACAAACGCTGGCAAGGCAAAGAAAACCGGCGGGACCGGTCAAATTGAGAAGGAATCGTCGGCCTGGGCCGATCTGGATAGACTGAAACTTTAACAACTGAATTGAGATTTTATGGGTGTTCCCAAGCGAAAACCATCGAGGAGCCGACAGCGCATGCGTCGCGCTTACAACAGCGTGCTTTCTTTGCCACAGCTCAGCACTTGCCCGCAATGCGCAGCCCCTTACTTGCCTCATCGCGTATGCCCCGCTTGCGGCTATTACAAGGGCCGACAGGTGATTACCATTACCGCCGGAGCCTGATCTGTTAAGAGCGTGGAAACGGTTTCCGCGTTCTTTTCAAATTATGCGAATCGCAGTGGATGTCATGGGTGGCGACCACGGTTGCGCGGTGATCATCGAAGGCGCAAAACGGGCACTCCAATCCGACAAGCGAATTACCGCCCTCTACCTGGTCGGCAACAAACCCGAGATTCACGCCGCCCTGCCCCACCGCGGCTTCCGCGACCATCGCGTGCGCGTTGTCCATGCCAGCGAAGTGCTGACCATGGAAGACAAACCCGCCGCGGCCGTGCGCAAGAAAAAGGACTCTTCGATCGTTCGCGCCGTTGAATTGGTCCACGAAGGCAAAGCCGACGCCGTGCTTTCCGTCGGCAATACGGGAGGCATCTTCGCCACCGCCACGTTCAAACTGGGCCGTCTCCCCGGCGTGGACCGGGGGGGCATCGCCACTGTCATCCCCTCCTTGGATCATGGATTCGTCCTGCTCGATTCCGGGGCGAATATCGAGTGCAAACCCATACACCTGGCCCATTACGCCGTGATGGGCGCCGTTTACTCGCGCGAGATCCTGGGCTGCAAAAACCCGCGCGTCGGCATTCTCAGCGTCGGCACCGAAGACGGCAAAGGCAATGAGCTGACGCTCCAAGCGTTCCGGCTCTGCAAACAATTGGACATCCGTTTCGTCGGCAACGTGGAAGGCTACTGTCTGTTTGACAACCGTGTGGATGTGGTCGTTTGCGACGGGTTCGTCGGCAATATCGTTTTGAAAACCTGCGAGGGTTTGGCCGGCGCACTCTTCTCCATGCTCAAGAGTGAATTGACCGCCAGTCCCCAACGCCAGCTTGCCGCTCTGCTCGCTCAGAATGCTTTCCGTGCCGTCAAGCGCCGGATGGACCCCGAAGTTTATGGCGGCGCGCCGCTCCTGGGCTTCAAAGGAACGATCATGAAAGCCCATGGCTCCGCCCGGGAACGCGCCATCGCCAATGCCATCCGTGTCATCACGGACAATCTTCAAAATCATGTCAACCAGATCATCGCCGAACAAATCGCGCGCGCCAATGAACGTCTGAAAATCACCGAAACCGCCGCCCTTCCGCCTGTTCCCGAATGAGCCCGACAACCGCAGTCAAATTCAAAAACCCCCGCGCCCGGTACAACTTCCAGGGCCGCACTTGCTCGATCACCGGCGTCGGTTCCTATCTGCCCGCCAGAATCCTCACCAACGCGCATCTGGCGAAAATGGTGGACACTTCCGATGAGTGGATCATCTCGCGCACCGGCATCAAGGAACGGCGCATCGCCGCGGAGGGCGAATTCACCTCGGACCTCGGGTCCAAAGCCGCGCTCCGGGCCATGAAAATGGCCGGAGTCACCGCCGCACAGGTCGATCTTATCATCGTCGCAACCATCACGCCCGACATGCTGTTTCCCTCCACCGCCTGCCTCGTGCAGCGAAAAATCGGCGCGAAACGAGCCGCGGCGTTCGACTTGGAAGCCGCTTGTTCCGGATTCGTTTACGCGCTCGAAATCGCCCAGCAATTCATCATGTCCCGCACCTATGACACCGTGCTCGTCATCGGCGCGGAAAAGCTTTCCGCCATTACCGACTGGAAAGACCGGAATACTTGCGTGCTCTTCGGCGACGGCGCGGGCGCGGCCATCCTCCAAAACCGGCCCAACTCGCACGGCCTCCTCACGGCAGTCATGGGTGCGGATGGTGACAACGCGGATTTGCTCTACATGCCGGCCGGCGGCAGCCGATGCCCGGCCTCGGTCGAATCCGTCCACTCGCGTTTGCACTACCTGCACATGAGCGGCAAGGAAACGTTCAAAAATGCAGTGCATGCCCTGCAAATCGCCGCCACCGAGGCCTTGCGCCGCTGTGAACTCGATATCTCCGATATCAAGTGCATCATCCCGCATCAGGCAAATCGCCGCATCATTGACGCCGTCGGCAAACGGCTCGGCGCCAAACCCGAACAGTTTTTTGTGAATCTGGATAAGTACGGAAACACCTCCGCCGCGTCCGTGGCCATAGCGCTCGACGAAGCGGTCCATTCCGGGCGCATCCATCGGGGCGACCTGATCCTGCTCATGGTTTTTGGCGCAGGATTGACCTGGGGCGCCGCCGTCATCGAGTGGTAAGGTCCTCAACCCCTTGGCGGGGCAAGGCCGTGGGCGGGCCGCCTCGCGAGGATCCGTCTCCGTTGACTGCTTCGCCGGGACAGGCGATTGCCCCCCTGAAATGCCCGCTGCCAACCAATGGCAAAAGCTCATTTGACGATTGGATCGTGTGTGCTAAACTAATGTTGCTTGTATGAGCGCTAGAAAAATTGAAAGTGCCGGTTCTTTTGAACAAGAGGTAACAGTCAATGCGCGAAAAGCGCGATTGTCCCTTGCTCCCAACTCCACCATCATTCACCGGAACGGAATCGAATTTCGCAGTCCCACCCCCTTTTCTGCCTGGACGGAAATGACGTTGACTCTGCAGTCGCCGCGCGGCCAGGGGGCGATTCATTGTTCCGGCGTCGTGATTTCCTGCACGGGCAGCAAACACACAGGCTACCATGTCTCCATGGTGTTCACCGGCCTCTCCAAACAGGCGCAAGCCCGCCTGAACACCATGGCCTATGCCGCGTTGAGCTGACGCTCCCTCAACGGTCCGCCGTCGCGTCGGAATTCCTCGCTCCCTTTTCGCGCCGCAAAGGCGATGACAGCAATGTCCACGCCCTCCCGGCGATCCAACACTTTGCTGTTTGCCTGAATTCCTGATTTGCTATCCTGCCGCCATGGAAATGTTCCAGCGCATTTTGAAAACGGCAGTGGAGGGAGGAGCCTCGGACATTCACCTCAAGAGCGGCACGCCCGTCGTTTTCCGGATTAACCGGCAGCTCATCGCCATCGAGTGTCCTTACCCCACCGCGGAATGGATGAACAAAATCGTTCAGGAGATCACCCCGGAACATCTGCGCCGCAAACTGGAAGAGCAGCGCGAAATCGACTTCTCCTGCTTTGTGCCCGGCATCGGCCGGTTTCGCGCCAATCTGTTTCAACAGCGCGGTCAGTGGTGTTTTTCGATGCGCTTCGTCAAAACCATCGTGCCCAGCTTTGAAGAATTGGGCTTGCTGCCGCAGGTGAAACAAATCGCCGAGTCACCCCGCGGCATCGTGCTGGTCGCCGGTTCGACAGGCTGCGGCAAATCCACCACCCTGGCCGCGATGCTCGAACATATCAATTCGAGTTTCAAAAAACACATCATTACCCTCGAAGACCCCATCGAGTATGTCTTTGAAGACAATCAATCCGTGATCGAGCAGCGGGAAGTGGGCCTGGATACGCTTTCGTTCCATCACGCCCTGGTGCATGTGCTGCGCCAGGACCCGGATATCATCATGATCGGTGAGATGCGCGATGACATCAGCTTTACCGCCGCCATGAGCGCCGCCGAGACCGGCCATCTCGTCCTGTCCACGCTGCACACAACCAATGCCTCGCAGTCCATCAACCGCATCCTCGATTTCTTCAAAGCGGAGGAACGCGAACAAATCCGGCGCCAGTTGAGCGGTTGCATGCAGGCGGTGCTTTGCCAACGCATGGTCACCACCGTCAGCGGCGGCATCACGCCGGCCCTCGAAATCCTTCTCAACACCTCCACCGTCAAAAAGCTCATCGAGGAAAACCGGCTCGATAAATTGCCGGCCGCAATTGAAACCGGACTCGACGAAGGAATGGTGAGTTTCAACCAGGCGCTCTTCCAGCTGGTCAAAGATGGGAAGATCTCGCAGAAGGAAGCGCTGGCGAAGGCCACCAATCCGCAGGCTCTGGAAATGAACTTTAAAGGCATCTTTCTCGACGAAGGGCGCCGCATCCTCGGTTGACACGGCCGCGCAGGCAACGCATCGCGACCCGCCGCCGCGAAGTGTCATGCATCCGTTTTTCTCGGCACAATGTAAAATTCTCCGCCTTCAAAGTGCCGGATGATCAAATCCACCGTGCGGTCGATGGCACCCACGTTTTCAAGGACAACCTGCCGGGCATTGCGTCCGAGTTCTTCGCGGCGCGCCTCATTGGCCAGCAGATCGGCCATCACCTTTTCCAATTCTGCTTTGTCCCGCACCTGCACCGCGGCATCCCTGGCCACAAAAATCCGGGCCACATCCCCGAAATTCTCCATGTTCGGCCCGAAAACAGTGGCCTTGCCCAGCGCCGCCGGTTCAATCGGATTCTGCCCGCCGTGAGCCGCCAGACTCTTGCCCACAAATGCCACACCGGCACGTTCATAGAAACTCATCAACTCGCCCGTCGTATCGACCAGCAGACATTCCACTGAACCGGGCGCCAGGCGTGTTTCCGGGGTGATTTCCGTCCGATAAAACCATTTGATCCCGCGCTGGCCCAATTGCCGCGCGACCTCCTTCGAGCGTTCAAAGTGGCGTGGGACGATGACCAGGAACAACCGGGGGAAACTTGCCCGCAACCGCAGGAAAAGTTCCGCCAACAGGTCTTCCTCTCCCTCATGGGTGCTGCCCGCCACCCACACCAGCGCATCGCCCGGGACGCCAAGTCGGGCCAGCAGAGCCGGCACATCCAAGGACTTGTCCGCGTTCAGCTTGGCGGTGTCGAATTTTAAATTGCCCAGCACCTGAACCCTCTCAGCCGGACAACCCACCTGGCGCAACCGATTCGCGGCGGCCTCGTTTTGGGCGCCCACGGCAGTGAAGGACGCAAAGAGATTCCGGAACAGGAAATCGAACCTCTTGTAACGCGGGTAGGAACGGTCTGACAGCCGGCCATTAACCAGGAATAAAGGAATGCCGCGCTGGCGCGCGCGCCAGATGAAATTCGGCCAGATCTCCGCTTCGACCAGGACGATGGCATCGGGATGGATCGTCGCCAACGCCCGCCTGACACTCGAACTGAAGTCCAGCGGATAATAAATCTTGCTCACGCGCGCCGACAGCTTTTTCTGCAATTCACCCATGCCGGTGGTGGTGGTGGTGGACACCACGATCTTGATATTGGGAAGCCGTGGTTCCAAGGCGCGGATCAACTCCACACAAACATTCATTTCACCCACGCTGACGGCGTGCATCCAAAGCACATGCCGGTTGGTCAGAGCCTGCTTGACCTTGACGTCGAATTTTCCAAGGCGTTGAAGAAAACCCCGGCGCCAATGGCCGCGCCGCCGCATCCGCTGAAAATAGTAGGGAGACGACAGGGCAAAGAAAATCGCGTAAAGAATGTTGTAGATCGCGCGCACCGGGGTTGTGCCAGTTCGTTTGCTGGCATCTTTCAAGAAATCCCGGCTTTCTGCCAGGCAATTCTTGGCGCGGAACGAGGATATTCCCCGGCAGAACAACCGCCCGTTGCCGGCGGAAAGCCGCACCATGGTATCCCGGCCCCCAATGCAGCTGAAAAACAAATCGCCCTTCCGATCAAGAAATCAGAAGGGCGACACAAAACCGGGCAGCGGTTCACTTGTCTTCCGGAATCCGCATCGCGTAAAACGAGCGATAGACGAAAACGAGCGCAACGAGGAAAAAGAACGCGCCAATGCCGGTTTTCGCAGTCTGGTTCGTCATGGTCACCGCGATTTCCACGGCGAGCAGGCCGAACAGCGTGGTGAACTTGATCACCGGGTTCAACGCCACCGACGAGGTGTCCTTGAATGGATCGCCAACCGTATCCCCAACCACCGTGGCAGCGTGCAACTCGGTGCCTTTCTGGCGGAGATCCACTTCCACGATTTTCTTGGCGTTATCCCAGGCGCCGCCCGCGTTGGCCATGAAGATGGCCTGGAACAGGCCGAAGAAGGCGATGCCGATCAGGTAGCCGATGAAAAAGTAGGGATTGAAGAACGGCAGCGCCAGCGCAAAGCAAAACACCACGATGAAGATGTTCCACATGCCTTTCTGCGCATAGACCGTGCAGATCCGGACGACTTCCTTGCTGTCCTTCTCCGACGCCGTGGTCGAATCGAGCTTCATGTGCTCTTTAATATAAACCACCGCGCGGTAGGCGCCGGTGACGACCGCCTGGCAGGATGCGCCGGTGAACCAGTAAATCACCGAACCGCCCATGATAATGCCGAGGATGATTTCGGGTTGCACGATGCTCAACGCGTTGACAACCGGTTTGAAAATGCCGGGAAGTCCGGACGCCATTTGGGCTTCATACATTCTCTGCAAGAGCATGATGATGCCGAACACCATCGTCGTCGCACCCACGACTGCCGTGCCGATGAGCACCGGCTTGGCGGTGGCTTTGAAAGTGTTGCCCGCGCCGTCGCCCTTTTCGAGCTGATACTTGGCGTTTTCGAAGTCGGGTTCGAAACCGAAATCCTTCTTGATCTCTTCCTTGATGCCCTTGCGCGCTTCGATCTGGCTCAATTCATAAACGGATTGGGCGTTGTCCGTGACCGGACCGTAGCTGTCCACCGCAATGGTCACCGGCCCCATGCCCAGGAAGCCGAAGGCCACGAGGCCGAAGGCGAAGATAGGCGCCGCGAAGGCAAACTCCGCCGGCATGATGGACATGAGCGCCAGATTGGTCGAAAACTGCCACGCCACAAACATGAGCAGCATGATGACGAGTCCCATCCAAAAGGCCGAGAAATTGCCGGCCACGAAACCGGACAGAATGTTCAGCGAAGCGCCACCGTGCTTGGAGCAATTGGTCACTTCCTTCACGTGCCGGGAATTGGTGCTCACGAAGATCTTGGTGAACTCAGGAATCAGCGCCCCCGCCACCGTGCCGCAACTGATAATGCCTGACAACACCCACCAGAGGTTGGGTTGCGCAACCCCGTCAAACGTGAAATCACCCAGCAACAGCTTGCTCGCTACAAATGTGATGAGGATGGATACCGCAGAGGTGATCCAGACCAGATGCGTCAGCGGGGCTTCAAAGTCGAAATCCTTCTTGCCGCCAAACATGGCCTTGCTGATGATTTCATTCACGAAGTAGGACGCCAGCGACGTCACGATCATCAGCGCCCGCATAACGAACAGCCAGATGATCAGCGTGGCGCAAACTTCCGGACTTTTTGCCAGCGCCAGCGCGAGGAACGCGATCAACGCCACGCCGGTCACACCGTAAGTTTCAAAACCGTCTGCCGTCGGGCCGACGGAATCACCCGCATTGTCACCGGTGCAATCCGCGATCACGCCGGGATTCTTGGGGTCGTCTTCGGGAAGCTTGAAAACGATTTTCATCAAGTCCGAGCCGATGTCGGCAATCTTGGTGAAGATGCCGCCGCAGATGCGGAGCACCGACGCACCGAGCGATTCACCGATGGCGAAACCGATGAAGCACGGTCCGACCAGTGAATTATCCGGCAGGAACATCAGGATGCAGATCATGAAGAACAATTCCACCGCAACGAGCAGCAGTCCGATGCTCATGCCGGAGCGGAGCGGAATGCAGAGCGTGGCGAACGGGTTGCCCTTGAGCGCGGAGAATGCGGTGCGGGAATTGGAGATGGTGTTGATACGAATGCCGAACCACGCCACACCGTAGGAACCGAGAATGCCCAGGATGGACGCCATCAAAATGACCAGCACGTGGCCCACCGTGTTGTCTTGAAGAAACTTGAAATAAACAACCATGCAGCCCGCGATCAACACCCAGAGAATGGCCAGCAATTTACCCTGCGTTAACAAATAGGTTTTGCAGGTCTCGTAGATGCTGTGGGAAACCTTGGCCATGCTTTCGTGAACCGGCAGCGACTTGGTTTGCAGGTATTGCACGATTCCAAACAACGCCCCGATGGCGCAAACACCGATCCCCAGCATCATCAATGTGTGGCCGCTGACGCCACCAAGGCCGGCGAATTTCACCGTGTCCAACGGGGGGATGTGAATGTCGGCTTCGCTGGCATAGGCTCCCACCGTGGAACCCATGACGAGAAGGAGACTCCAAAACAACAGTTGCTTAGTATTTCTCATAAAAATGTCGTGAGAGCCTATGGAATGGCCCTACCCCCTGCCAACCCTTTTTTGGCAAAGAACTCTCCCAAAATTGAACTGATGCTTTTGCGTTTTCATGGCTTGTTTGCCTGTGCCGGAACGGTTTCTTTGGCTCTGAATCGTCCCGTCAAACAGCGCTTAAACTTGCGTCTTCAAAAATCCCCGGTGAAGTCAACCGCGGAAGTAACCCGCTGATGCTGGCCGAAGACAACTCGTTCGTCAATGTGTTTTACCTTGTCGCTTCCCACCCGCTTCCGCATCTTCTGTCCTGTGACGGAACGAACTGTCTCAGACGTCCTGACGAAGCCGGATGCCGCGCTGGAAATGACCCTGCGTCCCTCGCTGTTCTCTGAATTCACCGGCCAGGCCAAAGTAAAAGAACGCCTCGAAATCACCGTCGCCGCCGCCAAACAACGAGGCGAAGCCATCGACCACCTGCTGCTCAGCGGCCCGCCCGGCCTCGGCAAAACCACCCTCGCCTATATCCTCGCCAAGGCCATGGGCGCCAATCTCAAAAGCACCAGCGGTCCAACCATCGAGAAAGCCGGCGACCTCGCCGGCCTCCTGACCAACCTCGAGGAAGGCGACGTGCTGTTCATCGACGAAATCCATCGCCTGCAGAAAACCATTGAGGAATATCTCTACCCGGCGATGGAAGACTTCAAACTCGACATCATCATCGACCAGGGCCCGAACGCGCGCAGTGTGCGCCTGAACCTGCCCCGGTTCACGCTCATCGGCGCCACGACCCGCAGCGGCTTGCTCACCGCCCCCTTGCTGACGCGCTTTCCAATCCGCGAACGGCTTGATTATTACCAGGCCGATCAACTCCAACAGATCGTCACCCGCTCCGCCCGCCTGCTCGCCGTCGAAATCGATGAGAAAGGAGCGCATGAAATCGCCCGGCGCAGCCGCGGCACGCCGCGCATCGCCAATAACCTGCTCCGCCGCGTTCGCGACTTCGCCCAGGTCAAAGGCGAGGGACGCATCACCGCCGGCATCGCCGATAAATCGCTGGCCATGCTCGAAATCGATGAGAACGGCCTCGACGAAATGGATAAACGGATTCTCGAAGCCGTGATTGTCAAATTCGGCGGCGGCCCCGTCGGTGTCGGTTCGCTGGCCGTCGCCGTGGGCGAAGAACCGGACACGCTCGAGGAAGTTTACGAGCCGTATCTGATCATGGAGGGCTACTTGAAACGCACCCCGCAAGGCCGCGTCGCCACCGAATCAAGCTACAAAAAACTCGGGCTGAAACCCAATGCCGGCCCGCAAGGCAAACTCCTGTAAACCGTCGCTCTTCACTTTTCCAGACAACATTATGACCTCTCACCGTCGAACATTCCTCAAACAAGTCGGTTTCGGCGCTGCGGGCTTGAGCCTGGTTTCGTCTCTCCCTGACTGTTCGGCCGCGGAACAGCCCGTCGATCACAAACTGCCCCGCAACACGCCTGAATCGCAAGGCGTGTCGTCGTCAGGAATTCTGCGGTTTCTGGAAGCGCTCGGGAAAAGCGCCCACGAGTTCCACAGCTTTATGATGGTCCGTCACGGCCAGGTCATCGCCGAAGGCTGGTGGTCGCCTTACGGTGCGGAACTGAATCACATGCTCTACTCGCTGAGCAAAAGCTTCACCTCGACCGCGATCGGTTTTGCCGTGGCGCAAGGCAAACTCAACGTGGAGGACCCGGTCACCTCCTTTTTCCCGGATGACCTGCCCGCGACGGTCAGTGAAAACCTCGCGGCTTTGCGGGTGAAACATCTGCTGACGATGTCGGTCGGCCATGCCGAGGATTCGACTCCCAAGATTACGAAGGAGGAGAATTGGGTGAAAACATTCCTGGCGCTGCCGATCGCCTATTCACCCGGGAGCGTCTTCCTCTACAACAGCGGCGCCTCCTATATGTTGTCGGCGATCGTCCAGAAAGTGACAGGTCGAAAAGTCATCGACTATCTGACATCCCGCTTGTTCGAGCCGTTGGAGATCTCCGGCATGACCTGGGAAACTTGCCCGCGCGGCATCAACACCGGCGGCTGGGGGTTAAACATCCAAACCGAAGGGCTCGCCAAATTCGGGCAGTTTTATCTGCAGAAAGGCGCCTGGAACAGCCGGCAGCTCCTGCCCGCCGCCTGGGTTGAAGCCGCCACGACTTTTAAAATTCAACAGCCCGCCGCCGCCGGATCCAACAATCTGGAGGAATTGAAAAAAACGAGCGAATGGCATCAGGGCTATTGCTACCAGTTCTGGCGTTGCCGGCATAATGCCTTCCGCGCCGACGGGGCTTTCGGTCAATACACGTTCGTCATGCCGGATCAGGACGCCGTCATCGCCATTACCAGTGAAACCTCCAACATGGGCGGCGAGATGAATCTGATCTGGGAACATCTCCTGCCGGCCATGAAGGAGAAGGCGTTGCCGCCGGATGAGAACTCCGCCGGTCAATTGAAGCAAAAGCTCGCCGCGCTGGCCTTGTTGCCACCAAAGGGCCAAACCGCTTCACCTTTGGCCGCCAGACTTTCGGGTCGGTCCTTCAAATTGGACAACAACGAACTGGGCGCCCAAACCGTGTCCTTCCGCTTCAAAAATGATGCCTGCGTCTTCACTCTCAACGACAGCCGAGGCGAGCATCCCCTCACCTGCGGCATGGAAAAATGGATGAAAGGCGAAACCGACATGCCGGGCACGCCGCCAAAACTGACCTCCGGCCCCCTCGGTCCAAAATTAAAAGTCGCCGCCAGCGGCACCTGGAAGAATGACCAGACCTTCGAAATGACCTGGCAGTTTTACGAAACGCCACACCATGATACCGTCACCTGCCACTTTGACGCGGACCGGGTCAAAGTCGAGTTCCTGAGCAGTGTCGCCGAAAAAATGGCGGCGCGTAAGGAGAAACGCCCGGTGCTGCAGGGGCGGCTGATGGCCTGATCGCGCCGGGAACACCGATTCGGTGATCGGCGCTTCGCGTTTGCGTTCGCGTTGGAATTTTTCTTTCAATCCGCGCTCAATCCATGTTTCATTTGTGGCCGTTTGAACTATGCCGAAGCGCACCGACATTCATAGCGTTCTCATCATCGGCGCCGGCCCGATTGTCATCGGTCAGGCGTGTGAGTTTGATTACTCCGGCACCCAGGCCTGCAAAGCGCTCAAGGAAGAAGGCTATCGTGTCGTCCTCATCAACTCCAACCCGGCCACCATCATGACCGACCCGGAGTTCGCCGACCGCACCTACATCGAACCCATCACGCCCGAGTGCGTCGAAAAAATCATCGTGCGCGAGAAGGAGGAAATGGTCCGTATCGGCGCGAAAGGGAAACTGGTTTTATTGCCGACGCTCGGCGGCCAGACGGCGCTCAACACCGCCATGGCCCTGCACCGCTCCGGGGTGCTGGAAAAACACGGCATCGAAATGATTGGCGCCAAGGCCGAGGCCATCCACAAAGGTGAAGACCGCCTCGCCTTCAAGGATTTGATGATTTCCATCGGACTCGACGTCCCGATTTCCGGCGTCGCCCACGACATGACCGAAGCCCGCACCATCGCGGACAGGATTGGCCGGCTTCCCTTGATCATCCGGCCCGCCTTCACGCTCGGCGGCACCGGCGGCGGCATCGCCTACAACCGTGACGAATTCGAGGA
>CAZFOA010000029.1:0-23580 GCA_964520205.1 uncultured Verrucomicrobiota bacterium | reverse complement strand
GCTGTAAAAACATAAGAATGGCTGCTCAATTAATGCGGAAGACTGGCATCAACTAATGGGAATGAATACACCTTTGGCAACAAAACGGACCAGCGGATCTTCTGAGGATCTTCGGAATCAAACTCTGCAACATCAACCGGAGTTCGCGCCGAAACCCGAATCAAGTTCCGTTGCCCAATTGCCACCGCACAACACCACCCACGCTGCGCTCCTATTGGACAGGCTCGAACGCGTGCAAGGTGTGGCCCGGTGGGGACTCAACGAGTAGGCTCCGTCGCGTCGCCGATATTTCAGCGGGCGGATGGCGCGATTTCCCTGAGCATTTGGCTTCCCTCGACTTTTATCTCCCCGATTTCGTAACGATGCCCGCATCGTTCGACCGCCGCCGGCATCGAGTTTAACGCTGTCTTGCGCCGCTACTTCCCGCAACAATGCTTGTATTTCTTCCCGCTGCCGCAAGGGCAGGGATCGTTGCGCCCCACTTTCGGTCCGGTGCGCTTCGGTTTGGCTTTGTCCGCCGCCGCCGCCGCTTCACTGACGATGTCGCTGGCTTGCGAGGAGGAGGGTGAAGTTTGCTTCGCATCCCCGGGCGCGCCGCCTCCGAAGGCGCTGGTGGATGGGTGAGACGTCTGCTGCGGCAGGTTGCGCAGGAAATTCTCGAATGCCATCAGGCTGGAAGCGCTGCGAAAGATGTTGTGGCAAATCTCGCTTTTGATGTTGACCATCAGTTCATCGAAAATCTTGTACGCCTCCGCTTTGTACTCGATGAGGGGGTCGCGCTGGCCGTAGCCGCGCAAGCCGATGCTGTAACGCAGACTGTCGATCTCATAGAGGTGCTCCTGCCACAAACGGTCAATCGCGCTCAAAATCGTGTACCGTTCGACCTCTTTGAGGGCAATGGGATTCTCGAAGCTGATCTTCAGTTCATAGGCCTTGCGCACGCTGTCGGAGATAAAATTGCACACGCCGAACTGCGCCGGACTCAGCCCGTCGAACAATGACCCGGGCACCGGAGTTTCGGTGCCCGCTTCCGCCGCTTTGGCAATCTCTCCCTCCGGCAGGCCGAGCGGAAAATTCAGATTCACCCAGTCCGCCAGCGCGCGCCCATTCCATTCGTTCGGGTCAAACTCCGCTTTGGTGTTCTGTTCGACCTTCTCGACCACGACTTCCTCCATGATGTCCATGAGGCGGTCGCGCACGTCTTCGGCGTGGATGATTTCGTTGCGGAAGCCGTAAACGACTTCGCGCTGCTTGTTCATCACGTCGTCGTACTCGAGGGTTCGTTTGCGGATCTGGAAATTGTGCTGCTCGACCCGCTTTTGGGCGGTTTGGATGGAACGGTTCAGGAGCGGGTGCTCCAATTCCTGGCCTTCTTCCAGCCCCATTTTCTCCATGTATTTCACAATGCGGTCGGAGCCGAACAGCCGCATCAAATCGTCCTCGAGCGAAATAAAGAAGTGCGACGAGCCGGGATCGCCCTGGCGCGCGCAGCGGCCGCGCAACTGCCGGTCAATGCGCCGGGCCTCGTGGCGTTCCGTGCCGATGACATGCAGGCCGCCCGCGCCGGCCACACCTTCGCCCAGCTTGATGTCCGTGCCGCGGCCCGCCATGTTGGTGGCGATCGTCACCGCCCCGCGCTGGCCCGCGCGGGTGATGATTTCGGCCTCCTGCTCGTGATACTTGGCATTCAGCACGGAGTGGACGATCCCATCGCGCTTCAGCATGCGCGACAAATTCTCGCTGACCTCGACGGAGATGGTGCCGACGAGGATGGGCCGCCCCTTGCCGTGGATTTCCTTTATTTCCTTCAGCACGGCATTGTATTTTTCGCGCCGGGTTTTATAGACCGAATCATTGGCGTCATTGCGCGCGATGGGCCGGTTCGTCGGGATGACCAGCACGCCCAGTTTGTAAATGTCAAAAAACTCCTGCGCTTCCGTTTCCGCGGTGCCCGTCATGCCGGCCAGCTTGTGGTAGAGCCGGAAATAATTTTGAATCGTGATTGTGGCCAGCGTCTGGGTCTCGCGCTCGATGGCGACCCCTTCCTTGGCTTCGACGGCCTGATGCAGCCCGTCGCTCCAGCGCCGGCCGGTCATCAGGCGGCCTGTGTTTTCATCGACGATGATGACCTTGTTGTCCTGGATGACATACTGCACGTCCTTTTGATAGAGGCAGAAGGCTTTGAGCAGTTGCGAAATGGCGTGGATGCGCTGGGCTTTGGCTTCGAACTCCTGCTGGATTTTCGTCTTGGCTTCCATCCGCTTGCGCGCGTCGGTTTCCGGTCCGGAATCGATCTCATGCAGCGCCGTCGTCAAATCGGGCAGCATGAACGCATCCGGATCTTTCGGGCTGAGGAAACTGCGGCCTTTCTCCGTCAAATCCGCCTCGTTGCTCTTTTCGTCGATGGCGAACAACAGCTTTTCCTTTTCCGCGTAAAGTTCGGTTTTCTTCTGATCGGCATGAAGTTGCAACTCCGCCTGGTTCATCAGCCGGAGGTTTTCCGGGTTTTCCAGCAACTTCATCAGCCCCTCGGCCTTCGGCATGCCGGTCTTTACACCAAAAAGCAATAACCCGATTTCCCGTTCCAGAGCCTCGCTGCTTTCCGGACCCGGGCCGTTTTCCGGATGCAACTTCTTCAGCAACTGCTCGGCTTCAGCCAGGAAACGTTCGCACATCCGCGCCTGGGCGGTGAACAGGGTCTCCACCTGCGGTTTGAACTGTCCGTATTGCTCGTCGTAGGTGATGACGGCAGGCCCGCTGATGATGAGCGGCGTGCGCGCCTCATCGATGAGGATCGAGTCCACTTCGTCCACGATGGCGAAGTAATGGCCGCGTTGGACTTGTTCCTCCTGGCGTGTGGCCATGCCGTTGTCGCGAAGATAGTCGAACCCGAATTCGGCGTTCGTGCCATAAGTGATGTCGCAGGCGTATTGCTCGCGGCGCACCCGGGGAGACTGGTCGTGCAGAATGCAGCCGACCGTCAGACCGAGAAATTTGTAAACCGCGCCCATCCATTCGCTGTCGCGCGCCGCGAGGTAATCGTTCACGGTCACCACGTGGACGCCGCCGCCGGCGAGCGCGTTGAGGTAAACCGGGAGGGTTGCCACCAGCGTCTTGCCTTCACCCGTCGCCATTTCCGCGATCCGTCCGCTGTGCAGGCCGTAGCCGCCGATGAGCTGCACGTCGAAGGGGATCATCTCCCACTTGATCGGGTGGCCGCGCACGGCAATTTCCTGGCCGCAGAGGCGGCGGCAGGCGTTCTTCACCGCCGCAAACGCTTCCGGCAGAATCTCGCCGAGGATGTGTTGTTCGAGCTCGAACAGCTTGCGCCGTTCGAGTTTGGCTTCGTCGACCCGGTGATCGGATTCGAGCTGGCGGACTTTGGCCGCCAGTTCGTGATAGCCCTGCTGTTTCCGGGCGTCCTCGATGCGTGCCTTGAACTCGGTGGTTTTGGCGCGGAGCTGATCGTCGGAAAGCTTCTGCAGCGCGGCCTCCGCGTCGTTGATCTGCTTGACTAAAGGACGGATTTTCCTCAGTTCGCGATCATTCTTGGAGCCGATAATTCGTTTTACGATAAAGCCGATCATGGTTGCCTTTGAAAAAGCTCCTTACGCTACGGGAACGGGGGCAAATCGTCAAAGATTTTACGAACGCGACCAAAAACACAAAAACCGGGACCGTCTTTACCGCGAACCGGAAAGTCAATCCGTCAAGTGGAGGCCGGCGCCGGCTTGGCGGCCTTGCCGCCCGTGGATTTCGGCGACGCCGGCGGCGGGGCGGCGCGGTTCCGGAAACTTTTCCACAGGTGCAGCGGAAGACACCCCAGAATGATGATGAGCACCTGGCTGCCGACGAAAAACATCAGCCACTTGAACGCGGCGTCCATGAAACCATAGGAATGCAAGCCGATGCCCAGCATGTTCACGCCGAACCAGGAAAAGCTCGTCACGATATTGCCGAAGACGGCCATGTTCATGAGGCCGCGCTCGCGCACCAGGCCGCCCCAGCGCGCGTGGAGGATGGCTGCGTTCCATAACACGATCAGCAACGCGCCGTTTTCCTTCGGGTCCCAGCCCCAGAACCGGCCCCAGGATTGATCGGCCCAGATGCCGCCCAGGACGGTGCCCACAAAGCTGAACAACGTGGCGAAACAGACGATGCCATAAACCATCCGGCTCAACGATTTGCCCGTCGCTTCATCCAGCGTCCGCGTAAAAACTCCGCGAATGATGTAGAAAATCGCCAGCATTCCCGCGACAAAAGTCGATGCGTAACCGAGGGTCACGGCGACCACGTGCGTCGCCAGCCAGAAATTGGTGTCCAACACCGCACGGAGCATTTCCATGGTGTCGCCGGCCAGCGCGAGATTGTGAGCGATGACGAGGGTGACGAAACCGACCAGCGAGGCAATCGCGGCGCCGAGTCCGTCGCGAAAGAGGCGTTCGAGGATCAGCCCCAGCAGCGCGGCGGCCCACCCGATGAACACCGCCGAGGAATAGAGGTTGGTCACTGGCGGACGGCCTTCCAGCACCATGCGGAAAACAATGCCGAAGGTGTGGATGGCCAGGGCGAGGACGATGAGATAAAACGCCGAGCGCCGCAGCACTTCGGATCGGTTGAACCAGGACACGCATGCCAGCACGAACGCCAGCACATAGATCACCAGCGCCTTATAGAAGGCCTGGACGTCGTTGTAGAAAAACTCGCGTCGCCCCTTCTTCACCTCGGGCGCGAACGTCCCGCGCAGCCACTGGTTATAGTTGCGCAAGTCCTCGTTGAAATCGGCCGGTCGGTCCTGCCGGTAGGCGCTGACCATCGCGGCGTAAAAACCAACCGCCGGACTCAGGAGCTGGCCGCGGGCGACCTGCATCAGGTTGGTGCCGGCGCTTTCCCAGCGCTCGCGCGAAACCTCGGGCTGCGCCGGGGGCACCACCAGCGGATAAGCAAACCGCGCCATCGTGTTGAAACCGGAAAATTCCCCGATGAACTCGTCGAACGCCTTTTCGTCATACTTCTGGCCGGCATCGCGGGCGCGCACGGCGGCCACTCCGGCGTCCAGCGACTTTTGAAAGCGCGCCAGTTCCGCCTCCAGGTCGTCCGAATCCGGCGGACGAAGCGTTACCTTCAGCCGCTGGTAAAGCATGAGGGCGTTTTGCAGCTTCATCACCTGCTTTTCAAAAGCGGTCCGGTCGCCCGACTCGATCTTGTCAATGCGCTCCGCCTGTTTGTCGAGCTCGTCCCCCTTGTCTTTGAACTGGCTGAACGAAAAATATTTTTCATTCTCGGGCAACTTCAACAAATCCAGAAGCTCAAGATTGTCCACCCGCAAGACCGGGCGCAGGTCGGCGGTTTCGGGCTTCATCATCAACTCCAGGAGCCATGCCGACGCCGTGAGTTCCTCGTGTCCCGGGTCCGCCTTCAAGGCCACGGTCTGCTTGTTGCGAATCTGGAGGAGCGCATTGCGCGCGACCGAATCGAACGGCTGGATGCGCCCATTCAGCAGCACCGGCAAGCGCCCGAACTCGCTGACGGCAAAACCGGTTTCTGGTTTCGGCACGAGCGTCCACACCACCCAGCCGGCCATCGCCAGGACGAGAATCCAGGGAATCCATTTTTTCATGGGGTCAGCCTCCGTTTGACGAAAGGAATCAGGTGCGAAAGAAACTGGACGGTCAAACCCAGGCCCACCAGCACGCACGCGAGGTACGGCGTCACCCAGCCGGGATTGCGCACCACTTCCAGAATGCTGCCTTTGTCGTCCGGGTCATAGCTGGCCTGGTAAAACGTCAACCCCGAGTAGCGCAAAGGGGAATTCATTTTGATCTTCACTTCACGGTCCTCGCCTGTCGCCGGATTGAGCACGCGAACCTGGCTGGAAAAATTCTTCGGAGTATCGGTGCCCGCATAGATATCGTGCCGGAACTCCAGCAGTTGCAGGCTGAACGGGGTGTAGAAGCGCCGCGAACGCATGATCAGATCGTAAGCCCGTCCGTTGAAGGCCATCGTCTGCAATTCGCCGAGCCGCTCCGCCACCAGCCAGGAACCCAGCGATTTGCCGCCGGCTTCCAATTCAATCAGCGCCGCCGGCGTGTCGCGCTCGTCCATCTTGGCCGTGCGGGGTTCCTCGCGAATCCAGAGGCTTACACCGAGTCCTTGCGTCGCCGCGGATTTGTCGAAACCGGCCGTGGGTTGCGCTGCCAGCACGGAATTGGGATAAAACCGTTTCACGCGAACCGCGAAGGGCAGTTCGGTGCGGTGGATGACGGAATTGCGGGCCAGCACAGGTTCCGGGATGGCCACGACCTGGTCCGAGTCCGGGTCACCTTTGTCAATAACCGCCAGCTCCGCGAGCCGGTCGCTCTCCGAAAAATTTTTCACCTCGCCGTTGCGCAGGTGGAGGCTGCTCTCGGTCGAGAATATGTCGGTGGCCAGTTGGCCCGCCAGCAGGAGAATCAATCCCAGGTGCGTGAGGATGATGCCCAGTTTCGCCTTGCGCAGTCTGAAGCGGGCGCAATGCGCGGCGATCAGGTTGATGAGCAGCAGTCCGCCGATGAAATAACCGCCGGGGAAAACCGGGACTGTCCAGCCGCCGCCTTTCGGCCCCCAGAAAATGAAGAAGCTGCGGAAAAACTCGTTCTGCGCCTTGTAAAGTCCGAGGTCCACCTGCGCGAGCGTGCCGATAAAGACCAGCACCGCGGCCAGCGCCAGGCAAACCACCGTGAGCTTCAGCGACGTGAAGAATTTGATCAAATAATCCAGGAACATGTCAGTACTTTGCCGATTGGACAAACCGGGAGAACGCCTGCCGCTCCCGTTCCACGACTTTGGCGTCACCCATCAGCTTGAAAAACCAGGTCTGGTTGTCTTGCGGCACTATCGCGCCCACCAACCGCGCCGGTTGACCGGTCCGGGCGTCGGTTCCCGTCAGATCCACCAACGTCGCCTGGCCGCCGGAGATTTCCATCGGCGTCACGGTCTGGTTCAGGTCCGTTCCGGATAATTCGCCCAGCCCAAGCTGCTTGCGCCAGCGATTGACATTGGCCGCCAAACCGCCGCCATCACCCGCCGCACGGCTGACATTCACCGCGGCTTGCGCGCCGCCCTCGCCGTCCAGCATGAATTTGGCGGTCAGGAACTGTCCGGCCGGCGCCTCCCGCCAACCGGAAGGCACCTGCCAGTCCGGCCGGTTTCCGTCTGTAGCCGGCTCCGCCGCCGGCAGCGGGAGAAGATTCATCCCCCCATCGACCGGCGGATGGGCCGCCGGCAGCGCCGCCGTTTCCGCGGCTTCAAACCGGAGTGATTTCAAGAACTCGATGAAGGCGGACTTTTGTTGTTCCACAATTTTGTCGTCACCGGTCATTTTGAAAAACCAGGCGGTGCCGTCGCGATGCTGAATCGTCGCGAGAATGCGGGCCGCTCCGCCTTTGTCCGGAGTCTGCCCGGAAAGGTCATAGAGTTCGGCAGCCTGGCCGGCGACTTCGATTTTTTCGGCGAGCTTCTCCAATTCCCCGGCGGACAGCGGTTGCAGGCCGACTTGTCCGCGCCAGCGATTCACGTTTGCCGAATCCCCGCCGGCGTCGCCCGGCAGCGGAATCACGCTCACATCCGCCTGTTTGCCGGCGCTGTCCTTGATGTTGAAGGAGGCGACGCGCATTTCTCCGGGAGTCACTTCGTTCCAACCTTCGGGCGTTTTCCACGCCAGTCGGGGCTGGGCCGGCGCCCCGACGTCCGGGTGCCCGGCAGGCAGGTCTCCCGGCGCTGACGCCGTGGGCGGCGCAGCCGGCTCTTTCGCCACGCGATAGACCTTGATTTCATTGCGGTCGCAACCGGCAATCAGCGAAACCAACAGCGCGCCCGAAGCCAGCCGTCGCAACGGGTCGCGGACCATCCATGCAGAACGCTTCATCATGAGTTTATGCGGAAAATGTATAGTATGGCTCAGAACCCAGCACACGTCATTCTTTGGCAATTATGGACCATATTTTGCAAAAAACATAGCAAGATATGTCCATCGGTTAAAATCGCGAATCGTTGGCGGGCTGGGGAGAGGGGGCGCCCCAGCCGACGGTTCTCGGGAAGTTTGCGCAGGTTTCTCCGGATGGGAATTCCGAGTGAAGCAGACGATTCGGCTACCCGACGCTCATGGCGAGCAGGAACTCGATGTTGCTCTTGGTTTTCTTGAGCTTGTTCAACATCAATTCCATGGCTTCAACCGGCGGCACGCCGGTCAGAGCGCGGCGAAGGATGACCACGCGGTTGTATTCGTCCGGGTGGTAGAGCAATTCCTCTTTGCGCGTGCCGGATCGTTCGATGTTGATCGACGGGAAAATGCGGCGGTCCACCAGGGCGCGGTCCAGATGGACTTCCATGTTGCCGGTGCCCTTGAACTCTTCAAAAATGACTTCATCCATGCGCGAGCCGGTGTCCACCAGCGCCGTGGCGATGATGGTCAGCGAGCCGCCTTCCTCGATGTTGCGCGCTGCGCCGAAGAAGCGCTTCGGTTTGTGCAGCGCGTTGGCGTCCACGCCGCCTGACAGAATTTTTCCGGAGTGCGGCTGGACGGTGTTGTAGGCGCGGGCCAGGCGCGTGATGGAGTCGAGCAAAATGACCACATCGCGTTTGTGCTCGACCATGCGCTTGGCTTTTTCAATCACCATTTCCGCCACCTGAACGTGCCGCTCGGGCGGTTCGTCAAACGTCGAGCTGATGACTTCCGCGCCGCGGCAGCTGCGTTCCATGTCGGTCACTTCCTCCGGGCGCTCGTCGATGAGCAGGATGAACAGGTACGCTTCCGGGTTGTTCTTCAGGATCGCGTTGGCGAGTTTCTGCATCAAAACGGTTTTGCCGGTGCGGGGCGGGGCGACGATCAGGCCGCGCGACCCTTTGCCGATCGGGCAGACCAAGTCCAGCACGCGCGTGGACAATTCGTCGGCAGCGGTCTCCAGCAAATACCGCCGGTTGGGAAACAGGGGAGTCAGGTTGTCAAAGTGCGTTTTATCTTTCGCCTTGTCCGGGTCTTCCTGGTCCACGCCTTCGACCTTGAGCAGGGCGAAGAAACGTTCCTTGTCCTTGGGCGGGCGGATCTGGCCGGCGATCAGGTTGCCGGTCTGCAAATCAAACCGGCGGATCTGCGACGGCGAAACGTAAATGTCTTCCGGGCAGGGCAGGTAATTGAAGCTTTGCGAGCGGAGAAAACCGAAGCCTTCCGGCAGCACTTCGAGAACCCCTTCCGAGAACAACACACCGGCGCGCTCGGCGTTCTTTTGAAGGATGTGAAAAATCACCTCATGCTTGCGCATCGTGCCGAAGTTTTCCACGTTGAGTTCCCGGGCCATGCTGTTCAGCTCGGTCATGGCCAGGCCCTGCAGTTTGGCGATGTTCAGCGACGCCGCGATATGATCCTTGTCGGAGCCGGGACGCGGTTCGGTTTTCTCGTTCTCGGAATGGTCCGGCTCCATCGGACGTGTGGGCGGCTGCAACTCCGGAGCCGGCGCTTCCTCCACGGCAACCGCCCCGGGCATGGATTCGGCGGGCGCGCCGGACGGCGTCCGTCCCGCCGCCGGCGGCTTGGCCGCCCGGGTTCGGATCTTTTTCGTACTGGCTTTCGGCATAAGTAAAAACGTCAGGATTTAAATGTCTCAACAGGCGGGAACGTCACCAATCGGGCACCGCCCAACTCCGGATCGGGCAATCAGCGATTTGATTTCAGTTCAAATTGGAATGACGGCCAACCGGGAGCATCCTGCAAGTCCTTTTGTTGTTTATCAGTACGGCAAAGGGAATCTTGCAGTGAGTTCACGGACACGTTGGCGCACCCGGGCCAGGGTGTCAAGGTTCTTAATGTCCATTAGCGTCTCGCTGATCATATCCGCGACGGCCGCCATTTCCGGCTCCTTCATCTCCCGCGTCGTCACGGCCGGTGTGCCCAGCCGGATGCCGCTGGCCTGAAAGGGTGAGCGCGTTTCAAAAGGAATCGTGTTTTTGTTCACCGTGATGCCGGCCTCGTCGAGCGCGATCTGGCAATCCTTGCCGGTCAAACCGCGAGACCCCACGTCCACGAGCATCAGGTGATTGTCCGTGCCGCCGCTGACCAGGCGAAAGCCGTTTCGACTCATGCCGTCGGCCAGCGCTTTCGCGTTTTTTACAATTTGCTCCTGATACCCTTTAAACGAGGGTTGCAGCGCTTCGTGGAAACAAACCGCTTTGCCGGCGATGACGTGCATCAACGGCCCGCCCTGGATGCCGGGGAACACCTGGGAATCGATCTCTTTCGCGTATTTTTCCTTGCACAAAACCAAACCGCCGCGGGGACCCCGCAGGGTCTTGTGCGTGGTGGTGGTCACAAAATCGGCGTGCTCCATCGGGCTCGGATGCAATCCCGCCGCGACCAGCCCGGCGATGTGCGCAATGTCCGCCAGCAAGTAGGCGCCCGTTTCCCGGGCAATCTCACCCATGCGCTTGAAATCGATGATGCGGGGGTAGGCGCTGGCGCCGACGGTGATCATCCTGGGCTTGTGTTCCCGCGCAGCGGCGGCGAGCTGGTCGTAGTCAATCCGCTCGTCGTCCCGGCGCACGCCGTAGTGGATAATTTCAAAAAACTTGCCGCTGAAATTCGCCTTGTTGCCGTGCGTCAAATGGCCGCCGTGGCTCAGGTCCATCGTCAGCATCTTGTCGCCCGGTTTCAGCATGGCGAAATAGACCGCCATGTTGGCGCCGCTGCCGGAGTGCGGCTGCACGTTTGCGTGTTCGGCGCCGAACAGTTTTTTCGCCCGGTCGATGGCCAGTTGCTCCACCACATCCACGTTTTCACAGCCGCCATACCAGCGCTTCTTCGGATAGCCCTCGGCGTACTTGTTCGTCAGCACCGAGCCTTGCGCCTCCATCACGGCGGGGCTGGTGAAGTTTTCGCTGGCGATCAACTCGATGTTTTCCTGCTGGCGCAAGCGCTCATGCTCGATGGCGCCGTCAATTTCCGGATCGACTGATTTCAGCCGCAAATCGCGGCGAACGAACTGGGTGTCGATCTTGCTCACGCGGCGTTCGTGCCGCCCGCCCTCGAACGGCGTGCTGAGAAACACCTCCACGATCTTTTGGGCCAGTTCCACCGGCGTGGTTTTGGCCGCCAGGCAAAGCACGTTGGCGCTGTTGTGCTGCCGGGCCAGCGCCGCGGTCTGCTCATCGCCCGCCAGGGCGGCGCGGATGCCGGGCACTTTGTTCGCCGCAATGCTCATGCCCAAACCGGTCGTGCAAATCAGAACCCCGAACTGCGCTTTGCGATTGGCCACGCTCTGGCTCACCGCCTGCGCGAAATCCGGATAATCGCTGGTCTCCTTCGAGTTCGTCCCGAAATCCGCCACGCTCACGCCCCGCTGCTCCAAAACCCGTTTCAAGGCCTCCTTCAATTCGTAGCCGGCGTGATCGGCCCCCAGCGCCACCGTCACGGATTTTCCCCCCTGGCCGCCCGCCGCCCCGTCACCCTGTTCGATGAAACGCAGCAGCGAGAAGATGCCCTGCTCGATCTGGTCGCGGCAATTCAGGTAAACCTCATACGAACCGCCGATCGGATCGCCGATGTCCTTCTCGAACGTGTCGAGCGTTTCATCGAATTCGCGCAGCAGAAAAGTTTTCTCGGCGGTTTGGGGATAAAGCAGTGTCACCGTGTCCACGTGGCTGTGCGTCATCCCGAAGATGTAATCCGCCTGCTGCACCAGTTCCGGCGTCAGCAGGCGGCTGCGCTGGCCGGCAATGTCTAGGCCGAGTTCTTTCACTGCCTGGACGGCGTAAGGGCTGGGCGGCTGGCCGGACGCAGCGCCCAGGCCCGCGGACACCACACGATAATTTCCCCGCCCCTGAACGGCGTGGCGGAAAATGCCTTCGGCCATGGGACTGCGGCAAACGTTACCTGTGCAAACAAATAGAACAGTCTTCATCAACAGTAATTACCTGAAATTGAATCCGGTGGGCCGAATCGTCAACCCTGAATGCATTTGGACGAAAGCAAAATCAAAACCGGTCCGGGCGCACCACCGCAAGACCCTTCAATAAATCCAATGCCCGGGCCAGGGCGGGATCATTCACGACCGGTTTGGCCGCCTCGGCCGTTTGCGGCGGCGGAGTCCCGGCGTCTGCATCCGCATCGCGCTCAACCCCTTCCTTGTGCTCGCGCACCAATTCGGCTTCGTTCATTCTCCCGTGGCGCGCCGCCGCGTTCGTTCGGTTTGTCTGATCGGCGGGCAACGGTTTCGCGCCGGCCGGGAGTCCGGTTTTCGCCAGAACCACGAAGGCATCGGCGTAATAAGCCCGCTCGTCTTCCGGCCTCACGGCCACTTCGATGTCCGGCTTGACCCCTTCAGCCGGCAGCGCCGAACCATCGCCCAACGTAATCGGCGCGGCGGCAATCCGCAGGCGCTCCCCGTCTTTCAACGGATAATCCAGCATGACCATGGCGGCTCCCGCCGTTCGGCCGCCTAAAATCAACCCGGCGCCGGTTTGCCGCAGCAGGGCCGCCAGGGCTTCCGCCGCCCGCGCGGTTTCACGGTTCACCAGGACGGCCACCGGCTCCCGAAACGCATCTCCTTTTTCATGGGACGACACCATCCCATTGCCCCAATTCAACAGCGGCTGGGCTTTGCCGGCAAACAAATCCGCCACCGCAGCCGCCGCCGCATAATCGTCACCGTCCGCGTAGCGCAAATCCAAAACCAGGCCGCCCAACTTGTTGGTCGCACCGAGACGTCGCCAGTTTCCACCCACCGCTTCGGCCAGGCCGCCGCGGACACTCCCCGCTCGCAGATACACGATGCCCCCGTCGAGCAGATTGGTCTGGCTCAACAGCGGCGTCGCGGCCGGCGCGTTCGTAGCGGCGCCGTCCGCAGCCAGCGACACTCTCGGGCTCAGCGCCGTGAGCAGTCCTTGAACGGCGGCGCGGTTCAGTTCGGCGTCGCTCACTCCCGCCGAATGAGCCCGGATCAAATCGTAGACTTCCTTGAAATCCGGGGTTGCATTGGTTGCCGCGGTCAAACCGCCCGGGTTGGCGATGAAGGCCAGGAAACCTGCCAAAGATGAAATCAGCCCAAATCGTGTCATGTTGGGCTAAAAATGCGTGACGGCAGCGCGAAAGTAAAGCGGCGACCGGAACCGGAGCCGCCGGCCGTCAGCCCTTGCTCATTCCACTGAGCACCTTTTTGCGGCATTCCGGACAGACGCCGTGCGTGAATGATGCGGTGGAGCGTGTGGAGATGAATTCTTCGATTTGTTCCCAGTAGCCGCTGTCGTTGCGGACTTTTTTGCACCAGGCGCATAACGGCAGAAGGCCGCTCAGGGTTTCGATCTGGCTGGTCAACTGGGTGGTCGTGTTCAGGGTGACCAGGGCGTCGGCGCTCGCGCCCAGCAGGAGGGAAAGCAGGCTGAAGGTGATTTCCTGGTTGGGCGCCAGTTCGCGCTGGAGTTGGCCGCAAAACATGCCCACGACATGATTGGACAAAGCCAGGGAATGAAACAGGCCGCGCTCCGGGCTGTCCTTCGGCCCGGTCTGAAAAAATGCCGGCGCATTTTGCCGAAGCGCCGAGGCAAACCGTCCGCTGCGGATTTCATGATCCACCGTTTGCGCGAGGGCCGCTCGCTCGGGCTCCGGCGAGGCCAGCGCGAATTCGAAGCTGAAATCCGCCGGGTTCACCAGCCAAAAGCCCATCGACCGAAACAGGTTCAACCCGGCGACATATCGCTGGCTGACTCGCAGAATGCCCGCCGTATTGTCCTGTCCGTGGAGATCGCGACGGAGATTTTCGAGGGCGGAAAAGAGGGCCAGCAGCTCCCGGCGCGCGTCCAGCAGCCCGAGTTTGCCCAGGCCCGTCTTGAGCAAATCCGGATAAACGGAATCGAAGGGTTCATTCATGCGGCAACCGCCTTGCTCAAAAACACGTCCTGGACCGCTTCAATTTGCTCGTCAATTCCCGCGACAACGGAGGACAGCACCTCCGTGGGGAGACGCAGGATTTCCCAGGCCAGCGTGCTCAGCGGAGGAACATGGCGCTCGCCCGAACTCCCGATCTGCATCGCGTTGACCAGATGGTCGGAGAGATGGACCACCGCCGCCTCTTCGCGGGCAACCTGGGACGCCGTCGGGTGATGATGATGCGCCACCGCCTGCACGATGTTGAGGGGGAACTTCCACAGTTGGAGCAAGACCGAGGCAATTTGTTGATGATCGTAACCGAGCACCCGGGTTTCCGCTTCGCGCAAGAGCAGGTGTTCCCGCTGATACAGCCGGAAGATCTCCTGGGCTGCCTGCGGTGCCCGGGCAAAAAGCACCAGCCGCCCCACGTCGTGCAGCAGCCCCGCCACGAAAAATTTGTCCGCCTTGGGCAATCGCCGTTCCATCGCCAGCAACCGCGCGCCAATGCCGCAAGCCAGACTGTGCCGCCAGAACGATCCCATGCTGACAAATTCCTCCGACACCCCGGCGAACTGTTCCACGATGCTCGAGGCGATGATCAGGTCTTGCACCTGCTGAACGCCGATCAAACTGATGGCCTCGGTGACCGTGGCCAGCCGGGAGGAAAAACCGTAGAAGGAACTGTTGCCCAGCCGCAACAGGCGCGCGGTGAGATCGGGGTCCTTCTCGACCGCCTCGCCCAGCGTCACCAGGCTGCACTGCGGGGATTCCATGGCGGCCTCGATCTCCTCCAACACCGGCGCGTGGGAGCCGAGGCTGGAGGGAGCGCCGCCGACTAATTCGCTGAGTGACGGCGGGTTCATGAGTTTTTTGCCCCGGATTTTCGGGCGCGGCGCTGCAACATCAGTTTGGAAATTTCCACAAAAATGGGATTGGAATCGTCCGGACGGAAGAACCGGCTCCGAATTTCGGCCGTGATCCGGGCGACCACTTCCGGCGGGAGTTTCGCCAGAGGATCAGCCTCCTCGAGGGCCGCGGAACCTTGCACCTCGATTTCGCCAACTCCCCAGGCGCGCAGAATGTTGATCTGCCGTTCGGTCAAACTGCATCCGGCGGGAATGAGCAGCATCTGATCGATGTTCTTCACATCGCTGGCGACCACCATTCCCGGTTGCAGCGAGTCAATCTTTATGCGCGGCATGTTATTGGTTGTGAAAAGCAACCTGCCGGCCAAATTCGGCTGTCATTTGCGGGGACGAATACACAATCGCCCCGACTCGAGTTGCGGCGCCGGGACTAAAATTGCGCACTTGGAGGCAAGTTTCGTCGCCGGACAACCAGCGTCCAGAGTCTTGATCCACCGGCGCTTTTGGCCAGTTTCGTATCGGAAGATTTGCCGGGACGCTTTAGCCCGGAAATGTCATACGCCGAGGAAACTGGCGACACGGCGCCGCGTGAGGGCACGCGGCCTACAGCGATGAAGTTGCAGCCTGTAGGCCGGGTCCCCCCGACCCGGCGCTTGGAGCGTGAAACGGGCGCGTCAGCCGTTTGATGCCCGTTTGGCCCGGCCCACGTTCGCCCTCGAATTCTTGTCGGAATTCGGAAACCGGCGGCGATATACTTGAAACGATGACAAGCGACCTGGAACTGCTGCAGGACCATGTGAGGAACAAATCAGAGGAATCCTTTGCCGCGCTGGTCAGCCGCCATTTGGACCTGGTCTATTGCGCCGCGCTCCGGCAAGTCCGTTCGCCGCAACTCGCCGAGGAAGTCGCCCAATCCGTTTTTACCGACCTCGCGCGCGAAGCAAAGCAGTTGCGGCCGGACACCATTCTAACCACGTGGTTGTACGCGGTCACGCGCCGCACGGCCATTGACGTGGTGCGAAAGGAATCCCGCCGCCAGTTGCGCGAACAGATCGCCCTGGAGATGAATTCGATGAACGCCACTGCTGACGCTTGGACCCAAATCGGACCCTTGCTCGACGACGCGATGGACGCGCTCGACGTCACCGACCGCACCGCCGTCCTGCTCCGCTATTTCGAGAACAAATCCCTGCGCGAAGTTGGCGCAACGCTCGGCACCTCCGACGACGCGGCGCAAAAACGCATCAGCCGAGCCGTGGATCGCCTCCGCGATTTCTTCGCCAAACGCGGCGTCGCTGTCGGCGCGAGCGCACTCGTCGTCGTCCTTTCCGCCAACGCCGTCCAAGCCGCACCGGTTGGCCTGGCCGCCACCCTCTGCGCTGCCGCCGCGCTTGCCGGAACAACTGCCGCCACGACCGCAACCGCGATCAAAGCCATCGCCATGACCACCATTCAAAAATCTCTCATCACCGCCACCATCGCCGCCGCCGTCGGCACGGGAATCTTTGAAGCCCGCCAGGCTTCGACGTTGCGAACTCAAGTCAAAGTTCTCCAACAACAGCAAGCGCCGTTGGCCAAACAGCTGACAGAACTCAAAACCGAGAACAACAATCTTTCCAATGAAGTCAGCCAAGCCAGGGATTCCCAGGCTTTATCCCAAACTCAACTCAACGAACTGTTGAGACTCAGAGGCCAGGCCGGGGCGGCCCAGTCGGATTCCCGCGAACTTGCCCGGTTAAAATCCACGCTCGACCAGCAAGGCGGCAGGATGCCGGATTACATGACCAACGCGATGATCCTGGGAATGGCATCCGCCGAAAAGCTGCAACTCAAAGAGGCGCAAGCCCGGCTCGACCGCATGAAGAAAACACTCAATCTCACGGATGCTCAGGCGCAAGCCATCAGCGACATCCAGCAGAGACATATCCATAGCCAAACTCAAATGGCCAAGGAGTTGGTGAACAGCAATCGGACGCCGGAAGTATTGCAAGCGACCACTGGAGACGCGATGAAGCAGGAAGCCGAAATCAAGGCGCTGTTCACACCCGAACAACTGGCAGCCTACCCGGAATACCAACAGGCGGAGAAGCTGGCCGCCGCCGACAATTCCGCCAAAAACGACGCCAGCCGGATCGCTGACGATTTCAATCTTTCCAAAGAGCAACAAGATCAGATTCGCGCGGCGTTTTACCAATTGAATCTGAATCCGCCGGCCAGCGCGCCGAACCAGGAAGCCATCTCCGCTGCCAAAAGGGGCGGCGATGCCGCGGATGCATTCAAAATGGGAATCGAGACGGGGATCGAGATGCAGAAATCAAACCTTGAGGAGAAGTTAAAAATTCTTGGAAGCATTCTCTCCCCGGAACAATTGAGCAATTACCGCGAGGAACAAATGAACCAAATCAACATGTCGGCAGCGGCAATGAAAATGTTCTTTCCGCAAAAAGCTGCCGGAACACCGAACTAGGGTTTTCTTCGCAGCCCCCATGTCTTCGACGTGATTTCCCGCCCGAACCGCGCGCCGGCGGAATCAAATCTCCCAAAAAACTTTGTCGGATTTCGCGGGCGACGGTTGTTTAATGGGTGAGATGCAGGACCAGTCCGACGCCCAATTGCTGAGTGAATACGCCGAAAGCCGCAGCGAGGCCGCGTTCCGCGAAATCGTCGTCCGGCATACGGACCTGGTTTTTTCCTCGGCGTTGCGGCAGGTGGCTTCGCCCGATCTCGCGTGCGACGTGGCCCAAAGCGTTTTCACCGACCTCTCCCGCAAGGCGCCTTTGCTGGCCGGGACTCTGACCGGAAACTCGGCCCTGCTCGGCTGGCTTTACCGCAGCACGCGTTACGCGGCGCTCAATCTGTTGCGCGACAACCGGCGGCGTCAGGCGCGCGAAAGGCAGGTTATGGAATACTTCAACCCCGTGCCGGAAACCACTCCTGACTGGGAAAACATTCGGCCGGTGCTCGATGAAGCCATGGCTGATTTAAGCGACGAGGATCGCGAGGCGGTGCTGCTCCGCTATTTCAAGAGGAACGATTTGCACACCGTTGGCGCAGCCCTCGGCGTTAGCGAAGACGCGGCGCAAAAACGCGTGAGCCGCGCGGTGGATCGTCTGCGTGAATTCTTCGCCAAACGCGGGGTGACCATCGGCGCGAGCGGACTGGCCGTCGTCCTCTCCGCCAACGCCGTCCAAGCCGCACCGGTTGGCCTGGCCGCCACCCTCTGCACTGCCGCCGCGCTTGCCGGAACAACTGTCGCCACGACCGCAACCGCCATCAAAGCCATCGCCATGACCACTCTTCAAAAAACTCTCATCACCGCCACGATCGTTGCCGCTGTCGGCACGGGAATCTACGAAGGCCGCCACGCCTCCAGCCTGCGGAATCAGGTTCAACTGCTCCAGCAACAGCAAGCGTCGCTGGGCGCACAAATCGAGCAATTGCAATACGAGCGCGACGATGCGACCAATCGCCTGGCTCTGCTGGCGGGTGAAATGGCCGAAACAAAGAGCAATTCCGCCGAGCAGTTGAAACTTCGCGGCAAAGTGACGCGGTTGGAAATGGACGCGCAGGAGCTGCCGGAATTGAAGGCCAAACTCAGCCGGTTCGAGGACACGAAAGCCGCCCAAATGAGAAGTTTTCGGGAACTCCAGGAGCATGAAGCGCTCGTCATGCTGGGGCGCATCAAGGCGGGAATCAAGCTGGCACCAGGCCAGGAGCAGGCCCTCCAGGATCTGTTGCTGAAACGGGCCGATCTGATTGTCCAGGACATGCAAGAGATGTGGGACGGTGCTAGAGGGGCTGGGGAAGGTTCCAGCCAATCCATGTCCAATCTGAATGCACAAATTGACGCCGTTTTCCTTCCGGCACAGCAAGCGGACTACAAAGCTCTTCAACAGGATGGGAATGCATCAGGGGCGCACCTGCATGCCGCCGGCGAATTGATGATGATGCAATCGCTCGTTGGCATCACCGCGGAGCAGCAGGACCAAGTATTCCCGATCCTTTACAACTTTGCCTTGAAACGGAATCCGGATGATTCGACTGAAAGCCCGGAAATAACAAACGCACTGGCCACGGTTCTCACCCCCGAACAAATGCAAAGTTACCTCAAATTCATGCTGGGGAAAAAGATCAACACGTCGATCGGGTATCCAACGAAATAGCGGCGCCAGAGAATCCATCACAACCGTCCGCGATGAAAAATGCGGTCCAATCCCAAGACGCTCTCACTCTGATCGAACTGCTGGCCGTCATTGCCGTGATTGCCATTCTGGCGGCATTGCTGCTCCCGGCGCTCGGCACGGCCAAAGCTAAAGCCAAGCGAACGATCTGCCAGAACAACCTGAGACAAATTAATCTCGGCGTGCGCATGTATTGCGATGACTCAAACGACAAGACGCCTGCCGTGCAATACACCGGCGGCATGACCAATATCCCCTGGATCGCTTACAAGGAACTGATGAAGAACTACGTCGGCCTGCACGGCGTGTCCTCGCCAAAAGACAAAATCTTTTCCTGCCCGGCCGATGCGTTTTACTACGATTGGATGCGCGGATATGTGCCCCGAAGCCACCACGATCAAGCCCTTTTTGATTACTCCAGCTATACGTTTAACGGCATGAACTTGAATCTTTCCAGCCACCCCACCAACAGGATCCGGCTCTGGGATATAACAATGCCCGGTATTGGCGGCCGGCAACTCAGTTCGATCAAACATCCCTCTCGAACCGTCCTGGTCGCGGAATCGCCGGCGTTCTTTCCCTATTCCTGGCATGAACCGAAACCCTACCAACCGGGCGGGGTACAACCGCACGGGATCGCGTTGTTCAACGATGCCAGGAACATGGTCAGCTTCGTGGACGGCCACGTGGCTTACATTAAAATCTACTGGGGCAATATCGTCACCAACGGGGGGTTTATGGCGTGTTTTTACGATCCGCCCGCAGGGTATGATTACCAATGGAGTGGGGATTGAACCCACCGGGCGCTCGTAGCGGCGGGCGTCCTCGCCTGCTCCCGCTGTAGCGGGACCGGGGCGTCCCGCCCGGCGGAAAAGGACATGTGATAATCGCGAAGGCTATCGGATTTTCCACCTCTCTCGATTGCGCGCACGCCCAATCCGGGCGGTGGGACGCCGCCTTCTACATCAGGCAGGATGCCCGACGCCACTGCGCTTCCGCAATTCGACCCGCCGCGTCTTGCCGCTCGTGGTCTTGGGCAACTCCCGCACAAATTCGATTTCGCGCGGATATTTGTACGGCGCAGCGGTCAGTTTGCAGTGTTGCTGGAGCGCCTGTTTCAACCCCTCGCTTGCTTCAGCTTCGGGCCGCAGCATGACGAACGCTTTCACGATCTGCCCGCGCAGTTCGTCGGGTTTGCCGACCACGGCCGCGTCGAGCACGGCCGGATGTTCGAGCAACACGCTCTCGACTTCGAAAGGTCCGATGCGATAGCCGGCACTCTTGATGACGTCATCCGTACGGCCCACGAACCAGAAGTAGCCGTCGGCATCGCGCGCCGCCCGGTCGCCGGTGAGGTACCAGCCGCCGCGGAACTGCCGGGCCATTTCGTCCGGATTCAACCAGTATTCGCGGAACAAACCGACCGGCCGCCCCGATTGGACCCGCACCGCGATCTCGCCCTCCTCGCCGGCCGGCACTTCGTTCAACTGCGCATCCAGAATGGCCACGGTAAAGCCGGGGGTGGCAGTGCCCATCGAACCGGGCCGCACCTCGTGTCCCAGGGAACGGAAATTGCCCGCGAGCACAACGGTTTCCGTCTGGCCATAGGCCTCGTGAAGCGTCAGCCCGGTCGCGCTCTTCCAGAGTTTCAATACTTCGGGATTCAGCGGCTCGCCGGCCGTGACGCAATGCCGGAGTTTCGAAAAATGCCAGCGCGCCAAATCCTGCCGCACAATCAAGCGCAGTGCCGTCGGCGGCGCGCACCAGGTGTGGATGGGAAAATTCGCCAGCGTGTCCAGCGTCAGGATCGGATCGAACTTGCCGTGGAGGTCGAGCGCGAACACGCAGGCGCCCATTTGCCAGGGGCCGTAGAAGCTCGACCACGCGGCCTTGCCCCAGCCGAGATCGGAGATGTTCCAATGCAACTCGCCAGGCCGGCAATCGAGCCACAAACCGCCCGTCAACCGATGGCCCAATCCGTAGCTCGCCTGGGTATGAAGCACCATCTTCGGATCGCCGGTGGTGGCACTCGTGAAAAACAGAATCCCCGGATCATCGCTGCGCGTCGGCTCCGCGCGAAAATCCGGGTCGGCCTTCCGCACGGCGGCATCAAAGTCAATCCAGCCCGACGGAGCTTCGCCAACGGCCATGCGCACGCCCTCAAATCCGCTGACTTTGGCAATGCCTGCCGGATCGGTGATCACCGCCCCGATGCGCGCCGCCTGCAACCGGAAGGCCACGTCGCGCGGCGTGAGCAGCAGGGTTCCCGGCACGGGGACCGCGCCGAGGCGAATCAGCCCGAGCATCGCAATCCACCATTGCGGCACGCGCGGCAGCATGATGAGCACGTGATCGCCACGCCTTATGCCGGCCGAACGGAAAGCATTCGCGGCCTGTCCACCCAGCCTGGAGAGATCGCGGAAAGTGAACTTCCATTCCGCGCCGGTGGAGGCATCCACGCACCACAACGCCTGCGCCTCGGGCGTTTGCCGGGCCCAGCGATCCATCACGTCGGTGGTGAAATTGAAGTATTCCGGCGCGGACAACGTCCAGGCCAGTTCCGAAGTTCGATCTCGATGTGCGGGAGACATGGGAAGCGTCACGGAAGAGCTTTGGCGGCGATGTCGCGGCGGAAGCGGGCGCCGTCAAAATGGATTTTCTCGACCGCCGCGTAAGCCGCGGCCTGCGCGGCTTTCAGGTCCTTCCCCAGTGCGGTCACGCCCAGGACGCGGCCGCCATGGGTGACGATTTGGCCCTCCTTCAACGTCGTTCCGGCGTGGAAAACTTTCGTGCGTGGCAACGCGTTCGCGGCTTCGAGGCCGGAAATGACTTTGCCCTTCGCGTAGCTGCCCGGATATCCGCCACTGGCCATCACCACGCAGACACTTGCCATCGCGCTCCACTTCAATTCAATCCCGCCCAACGTCCCGCTCGCGCTCGCATCCAACAGTTCGACGAGGTCATTTTCCAGCCGCGTGAGATAGACCTGCGTTTCCGGGTCGCCGAAACGCGCGTTGAACTCCAAAACCTTTGGGCCGGACTTCGTGAGCATGATGCCGGGGTAGAGGATGCCGCGGAAATCAATCTCTTCCTCGGCGCAGCCGCGCATGAAGGGATCGAGAATTTTGCGCCCGGTCTCGACGAGTTGCGCGGCAGTCAGAAACGGTGTCGGCGAATACGTGCCCATACCGCCCGTGTTCAGCCCCGCATCCCCCTCCAGCGCGCGTTTGTGGTCTTGTGAAGTCGGAAACAGCTTCGCTGTCTTGCCGTCGCAGAGCGCGTGCAGTGAAATCTCCATGCCTTCCAGGAATTCCTGAATGACGATCTTCGCGCCGGCTGCGCCGAAGGCTTTGCCGACCAAAATCTCATCAATCGCCCGGTTCGCTTCACCGGTGTCGGCACAGATCAAAACCCCTTTGCCAAGCGCGAGGCCGTCGGCTTTCACCGCGCAACGTCCGCCGAGCGACGCAGCAAACTTCTTTGCGGCCGCCGCGTCATCAAATGTCCCGGCCGCCGCCGTCGGGATGCCATATTTCTCCATGAACCGTTGCGAGAAAACCTTGGACGACTCGAACTGCGCCGCTTTTCGGTTCGGCCCCCAGATCCGCAGTCCGTTCTGCTGAAACAAATCCACGACGCCGAGCGCCAGCGGATTGTCCGGTCCGACGACGGTGAGGTCCACCTTTTTCTCCTGCGCGAACGCGAGCAGCTTCGGTAATTCTTCCGCGCCAAGGTTGACGCACTCAACCGTCTTGTCCGTTTTCTTCGTTCTCTCCTGTTGAATCCCTGCGTTCCCCGGCGCGCACCACATCTGCGTGACGTGCGGCGACTGCGCCAGTTTCCAAACCAGCGCGTGCTCGCGTCCGCCGGAACCGACAACCAGGATTCTCATTCAGTAGAAATCGAAGGCAGGAGCAGACGTTTCAAGCAAGCACCTTGCACATGATTTTCGCCGGACTGGCCGGGCGGCACTTGCCTGCTTTGAATTCTTTCCGCGCCTCCTGTGAAGACTTGACCAGCGCCGCGCGACGGCGTTCAGCGATTCGCTCTTGAACCCACTCCACCAAAGACTCTTGTTGCTCATCCGGCAGGGCCTCGATTGAATCAAGCACTTGGCCGTTATTTTTCATTCGCTGGAATGCTAACCGGCCTCGCGTCCGCAAACAAGCGCGCGATTATTCGGTGCCTTTTTCCATCTGGACTTTTTGTCCTTTTCGTGTAAACGGGAGGTCATTGAAACACATATGAAAACCTCACTCAACACGTTTTTGGTGATTTCCGTCGGAGTCGCGCTGTTGCAACTGGGTTGCGCCCAGCAGAAACCCGTCGACGCAAAACCGGCGCCGCCGGTCGGCGCAAAACCCGCCGCCACGACCGCCGGAAAACAGGTTGTCTCCACAAACCTTCAGGATCGAGCCGGCTATGCCATCGGTGTGAGCATTGGCAACAATCTCAAGCGCGGGCGCTTTGACGTCAACCTGGACGAGTTGATGAAGGGAATCAAGGATGTGCTGGCCGGTCGCGAGTCGCTGTTGAACGAGCAACAGGCCCGGGAAGCGATTGTGACCTACCAGCAGTGGAAGCAGCAGGAATTGCTGTCAAAGAATCTCAAGGAAGGCGAAACCTTTCTGGCCGAAAA
>CAZFOA010000028.1:0-24125 GCA_964520205.1 uncultured Verrucomicrobiota bacterium | reverse complement strand
GAAGGGCGAAGGCTGACGCGGCAGTCTTCGCTCTCCGCGATGCTCCGAGCGAAGACTGGTGGAGCCGAGGGGATTCGAACCCCTGACCCCCACAATGCCATTGTGGTGCTCTACCAACTGAGCTACGACCCCAGCCAAAGCGAGGGCAATCTAAAGGGCTGCTCCGGATTGTCAAAGCGGATTTTTGATTCTGAAATCTTTGCGCCGCGCCGCGGCGCTCAATTCGCAAGTTGCATCGACGCTTTGCATTTTGCGAGAACACACCCAGTTTTCGCCCGTTAACTAATTATTAATATTAGAAAAAGTGCGCATGTTCCTTTGTTCTTTTTTAAGACAGAAAGACATCGCTTGTCTTGAAAGGTCTCAGCGCGAAACCGGGCTGAAAGCATTGGTATTCGGGGGGATTTCTTCAATATGATTTTGGGGGTGCGGTTCACGTAAACGTTAATTCCGGTGGAATTAGCCCGGGAGAAATTTTCGGGCAACTGCATTCCGGGACATTTGGGACGGCGTAAATGGACTTCGCTCTCCTTTGGCAGCCCTTATGCGGTGATCGGCGGCGTGATGGATAGAGATGTTGTACGGGATGGATTGAGGTGTGCCGTTGTTAGAATCCTTTCGCTTGGCTTTCTGATACTCGCTCCTCACTTGACGTTTGCGACGCAGAGCGTAGTGCTGGCATGGAGTCCCAGTACCGACCCCAACGTGGTCGGCTACCGGGTGTATTACGGGGTCGCGAGCCGCACCTACACCAACATGGTGGATGTCGGCAGCGCCACGAATGCGACCATTTCGGGGCTGGTCGATGGCACGACCTATTATTTTGCCGCCACGGCGTACAACAGCGTGGGTCTGGAAAGTGTCTATTCGAGCGAAGTTGTTTACACCGTGCCGCTGAGCGGCGGGAACCTGCCGCCGACATTGAATCCGCTGGGCAACTTGTCCGTGATCGAAAATGCCGGGCTGCAAACGGTGAATTTGTCAGGCATCACGTCCGGGGGCGGAGCGCAGACGCTGACGGTCACGGCCAGTTCCAGCAATACCGGTCTGATTCCCAACCCGACGGTGAGTTACACGAGCCCCAACACCACGGGCACTTTGACCTTTACTCCCGTACCCAATGCGGTCGGTTCCGCCACCGTCACGGTGCAGGTCGATGACGGCGGTGTCAGCAACAACATCGTCACTCAAACCTTCACGGTAATTGTCTACGCGGTTAACCAGCCGCCGACGTTGAATGCGTTGAACAATTTTACAATCAATGAAGATGCCGGGCTGCAAACGGTGAATTTGTCGGGCATCACTTCCGGGGGTGAAGCCCAGACGCTGACCGTCACGGCCAGTTCCAGCAATACCGGTCTGATTCCCAATCCGACGGTGAGTTACACAAGCCCGAACACGACCGGCACCCTGACTTTCGCGCCGGTGGCGAACGCCAATGGGTCCGCCACACTCACCGTGCAGGTCAATGACGGTGGTGCCAGCAACAACCTGGTCACCCGCACTTTCACCGTGGCTGTCAGCGCCGTGAACGACCCGCCGACACTGGACCCCATCTCCAATATTACGATCGCTGAGAATGCCGGCGCGCAGACGGTGAATCTGTCCGGAATCACATCCGGAGCGCCAAATGAAAATCAGACGCTGAGGGTCACGGCCAGTTCCAGCAATACCGGTCTGGTTCCGAATCCGACGGTGAGTTACACGAGCCCCAACGCGACCGGCATCCTGACTTTCACGCCGGTGGCGAATGCCAGTGGGTCCGCCACACTCACCGTGCAGGTCAATGACGGTGGTGCCAGCAACAACCTGGTCACCCACACTTTCACTGTAACCGTCAGTGCGGTCAATCTGCCGCCGACATTGAATCCGCTGGGCAACTTATCCGTGATCCAGAATGCCGGGCTGCAAACGGTGAATTTGTCGGGCATCACTTCCGGGGGCGGAGCGCAGACGCTGACGGTCACGGCCAATTCCAGCAATACCGGTCTGATTCCCAACCCGACGGTGAGTTACACGAGTCCCAACACCACGGGCACTTTGACCTTCACTCCCGTGCCCAACACGGTCGGTTCCGCCACCGTCACCGTCACGGTCAATAACGGCGGGGCCAGCAACAACATCGTAACCCAAACCTTCACGGTCATCGTCTATGCGGTTAACCAGCCGCCGACGTTGAATGCGCTGAGCAATTTCACAATCAATGAAGATGCCGGGCTGCAAACGGTCAATTTGTCCGGCATCACGTCCGGCGCGCTGAATGAAAACCAGACGCTGACCGTCACGGCCAGTTCCAGCAATGCAGGTCTGATTCCCAATCCGACGGTGAGTTACACGAGCCCCAACACCACGGGTTCCCTGACTTTCACTCCGGTGACCTATGGCAGCGGTTCTGCCACGGTCACCGTCACGGTTAATGACGGCGGTGCCAGCAACAACCTGGTTTCCCGCACCTTTACTGTGGTCGTCAGCGCCGTGAACCACACGCCGACGTTGACCCAGGTCCCCGATCTTACGATCGCTGAGGATGCCGGGTTGCAGACGGTGAATTTGTCCGGCATCACGTCCGGCGCACCGAATGAAAATCAGACGCTGACGGTCACGGCCAGTTCGAGCAATACCGGTTTGATTCCCAACCCGACGGTGAGCTATGCGAGTCCCAACACCACGGGCGCTTTGACGTTCGCGCCGGTGGCGAATGCCTTTGGCTCCGCGACCGTCACGGTGACGGTGAAGGACAGTGGGACGAGCAACAACATTATCACGGGCACGTTCAACGTGACGGTCAGTCCTGTGAACGACCCTCCGACGCTCAACCCCGTCGCCAATCTTGCACTCAACGAGAATGCCGGGTTGCAGACGGTGAATTTGTCCGGCATCACATCCGGTGCGCCGAATGAAAACCAGACGCTGACCGTCACGGCCAGTTCGAGCAATGCCGGTTTGATTCCCAATCCAACGGTCAACTACACGAGCCCCAGCACGACCGGCACCTTGACGTTCACTCCTGTGGCCAATCTCACCGGTTCGGCCATCGTCACCATTACGGTGGACGACGGCGGCGCCAGCAACAATATCACCACGCGCACCTTCACCGTGGCCGTTGGTCCGGTCAATCAGTCCCCGACGTTGGACCCGATCAGCAATGTCACGATCAGCGAAAACGGCGGGTCGCAGACGGTCAATCTGACCGGCATCACGTCCGGCTCGCCCAATGAAAGTCAGATCCTGACGGTCACGGCCAGTTCCAGCAATGCCGGTCTGGTTCCCAATCCGACGGTGAGTTACACAAGCCCGAACACGACCGGCACCCTGACTTTCGCGCCGGTGGCGAACGCCAATGGGTCCGCCACACTCACCGTGCAGGTCAATGACGGTGGTGCCAGCAACAACCTGGTCACCCGCACTTTCACCGTGACCGTCAGCGCGGTGAATCAGCCGCCGACCCTGAATCCGCTGGGCAATCTTGCGATTGACGAGAATTCCGGCGTGCAGACGGTGAATCTGTCCGGCATCACCTCGGGTGCAGCCAATGAACACCAGACCCTGACCGTCACGGCCGGTTCCAGCAATGCCGGTTTGATTCCCAATCCGACAATCAGCTATTCGAGCCCCGGCACGACCGGCACCTTGAGCTTCAGATCCGCCCCCAACGCCTTCGGTTCCGCCACGATTACAGTCACCGTCAACGACGGCGGCGCCAGCAATAACACCGTTGCCCAAACCTTTACTGTGGCCGTCAATTCGCCGCCGACGATCACGACGATTACGAATCAAACGATTGCGACGAACACGAGCGCCGGGCCGATTTCCTTCACGATCGGAGACAACGAAACACCCGCGGCCAGCCTGACTTTGCAGGCGACCTCTTCGTCCGCGACGCTGGTACCCGTGGGCAACATCGTATTCGGCGGGAGCGGCAGCAGCCGCACGGTGACATTGACTCCGTTGCCCAACAAGACCGGCACTGCGACCATCACGATTACGGTCAGTGATGGAAGTTTGACGGCCAGCACCACCTTCCAACTCAGCGTGTTGGTGCCGCCACCGCCTCCGGGCAACCTGACGCTGGTGGTGAACGGAAGCGGCGCAATCGTTCCCGATTTGAGGGGCAAGCCTGTGAGCGTGGGCAAATTATACAACCTGACGGCCGTTCCGGCGGCGGGCCAAATGTTCGCCGGCTGGACGGGCACTTTCAATTACTCCAATCCCACCCTGCCATTTTACATGATCTCCAACATGGTTCTTCAGGCCAATTTTGTGCCCAACCCCTATATTCCAATCGCGGGCACGTATAACGGTCTTTTCTATCAGAACGACGAAGTTCGGTTGTCCCAGTCGGGCTCCTTCAGCGTGTCGGTGACTTCGCGTGGCACTTACTCGGGCCGGCTGCAGGTCGGCGCCGTGCGGTATCCGCTCAGCGGCAAACTCAGTCTGCAATGCCAGGCGACCAACGTCATCGCCCGCAAATACTCCACTGCGTTGTATGTCAGTCTGCAGGTTGGAACCAATGCCGGAAGCGATCAGATTTTCGGCTTTGTGACCAACCAGAACTGGGTGGCGACGTTGCTGGGCGATCGGGCGGTGTTCAACTCCAAGACCAACCCGGCCACTCTTTACGCCGGCAATTACACCCTGCTGGTTCCGGGTCAGACCGGCGATGCATCCGTGCCCGCCGGCAACGGTTTTGGCACGATGCGCATAGACACCAAAGGCGCTGCAAGTTTCGCGGGAACCTTGGCCGATGGAACCAAGTTTTCCCAAAGCGCCACACTTTCAAAGCATGGCGCGTGGCCCTTCTTTGCCCCGCTTTATTCCGGCACCGGCGCGGTTTTGAGCTGGCTCACCTTCTCGAACCAGCCGGACAGCGACGTCACCGGCTCATTGAACTGGATCAAAACCCAGAATGTCAAAGCCCGGTACTACCCGGGCGGGTTCACCAACCAGCCGAACGCCGTCGGTTCCATTTATCTCCGCCCCTTGGCCGGCACCAATATTTTGAGCCTGGCCAGTGCCCAGGTCGAATTCAGCGGGGGCAATCTCGGCGCGGGCTTCACCAATTGGGTCAACCTCGGAGTGAACAGCAAGGTGAGCAATACCAGCAGCAACAAGCTCACCCTGAGTTTCTCTCTGACCACGGGGACGTTTGCCGGAAGCGTTACCGACCCTGCAACGGGCAAAGCATCCCCGTTCAGCGGCGCCATCCTGCAGAAAATGAATGCCGGCTACGGCTTTACCCTGGGCACCAACCAAAGCAGCCAGGTGGTATTCGCGCCGTGATCCGCGGGCGGCTTGCCGCTCAATCCAGCCCCAGAATCTTGCGGCCCGCTTCGGCAATCATGGAATGATGCCACGGCGGCTCCCAAACGATTTCCACCTGGGCATCCGCCACACCCGTCAAACCCAGCAACTTCTGTTGCGCATCGCCGGCGATGACCCCGCCCATCCCGCATCCCGGCGCAGTCAAGGTCATCTTGACGGTTACGGAGCTGCGCTGGTCGGGCAGCCGGTCGATGTGCATGTCGTAAACGAGGCCAAGATCAACAATGTTGACCGGGATTTCCGGGTCATAACAGGTTCGTAACGCAGCCCACACCTCGGCTTCGCTCACTTCACTTCCGCCGTCAATGGTTTTGCCGGAAACCGTTCCGGCATCCTCCCGCCCGAGCGCATCCGCGTCCTTGGCCTCGATTCGGAACAGCCCGCCCGGGGCATGAACGGTGTAGGTTCCACCCAGAGTTTGAGTGATTTCCACCGCCGTGCCGGCGCCGAGAGTCACGGCATTGCCCGAAGGAATCTGCACCGCCGCGCAATCGCGGGCCAATTCAATTGAAGTTCGGTTTTCCATGAGATTGGCATCATATTAATCCCGTTCGCTTCAAAACCAAAAAGAATTTTGGCAGGGCCGCAAGCGGACCGCCGGGTCGGCGCTGGGACGCATCGGCAAGCCCGGAATAACATTTTTGACATTGAGTCTTGAATTGAGATGATTTTCCAGCAATGCGCCTGGCATTTTTAACGCACGAGCCCTTTTACCCGCCCTCGGGCGGCGGCTCGGCCGAAGCGGTTTATCTGGTGCAGGAAATGGTCCGGCGCGGACACAGGGTGCACGTGTTCTGTCCCCAAATAGCCGGGGCCGATGAAGTGCGCCGGCGCTTTGACATCGAGTTGCACGAGTTCAAAGCCTGGCGGATGGGGCGCTACGCCTCCCTGCGCAATTTCAAATACCTGCTGTATCCCTTCTTTCTCCAGCGCCTGGTCCAGACGGAAGCGCGGGCAACCCGGTTCGACCTCGTTTTCTCGCAGCATACCATCTCCGCGGTCGCGGCCGGCCGGCTGCGAAGACGATTTCGGGTGCCGACGGTCATGAATTTTTTGGACTATCTCACCGGTTTCATGGAAACCTGGCCGCGCTACCTCGCCCCGAAGCCGTTCATCAAAGCCATCACGCGATACGAGCTTTCCCTCCCGTCGCGTTACCATGCCGACGCCGTTTTCACCGTTTCGGACACGCTCGCCGATTACTTTGCCGACGCAGGAGTCCCCCGCGACCGGCTGCTGCCGATCTACTATGGTTTCGACGTGGAACGTTTCCGATTCGATGAAGTGGCGCGGCGGGCGGCGACGGCCATGCCGCCGGCCATCGTCATGCACGGTTCGTTCGATCATCATCATCTGGGGCGGATTGCCGGGGAAGCGCTGGCGCATGTGGCTCGAAACCGCGGAGATGTCGTCTTTCGATTTGTGGGCCAGCGCACGCCCGCGCTCCGGGCATTTGTGGAGCGAATGCGGAATCAGGCTCCCTCGGCGCGGATCGAATGCACCGGCTTTGTGCCTTATGAAGAGGTGGCCCGCCACCTGGAGTCCGCCTCGGTCGGCATGGTCCCATACGAAGCCTCCAAAGGCACGCACTGCGCGTTCGTGGCGAAGGTTGTGGAATATCTGGCGTTGGGGTTGCCGGTCGTCAGCACGCCTTTGAACAGTGTGCAACGGTATTTCGAGCGGGAACCTCTGGTGCGATTTTCCGGGTTCGACGGCGCCAGCTTTGGGGAAACCATCCTGGGCTGGCTGGCCGAACCGTTTGAGCGCCGCCTCGCGCTGGGGCGTCCCGCGAGCGATCGCGTCAAAATGGCTTTGGACTGGCAGACGATCGGACGCAAGGCGGTGGACCGGGTCGAACAAGTGCAGCGCACTTTCCTTCATGAATAAACAGGAATGGTCCGCCACGATTCAATCCTCCGCTGACCCGCCTCGCGCCAGGCATTTTCTCGATTTATTGGACGCGACCCCGGCCCGGCGCGTTCTGGAAACGATGTCCGCGACGCAAGCCCGCATCGTCGCGGCGCTGCTCGGGGGGTCGAACGCGCTCGGAAACGCCCTCATCGCCCATCCCGAATGGCTGGAATCCCTCGACCCGGATCGGCTGCAATTTCCCCGGCGCGAACAGGGATTCCGGAGCGAAGTGGCCGGCTGGCTGGACGGCTTGCTCAAGGCGAAGGATTACGCCGGCGCCTTGGGGCGGTTGCGCGAGTTCAAACAGCGGGAACTGTTGCGCATTGCCGCGCGGGATCTCGCGCGCCTGGGAGCGGTTCCGGACATCACGCGTGAACTCTCCGACGTGGCCGACGTTTGTTTGGGCGGCGTCTGGCAGATTTGCCGTCAACAGTTCATCGAGCGCTTTGGCCGGCCCTGGCATCAGGACACCGGGGGTCGCTGGCAGCCAACGGAATTCTGCATCCTCGGCCTGGGCAAACTGGGCGGCCAGGAATTGAATTACAGTTCCGACGTGGACGTGATGTTTGTTTACAGCGAGGAAGGCCAGGTCTTCAAGGAACCCCCCGGCAAAGGCAGGCCGCCGCGCGCGGTTCTGGCGAACCACCAGTTCTTCAGCCGCCTGGCCGAGGCGATGATCGCCGAGATTTCCCGGGTGGCGCCCGAGGGAATGCTGTTCCGCATCGACCTCAGGCTGCGGCCGGAAGGCGATTCCGGCCCGCTCTGCCGCTCGATCGCCAGCTACGAAAACTACTACGCGCAATGGGGCCAGACGTGGGAACGCATGATGTTGATCAAAGCGCGCCGGGCCGCCGGCCACGAGGGCCTGGCCGCCGAATTCCTCGAAATGATCCAGCCCTTCCGCTATCCGCGAACCATCAGCGAAGGCGCTTTGCGTGAAATCGGAGCGATGAAGGACCGGATCGAAAATGAGGTGGTGCGGGCCGGCGAAATCGACCGCAACGTGAAACTGGGCCACGGCGGCATCCGTGAAATTGAATTTGTCGTCCAGGCTCAGCAACTGCTGCACGCCGGGCGACAACCCTTTTTGCAAGGCTCCCAAACCCTGCCTTGCCTGGAAAAGCTGGCCCAATATCACCTCTTGTCCGGTGAAGACGCCCGCGTGCTTCGGGAGGCTTACTGCTTCCTTCGCGATGTGGAACACCGGCTGCAAATGGATGAGAACCTCCAGACGCACACCATTCCGGCCGGCCTGCCCGCGCAGGAACGGCTCGCGAAGTCGATGGGATTCAATTCGGCGCGCGAATTTGAAGCCGCAAGGCGAATCCATGCCGAACCGGTGCGCCGTATCTTTGTCAACCTGTTGAAATCGGAAACGGCGCCCGCCGCCGCGGATTCCTTTCCGCGCGAGTTCCCAGGCATGGAGGATCAATGGAAACAACTGCTGGCCGAACATTCGTTTCGTGATGCGGACAAGGCGCTCCAGGTGCTGCGCGAATTCGTTGAAGGGCCGGGATACGTTCACGTTTCTCCGCGCACGATTGAACTGGCGCACAAACTCCTGCCCAAACTGCTCGCACTGTGTCCGAATCCGGAAGCCGCAGGACGGAAGCCGGAAGCCGGACCTCCGCCCTCTGACCTCCGGCCTCCGGCTTCCGGCCTTTGGCTTTCCGACCCCGACCGCGTCGTCACGCGCCTGGACAGCTTTATCACGGCGTATGGCGCGCGCCCGGTGCTGTTCGAGCTCTGGAACAGCAATCCCGCCATTTTTGAGCTGCTGATTCTCCTTTTCGACCGGTCCGAATTCCTGGCTGAACTCGCCATTCGCACGCCGGACATGGTCGATGAACTGGTCACCAGCGGCCGCCTGCGCCAGCGCAAAACAGCCGAGGAAACTTTGCGGGATTTGCGCCACGGTCTCAATGACGAAGACCAACGCCTGTGGTTGCGCCGGTATCATCAGACGGAAATGATGCGCATCGGCCTGCGCGACATTCTGGGCCTGGCCGATTTCGAGCAATACCTTCAGGAACTCTCGTCGCTGGCGGACGCGTGTCTGCAATACGCCCTGCAAGTGGCCATGCGCCGGCACCAGATCAAAAACCCGCCGTTCGCCATCATCGGCCTCGGCAAACTCGGCGGAGCGGAAATCGACTATGGCTCGGATCTCGACATCATTTTTGTCGCCGGCTCGAAGGCCAGGAATCTGCCGAAGCTCGCGCGCGTCGCGCTGGAAGTCATGGACCTGGTTTCCACCCGCACCGAAGCCGGGCTGATGTTTCGCACCGACGCGCGTTTGCGGCCGGATGGCGAGAAGGGGTTGTTGGTGAACACCCTTGAAGCTTTCGAGGAATATTACCGCCAGCGGGCGCAGCTTTGGGAAATTCAATCGCTCACGCGCACCCGGCCCGTGGCCGGCGATTTCAACCTCGGCCAACAATTTCAACATCTGGCGGCGACACTGACGGATTTATCCAAAATGGGGCAGGCGTCCGCCCAGCCCAAGCCGGGTGGAAAACGGAGCAAGCGGGACGCCGGCTCACCCTTGCCGCCCGCGGGTCTCACGCCCGATTGGAAACAGAAGATTCATCAGATGCGGATGCGGATTGAGAAGGAGCGCACGCCGGCGGGACAGGATGAGTTGGCCATCAAGACCGGCAAGGGCGGGCTGATGGACGCCGAATTCATCGCGCAGACGTTGTGCCTGGAAAACGGCTGGCAGGAGGCCAATACACTGCGCGCCCTGGAGCGCGGGCGCGAGGCGGGTGGGTTGCGTGATGCCGAAAAATTAATCGCCAATTACCGCCAGCTTCGACGGGTCGAAGGCATCCTGCGACGTTGGAGCTATGAAGGAGAAACCGTCTTGCCCGAGGATCCGGCGCCCTATTATCGCGTCGCGGTCCGTTGCGGCTATGCGACGTCGGAGGCATTTCGCGAAGCGCTGGCAATTTGGCGCCGCGCTATTCGCGACGTGTATGAGCGGGTGTTTAAGTGCTGACCGCTTTTGAACGAGGTGCTTGGACCAGGATGCCAGAGCTGAGCAACAATGATCCTGTAGGCCGCGTGCCCTCACGCGGCGATCCGGGCGGGGTGCCCTCACGCGGCGAATCCGACTCCGTCGCCAAGGCGCCTCAATCAGCCAAACTGCCCGTGAATAAACCACCGCCCTGCCGCTTGCGCCGGCTCCATCGTGTGTGGCCCGACCGCGACGGGAACATATCCTATCTCTTGACCATCTGTGTCGAAGGTCGCGCGCAGGTTCTTGACAACGAGGAGTGCTTCCAGCGTTTGGCCTCGTTTCTTCTCGACAGCCCGCAACGCTGCAATTGGTTCGGACGCCGCTTTGTTGTGATGCCCGACCACATCCACCTGATCGCCCACCAAGGCAATGACGCCGTACGCCTCGGTCAATGGATCAAGGCGCTCAAGGCTGTCGTTGGTGGATTGAAGCGGCGGGAAGATATTTCGGTTGGTCCACCGCACGCCGGGTCAGGGGACCCGGCCTATAACGCGACACAGCCTGTCGATGTAGGCCGGCTGCCCCCAGCCGGCGTCCGAGAGGGCAACATCTCCACAGAGGACACTCGCGAGTTCACACGCATCCCTCGTGTATGGCGATGGCAGGAAAGTTTTCACGACCACAAATTCCATACGCCGGAGAGTGAATCGCGGAAATGGGAATATGTGTGCCTGAATCCGGTTCGTTACAGGTTGGTGCGTTGTCCGGAAGAATGGCCGTTTGGTGGTGAGATATTCTACGATGAGGCGGATGGACCGAGACTGGTGACGGGCACACCGCCATTGTTGGAGGGCGGAATGTTGATCGAGGAGAAGACACAATGCGGAGACAAGCCGAAGACGCCGGGTGGGGGCACCCGGCCTACAACCATGCCGGGTGAGGGCCCCCGGCCTACAACAGCGCCGATTTCGGGTAGCCGGTCAGCAACGTGATTGGAGGTCGGGCTGTAGGCCGGCTGCCCTCAGCCGGCGTTCGCGTGAGGAACGTCTCCAAGCCCGGAGTCCATGAATTCAGAGTTTTCTCATCTAACAAGTGTGTTGGGAAACACCTGCCAAACGGGTTGGATATGCCATACCCCATCGAGAACTCTGTCGCCGCCCGCCGCGTGGGGCACGCGGCCTGCAACAGTCAACCCACGAGTTTGCAGCTGCCTGTAGGCCGGGTCCCCTGACCCGGCGACCGGGGTCAGCACCCCCTTCTAACCTTTCCTAAACACCACAATCCGGTTGGTGTTCGTGCCTTTGAAATTGTTGTCCACGCCCCAGCAATTGGCGGTTTTGGTGAATTTTTGATCGTTGATGACCAGGAGCACCGGCTCGAGTCCGGCGGCGGCGCCGCAGGGCAGAACGGTCTCTTCCAACCTGGTCATCCCACCGTGAACTTCACCGACTTCAAACGCCACGTGGCCGCCGCGCTTCAGCAACCGGTGCAACTCGTGGAAGACCTCGGTCATGGCCGCACGCCAGTCTTCGAGTTTGCGGGGCACGGTGAGCTTGACCGATTTGGGATCAATTCCGAGGAACCAGCAGCGAAGCCAGTTGTCGTCGGCGTATTGCACGACGTTCAGAAACGGCGGCGAGGTCACGACGAGCGAAACGGAGCCGGTTGGGATTTGCGGGGTGCTCGCAGCGGCTTCCGTCAGCAAAAGTGATTTTTTGGCAACCGTCGCCAGGGCGGTCAAGGTGGTTGAATTGCAATCCCCGAGAAGCTGCCGCGACTTCTTGAGAATCAATTTCGGCACCTCGCGCCGCGGGGGAGTTTGATTCCGTTTGGCGTTGATCTTTCGCTGCGATTTGACCGAGACGGCCTGGTTGGGCGGCAATGTGTACACGGAGAAGAAACCCGGTGAATGGCCGGTCAGGCGATTGATGGCAACGAGGCGAATCCACTCGTCAACGGCGTCGAGCGATTTCTTCTTCTGGCGCGCAAGAAGATATTTTTTCAGCGAAGAAATTTCGCCAAGTGTTTCGGGATGATAAAACACCAGCAAATCCTCCGGACAATCCCCGGCGTCGCTGAAATCAATTTGCTCCAGGCGTGCTTCAATTTCGTCGAGGGTCGGCGGATTCAGGCGCGCTTTGGTGAAGACGACGCTCAATGGGTTGATGTCGTTGCCATAGGGAACGCGGCCCAACAGGGCGGCTTCCATCGGAGTCGTGCCGCGGCCCATGAACGGGTCATAAACCACATCGCCGGGTTTCGTGAGGCGTTCGATAAAAAATCGCGGCAACTGCGGTTTGAAGCAGGCGCGATAGGAAACTTCGTGGAGCGAATGGGCTTGGCGCTGACGCGCGGTCCAGAATTCGTTGACCCAAGTCGGCACTTCGCGGGTCTTGCCGGATGGGTCGTCAAACGTTGTCGCCAGTTTTCGCGTGGCTTGCCCGAATTCGCGGAAAGACGCCAATTCATCCGCCAATGGCATGCCGACGGAAGCCCGTTCAGTTGCGTTCCAAACGAGAGCAAGTTCCGGTGTTTCGTTCAGGCTCGCGCCCATGGCTTTGCGGACGGCTCGCGACATTCGATTTTTAGGAGACCAGTTGCTTCACAATTCTGCAAGGTGCGTTTCGCGCTCATGGCCGCGCTTGGCGCACAGGTGCGACCAAGCCCAACGCTTGAGGCCGCCGGCTTCGCGCCCTCTCCGTCCGCGCGTTACCGCGCCCGATTCGTGAATGCCAACTTTCCGATGTCGGCGATCACATCCCAGGCTGGGCCGGGGAACTTGTGCATCTGCGTCACCACATCCTCGAACGCATCCAGGAACAGGCGCACGTCGTCCTCGCTGATGACCAGCGGCGGCAGGAGTTTCAGGACGTCGATGTGATGTCCGGCAACCTGGGTGATGATGTGGTGCTTATCCAGCAGAGGTATGATGGCCGCCTGCGGGAACAGGCTCTTGTCCAATTGGTGCATGAGAGTCCAGGCGGTTTTCAACATCAAGGATTTTGGCGGCCCGAACTCGATGCCGATCATCAGTCCGCGCCAGCGGATTTCCTTGAGGAATTCGAAGCGCGGCACCATGGCGCGCAGCCCCTCGCCGATCCGATCTCCCAATTGCGCGGCGCGCTGAATGAGATTGTGCCGGTCCAGAACATCGAGAGCAGCCAGTCCGGCTACCATGGCCAGGCTGCCCTGGCTGAAGGTGGAACTGTGCACGACCGAGCGTTGCATGCTGGAGAATACCTTTTCGTGAATCCACTTTTTGCACAATACGGCACCCACCGGCACAAAACCGCCGGACAGCGTCTTGGCCAGCACCACGACGTCCGGGTCCACGTCGCCGTCGTGTTCGACGGCCAGGAAGCGGCCGGTCCGGCCCATGCCGGTCTGGACTTCGTCGGCGACAAAAAGCGCCCCGTGTTTCCGGCACAGGGCGGCCGCCTCGCGCAGATAGCCGGGCGACGGGAGATTCACGCCCTTGCCTTGGACGGGTTCAACCACGAATGCGGCCACGTCCCCGCGGCGCAACTCCTGGTCGAGCGCTGGGAGGTCGTTGAAGGGGATGCCCCGGCAGTGCGGCAGAAACGGCTCGAAACCTTCGCGGAACGACGCGTCGCCGTTGAGCGATAGCGCGCCGTAGGAGAGGCCGTGAAAGGCTTTCAGGCAATGGAGGATGGCGGGTTTGCCGGTGGCGCATTTGGCGTACTTGATGGCGGTTTCGACACCCTCGGCGCCGGAGTTGGTGAAGAAGACCATGTCCAGATCGTTCGGCATCCGCTTCTTCAATTCCTCTGCAAGCAGGCCGGCCAGCAGCGGCGCCTCCAGCTTCACCAGGCTCGGGTAGTCGGCCTCGAGGAATTCCATGAGCACCTGCCGGACCTCCGGGTGATTGCGTCCAAGGCCGAACACGCCGTAGCCGGAAAGCATGTCGAGATACTTCGTCCCCGCGATGTCCCAAAGGTAAGGTCCCTCGGCGCGAATGTAGCACCGGTCGAACCCGATGGTTTTGAGCGTGCGGGCGTTGGCGGGATTGATGTGGGCGCTGTGCAGCTCGTAGTTCCGCCCTTCGTGTTTTCGCAGCAAGGCCCGAATATCGAGCACTGCATCTTCCCGAAGCATGCTTTTTACATCCGAATTCATCGTCAAGCTCACGTTCTTGCCCTCATTGTTTCATGGCGGTCGCCTCAACTCCATGCAAAAAAAACCTCTTCCGCGGTGAATCGCCGCGGTTCCGGTCCCCTCGCTGAACACGGGACCGAAAACAGACTGAAAACAGGGCTTGCCATTCCGCCGGGGCGTGACTAATCTTTCGGCTCTTTTTGGGGAAACCCGAAGGCAGCGGAACGTAAACCGCCGCCAACAACAAAGTAATTTGATTTTATGGCAGTTAAAATTCGTATGAAGCGGGTCGGGACGAAAAACACCCCGGTGTTCCGCATTGTGGTGGCCGATGGCCGGAGCCCGCGGGATGGCAAGTTCATCGAGGAAATCGGCACCTACCATCCGTTGAAGAAAGGTGACAACTTCACCCTGAAACTCGACCGGGCCAAATACTGGGTCAGCAAAGGCGCCCAGCCCAGCGACACCGTCGCCAGCTTCATCAAGAAGGCAAGCAAAGTTGCCGCCCCGACAGCTTAGTTTATTGATTTATTATGCAGGCCTTTCTCGAATATATCGTTAAAGGATTGGTGCAGAATCCCGATGCGGCGACTGTGACTCCGGTTCCTCGCGAAGGGATGACGGTTTACGAGTTGCGTCTGGATCCGCAGGACGTGGGCAAGGTGATCGGCCGGCAGGGGTTGACGATCAATGCGATCCGGTCGTTGTTGATGGCGGGCAGCGCGAAAAAGGGCGAGCGCTGCGCGCTCGAAATTGTGGAACAGAATGCGTGAATCCTCCGGGTCCTCGTAATCGGGCGGCGAGGACGGGGACAGGAACGAGGACGAGCACGATGAGTGAAAATTGACGTGCTTACTTTGTTTCCGGCGATGTTCGCCGGGCCGCTCGACGAAAGCATCATCAAGCGGGCGCGGGAAGCCGGTTTGCTGGATCTGGCCATCCACAATCTGCGCGACTACACTCGTGACCGCCATAAAACGGTGGATGATCGGCCCTTCGGCGGCGGGCCGGGAATGTTGTTGAAGCCCGAACCGATCTTTGAAGCCGTCGAGAAACTGAAGCGCGAGAAGTCGCGGGTGATTTTGCTGAGCCCGGCCGGACGCCCTTTCAACCAGGCCGTCGCCCGGGAATTGGCGCAGGTGGAAGATATGCTCCTGGTCACCGGCCACTATGAAGGTTTTGACGAGCGGATTCGCGAGCGGTTGGCTGATGACGAGTTGTCGATCGGTGATTACATCCTGACGAACGGCGCGTTGCCGGCGATGGTGGTGGTCGATGCGGTGACCCGGCTGTTGCCCGGGGTACTGGGCGATGACGACAGTGCAAAAGAAGAATCGTTCAGCGCCGGCGTCGCGGGACTGGAATATCCGCAGTATACGCGTCCGGCGGAGTTTCGCGGCATGAAAGTGCCGGAAGTGCTGCTCTCAGGCAATCATGCGGAGATCGCCAAGTGGCGGACCCATCAGGCCGCACTGCGGACGAAAGAACGAAGACCGGACTTGCTCTGAATGCGGAGTGCGGATGGCAGAATGAAGAATTGAGAATTTATGAATCAGGCATTACAAGAAAAAATCGAATCGGAACAATATCGCAAGGATGACGCGAAATTTGCCGTGGGCGACTCCGTGCGCGTGCACACCAAAGTCGTGGAAGGCGACAAGGAACGCATCCAAATCTTTTCCGGCGTGGTCATCGGCAAACGGGGTCGTGGCCTGAACGAGACTTTCACCGTCCGCCGCATCAGCTACGGCGAAGGGGTGGAACGCGTCTTTCCGCTGCACTCGCCCCGCGTCGACAAAATCGAGGTGGAACGGGCCGGATCCGTCCGCCGCGCCAAGCTCACTTACCTGCGCAAACGCCTGGGCAAGGGCGCCACACTGGTGAAAGAGAAGGAAGCCAAGGCCGAAGCCGCCGCACCGGCCGCGAAAGCCTGATCCCATCGGATTTTCAAACACGAAAGCGAGGCTCCCGGCCTCGCTTTTTGATTTGGCGGACAGGTGTTGGTTCACGCCGGCAAGAAACCTCTTTGCTGTTTGGGGGCAAATATCGAGGGTGTGATGGCCAACCGATGGGGGTTCAGACCCGTTTGGTGGGGCCAGCGTCCTCGCGAGCCGTTACTCCCGAGGGAAGATCGGCTCGCGAGGACGCTCGCCCCACCGCTCTACCGCAAATGATTCGCGGCGTCACCCACGCCGGCGACGACTTCCTCGCGAGTCTTTAAGTTGCGGATGCGGACGTAGGAATTGTTGTCGAGTTTGGCCGTGAACGTGGCTTTCAATTCCTGCGCGCGCTTGAACTGTTTGTCCGGCTTGGAAGGCGTGATCGGATACTCCACGGCAAATCCCCGGGTGCGCAAATCCTGGACGAGTTTCAGCGATTGCTCGCGGAGGGTTTCGTCCTCGATCAAAACAAAGACGTCCACGTTCGCGTCGAATTTAGGCAACAAGCCGCGTGCTTTGAGCAGTTCGAGCAACACCACGTCGCCCATGCCGAAGCCAAGCGCGGGCAGATGGACTTTGCCGCCGCTGATGAGCTTGACGAGATTGTCATAGCGTCCGCCGCCGGCGATGGCGCGGAATTCACCCTGGGCATCGAACGCCTCAAACACAACCCCGGTATAGTAGGCCAGCCCGCGAATGACGTGGTAATCCACTTTCACGAACTCGCCCATCTCCCGTGCTGCGAGGTTGGCGAGGATGGCCTTCAGCTCCGCCGTCGGCTCGCCGCTTTCGATGAATTGATTCACGTCCTCCAGCGCAAACCCCAGGTCTGCCAGCTTCTGGCTGCTTTGCTCCGGCGGCGTGCGTTCCAGTTTGTCAATCACCTGAAAGAATTCGTAAGCATTCTGGCCTCCGCCTTCCGCCTTCCGGCCTCCGGCCTCCGGCTTCCGGCTTCTGGATTCATAAAATTCCTGCCAGGCGTTGCGACTGCTGAGACGGATGACGAAATCCTTTTCCGTCAGCCCAAACGAACGCAACGTGTCGATCAACAGCGCGATCAATTCGGCGTCCGCCGCCGGATCGGATTCGCCGATGAGGTCGGCATTGAACTGGAAATGTTCGCGCAGCCGGCCTTTCTGCTGGCGTTCGTAACGGAACAATTGCGGGATGGCAAACCACTTGACCGGCTTTTTGTAGTTCCGCTCGTGCGCCGCAATCATCCGCGCCAGAGTCGGCGTCATCTCCGGCCGCAACGCCACGGCCCGTCCGCCTTTGTCCTCGAAATTGTAAAGTTGCCCGACGATTTCCCCGCCGCTCTTGGTGGTGAAGAGTTCGAGCGGTTCCAGCGGCGGGCCGTCGTATTCGCGGAAGCCGTAGCGGCGGGCCGTCTCCCGCCATTTGCCGAAGATCAACTGGCGGGCATCGGCGCTCCAGACATCCGAGTTCGGCACTGGCTCGGGATAAAAGTCACGAAAACCGGGCAAACGTTCCATATCAGAGGCAAAGGTAAAAGGCGGACCATGAAAAGAGAAGCGGAATAAGCGCGACCCGTTGACCGGCAAAGACAAAGACGGAAGGGGGCCGCTGGCGCGCCGCGGACGGGGAAAAGGGAATTTCCCCGTTGCTGGAAGCTTAACGGTAAAGATAGGAGCAAATCTGCCGATGTAGCTACGTGAGTTTGTTCGGCTCCATCAAGAGGTCCTTTGCTCCAAAAGCGCCGCCGCCGACGCAGGCCTCGGTATCAGCAAAACCGGCTGCCAAGGAACCGCCGTCCACGCCCAACCGGCCGTGGCTGCAGGCCGGCCGGCCGATTGATTGGCGGGTGCTTTTTATTGGGAGTGATCCGCACTGGTTCCAACAGGCCGAACACGATGTTTATTGTCTCCAACCGAACTGGTTGTGCCAGCGCGCTGCGGACAGCGCCGAAGCGCGGGTGATGGTGGCGTCCACGGCTTTCGACGCCTTGGTCCTGGACAGCCGGGTTTCGGACAAGGCCGATCTATTGGGCCGGCTTGGGGATAGCGCCGGGCGAATGATTTGCCTCGTGTGCTGCAATCTCCTGGACCGCTCGGCGGTGGCGCAATGGAACCGCCCCGGAATCATGCCGGTGTCCGAGGCGAGCGACGCCGCCACGATGGTTGCGAACTTGATTCGAGCGGATCGCCTGCGGAGTTGGATGGCGGATCCCACCATCAAATCGTTAATTCCGCGGATCCACAAATTGCCCGCCGCACCGAAGCTTCACACGCAAGTGACGGAGGAACTGCAATCGCCAAATGGATCCATGCTGGTGGTGGCCCGGGTGATCTCGCAGGATCCGGTCATGTCCGCGAAGATTCTTCAAGTGGCCAACTCGGCTTTTTTCGGCCAGCCCAGCGAGATAGTGGACACCGCCGAGGCGGCGATGGTTCTGGGAGCCGAACGAATCCGGGCGCTGATATTGCTGGCGGGTGTGTTCTCGCAGTACGACGGAACAAAGTGCCCGGGATTTCTGCCCGAACCGATCTGGAACCACAGCGTGCAGGTGGCGATGTATGCGCGGGCGATTGCTTTTGCGGAAACCAAGGATGCCAGGATGGCGGAGGCCGCTTTCACGGCGGGCCTGTTGCATGACATTGGCAAACTGATCCTCGCGGCCAATTTGCCGGAGATGTATGCCACGGCGCTGCGGTTGCGCGCGAGCCGGAAGATATCAGACCGGGAGGCCGAACTCGGCGTGTTCGGGATCAGCCACGCCGAACTCGGAGCCTGCCTGCTGGCGTCCTGGGGGCTGCCTTTGCCGATTCTTGAAGCGATTGCCTGGCATCACGAGCCGGAAAAGTCCCCCAACCGGGGGTACTCCTTGCTGGCGGCGGTGCATGTGGCCAACGCGTTCGCTCAGGAAGGCGGACCGGAGAAGGGACGCGACGTCATCAAAGTCGGATTCCTGCTGAAGACTGGATTGGGCGATTGCCGGAATCGATGGCGGGAGTTTTGCGGTTTGGCGACGCGGCCTGAGGAAGGCACGCCGGATGAATGGGTGCGCCGGCGGCGCGAGTCCAAAGAGAATTAAAGGTCGGATTTCAAACGTTGCGCCGCCTGCGGACCGTCGCATGCAGAGACGCATTCCTCCGGAATTGGCCGTCCACCTTACGAAGAAGGAAACGCTATCGCCGTGTGGCCCGCGCTTCCTGGAATGCGTTGCCGTTTCAGACCTGCGGCGATGGCGGCGGGGCTTTGATGCCGATCTTCAGCACCTCCGCGCGCATTTCCTTGCCCGGCTTGAATTTGACCACCGAGCGTTCGGGAATGGGAACATCCGTCTCCGGCGCATTCGGATTCCGTCCGATGCGCGCTTTGCGGACCTTGACCTCAAACACACCGAAGTTGCGCAACTCGACTTTGTCGCCTTTCGCGAGCGCTTCGGCGATGTAATCCAGTGTTTTCTGGACGACATCAAGCACTTGCTGTTGCACGAGTCCCGTCTCGTTGCTGATGCGGGTCACCAGATCTCGCTTTGTCAGGGTCATAATGTTATCAGTTAGGTTTATTTTTGATCTGACTGAGCCGGGTATAACTCGCGTAACGTCAGCGGTCAAGCGAGGAATGGCATTATTTAATTCGCTGACCAGGCGCCAAATGCACACCACCGAATCCGTGGACTTAACGTTGACTGAAGTTTAGTTTGCCGGCCGGGACTGTTTCGCAACAAGAACTTTGCCAACGAGTTCACGCACGTCCTGAATGCCTCTGCGTTGCAGATAATCTCGGATGCCGGCGATAACGTTCAAGGCCGTTTGCGGCTCATAAAAGTTCGCTGTGCCCACCGCCACCGCCGTCGCCCCTGCCAGAATGAACTCGATGGCGTCGGCCGCGCTCTGAATGCCGCCCATCCCAATGACCGGAATCTTCACCGCCTGCGCCGCTTCCCAGACCAGCTTGATCGCGATCGGCTTGATGCACGGCCCGGTCAACCCGCCGGTCACATTGGCCAGTTTCGGCCGGCGCGTTTCGATGTCAATCGCCATGGCCGGATAGCTGTTGGTGATCGACAAGGCGTCGCTCCCGGCTTCCTCCGCCGCCTTGGCGTAAGGCGCGATGCTCACCACGTTCGGACTCAGCTTGGTGATCAACGGCAACTTCGTGGCTCGACGGCACGCCGCCACCACCTGGCCAAGCAGCTTCACGTCGGTCCCGAACTGCGCGCCGCCTTCCTTGATGTTCGGACAGGATACATTGAGTTCCAGCGCGCCGACACCGCCGAGCGCGTCAAAGCGTTGGGCGACTTCGGCGTATTCCTCAACCGTTGTGCCCCAGATATTGATAATCGTCGGCACCTTCAGTTCTTTGAGGAACGGCCAGTATTTTTTGATGAACCCGTCCACGCCGGGACCCTGCAAACCGATGGCGTTGATCAAGCCGCTCGCCACTTCGACCGTGCGCGGCGTCGGGTTGCCGCGGACCGGTCCGAGCCGGATGCCTTTCACCACCACCGCGCCAAGCTGATTGAGGTCCAGGAGCTGCGCGTATTCCGCGCCATAGCCAAACGTGCCCGATGCAACGGTGACCGGGTTCTGCAGCGTCAGTTTGCCGATTTGAACGGAGAGGTTCACTTCCCCGCCTCCCACGCGATCTGGCGCGAATCAAACACCGGCCCATCCGTGCAGGTGCGCTGGTATTCCCAATCGGCGCCGTTCTTGACCGGGATCACGCACGTCAGGCAAACGCCGACGCCGCAACACATGTGTTCGTCCATCGAAAGCTCCGCCGGCACTTTGAATTCTTCGGCGATCTTGCCGACGGCTTTGAGCATTGGCGTCGGTCCGCAGGCAAACAATTTGCGTCCGGTGGTTTCGCGCTTCAATTCCGCCAGCAGCGGCTGGGTCACGAGGCCTTTCTCGCCGTGGCTGCCGTCTTCGGTGGCCGCGCGCACCTGCCAGCCGAGCGCGCGGAAGTCTTCTTCGCAAAGGATGTCCGCACGCCTGCGGCCTCCCACGAAGGCGATGCCTTTTTGCGGCGAACGCTTCGCGAGCAGATACAACGCGGCCATGCCGTAGCCGCCGGCAACCAGCAGCGGCGTTTCACCGCCGGGCTGCGGGACGGTAAATCCATGGCCGAGCGGACCGATCATGCCGAGGGTGTCGCCGGGCCGCATTCGCGAAAGCACCTCCGTGCCTTTGCCGACGGTCTTATAAAGGATGGAAAGAGTGTCGCCCGAAACCTGGAAGATGCTGAATGGCCGGCGCAGCAACGCCTCTTTCATCGGCGCCACGCGCACGTGGGCGAACTGGCCCGGTTGAACCAGCGGCGCGATGCGCGGCGCGGACACCGCCAGCCGGAAATAGAGGTCGGTGTCGCGCTCGTTGGAAACAATCTGGACGGTTTGCTCAAGCATCGTCGGGATGAGCATGGTGGGCGTTCCGCGGTGTGTCAACTTTGGGAAGCGCACCCGAGCGTACCCGGTAGCCTCGCCGCATCGGGATCACGAGACTTTGGAGTGCGCGCGTCTTCGGCGCCGCTTTTCCCGGTATGCCCCGGGCCTTAAGCCCCTAATTCCAATCATACACACTGACGCCGTCCACATCCGCCCACTTGTTCCCCTTGGGAATCCGGGGCGTGACGCGCCCGACGTATTGAAGGATGCGATGTTGCCCTCCCGCTTCGACGGTAAACACGATCGGATCGACCAGCCGCGCAATGATCCAGCTGGTGGGTTGCATGGTGACCAAAACGGCGGGTTTCCCGCGCCAGAAGGTTTCGGAATCTTTGAAGAACTTGAAGCCGACCGTTTCCGCCCGGGTCAACGCAACAAGGCGGCATCGGACCGTCAGCCCGTTCGTCAACTCGTTCCAATGCGCGGCGAGGAACGGAGCCACCATGTCGTTCACCAGCATGTCTTTCTCGAGCTTTTCGTTGCCGATCCTTTTCCCGCCGCCCGGCTCCGGAATGTATTCAAAGTCGACCCGTCGCTCGCGCGGATCCTTGGGATAGGACTGGACGAGGATGCTGCCGCGGGTGCCGATCAACGGCTCCTCCGTCTGGCAGGAGACAAGTTTGCCCGCGTCATAGAGGACTTTTTCCCGGCTGACGACCGTGCCGTCCGGACGAGAGAATTCGCGCAGCACCCGGACGGTCGAGCCATCACGCGACGCGGTGCGGCGGAAGGTGAACAGGATCGCGCCCGGATTGCCGCCCTTGGCATAAATCGTCCCCGTGAGGACAGCGGGATCAAAATAATCGGCTTCTCCGGAACGCGCGGCAAGGCCGGTATCGGCAGCAGGGGACGATGAACCGGCTCCGGTCAAGAGGGCCAGGCGGGCGATCAAACAGAGGCATGGGGCATGGCGGGCGTTCAGTTTCACGAGTCGGAGAATAATGGAAAATCGGGGGCGGTCAAATGGCTTGCGGATTGGGCAGTGGCTCGGTCCGATGGGGCGAGGCTTCATGAACCGGAGCGCCGGTCTCCGACCCGGCACATTTCAGGCTTGAGCAAGTTTCCCGCCGGGTCGGAGACCGGCGCTCCAATGTCGCGGTTCAGGGTCCCGATGCGCGCCAAATTTGGGGTGGAGGCTATCCATGAACCGAACATTCAACATTCAACGCTCAACTTCGAACAGGAGGAATGAAGCGGGCAGGATACTTGGGAGTTCGGTGTTGAATGGTGGACGTTGAATGTTTGTTGGGAAACCGGTTCTCAATCCTCGACTGGTTTTTCCCGCCGCCTGCGGCACTCGCCCAATGCCTGTTGCGCCCAGAGTTCCATCTGGCCCGGCGCGATCTGATACAGCCACTCCTCCAACGCCCGCTGGTTGGCGGGCTCCGTGATTTGCGCCCACAGGCGGGCGACTTCCGGGTTCTGACATTCCCAGGGAACGACCCGTGGCCGGCTGGTTTTTCCGAAGGCAGTTTGCAAATCAAGCCAGAGTGAGAGGAGCCGGTTGGTGCGGTCGGTGTGGCCGTTCATAGGGGAGCTTTGATTCTGAAGCGATGGCGCCGGTTCCAGGATGCGAGCCAGACGTTTTCGCAAGTTGTCCCCGAGCCGATCAAGCCGCGTTCGTTCCGGAGTCGGATCTCGAGAACGAAGAAGCCTGTCAAAATGTTTTGAGCCTTCTTGTCCATCGAAATCAATCGGATTGTACCCGTCCGTCTCTTCCATTGACCCATCCCGTTTCTTGCATTCAAGATTGCCGCAACCTTGAGATTTTCCGTGAATTCTACGGCGGCATTGAGCGACGGATGATTTCCCGCGGGCAGTTCATTTGCCGATTTCCCGGATTTTTTCCTCCAAAGCCTGGCGCAAAAATGTCGAACGATCCACGTCCAGCGTTCGGGCGGCCTGATCCAACGCCGCCACGACCGGCCCCGGTACCCATGCGCCGATGAAAATGCGCCTTGCCCCCCGGACGCTCCGCTTCCCCGTCTTCCATCCGTCCTTACCCATGCCATGGTGTTTAACTAAGTTGAATACCCATCGCAAGCTTTTTCTTGTGAATTATTTCAAAGGTGTTAAACAGGACGCATGCCTGGAGTGCGGTCGAAAGGCCAAATCATGATCGGCTGTTGGTGCGAAACGGCGTTTGTCGAGAAAATCGACCGCGCCCGCGGCTGGCGCACCCGTTCTCATTTTTGCCGGGACGCCATCGCTGAAAAGCTCAGGACGATGGGAATTAAAGTTCCGGAACAGGAAGTCGCCGCGCCGGATCGAGCCGGGAAGGGCGGTCCGAAACGAACGATCTACCGCGTTGCCGGATATCGAGCCGAGTTGAATGAAGCCGCTCCGACATCAGGCGTCGCTGTCAAACATCCCCCGAAGAAGGGGATGACTCCAAAGTCGGGCGCCAAATAGAGCGTTTCAAACAAAACCGTAGCCGCTCCACAGCATTTCACGCAGGGGAGCG
>CAZFOA010000027.1:20501-24233 GCA_964520205.1 uncultured Verrucomicrobiota bacterium | reverse complement strand
ACGTCATGCGCTTCAGCACGCACGATCCGTCGCGCCTGACCGGCGACAACGCCAAATTCGTCAACGAACCGGCGCTCTGGAAGCAAACCGAAGACATGGTCCGCAAGACTCTTATCGAGTCCAAGATTCCCTACGTGGAAGTGCCGAACGAAGCGGCGTTTTACGGTCCGAAGATCGACGTGCAGGTGTGGAGCGTCATCGGCCGCGAATTTACGCTGGCGACCAACCAGGTGGACTTTGCCGTACCCGCGCGCTTCGGTCTGGTCTATCGTGACAAGGACAACACGGACAAGACGCCGCTCTGCATCCACCGCGCCCCGCTTGGCACGCACGAGCGCTTCATCGGTTTCCTGATCGAGCATTATGCCGGCAATTTCCCGCTCTGGCTCGCGCCCGAGCAGGTCCGCGTGATGACCATTGGCGACGAGGAACCGCTGGTGAACTACGCCAAAGCCATCGTGACCGAACTCCGAGCCAGCTTCGTTCGCGTGGATGCCGATTATTCGACCAACAAGATCAACGGCAAAATCCAGGATGCCGAAAGGGCGAAAGTCCACACCATGCTCGTCATTGGCAGTCGCGACATGGAAGCCGGCAACGTGAGCGTGCGCCTGCACGGCAAAGGCAACGTGGGCGCGAAGCCGAAGGGCGAAGTCATCGCGGATATCCTGGCGTCGATCAAGGACCGGCGGGCGTGAGCAGACCGGAGCGCGGAGCATTGCTCCGCGAGTTTCCATCCAAGGCGTGCGAAATAATATTCCTTGCGGCTCCGCCCACGTTGCCGGCCGGTTTGTGCGGAGCAATGCTCCGCGCTCCGTTACCCAGGCAGTTCCAGCTGCCGGGTTTGCGGATTGCGAAATTGCGCGCTGCTGAAGGCCCAAGCTTCCGGCGCATGGCAAAGTTTTGCTTTCACAGGGTTATTTTCAATGTAGCGAACAGCCTTTGAAACTTGCTCCTCATCGCGCATGTGGCGATCCCAATAATCCGGTTGCCAGAAACGTCCCGACCGACCGCGCAGCTTGTTCGCCTCCACCGCCACAATGGATTTCCAGTTCTGCACAATCCGCGTCAGCGGTGTCTGGCCGACGCGGATGAGTGTGTGGACGTGATTTGGCATCACCACCCATGCCAGGAGTTCGAATCGCCGGCCATGATGGAAACGAACGGCCTGATCCGCCAGCGCGGCGATGCGGGGATCGCGCAGAAAACATTCGCCGTGGCTGCGATCCAGATATTCCTCCAATTTTACCCGCTGTTCACGCGAAGCAATGCTTCGCGTTCCGGAGCGCGGAGCATCGCTCCGCGTTTCAATGGACAGCAGATGCTCCCATTCGCCGCGCCGTGAAGCGGGCAGGGAATCCCAAAGGCGAAACGTGACAAATTGAATCAACCCCGGCTCGTCGCAGTGCGGCAGATAACCCCGTTCGTGCCAGCCTTTGAACCCCCTCATTTTGGCGCCGTCGGTCAACGGCTCGCCCCATTGCGTTTTTTCAGCCACCAGGCGGCGCAGGTGTTCGCGTTTGGATTGAGGCGGTTGTTTCATCGGAGCGCAGAGCAGCGCTTGGCGCGATTAGACCAGAACGAAACTCGCGGAGCAATGCTCCGCGCTCCGGCATCCAGGACAATCCTGACGTGGAGCAAACAGGCGAAGTTATGTCGGGATTTTGCTGGCGAACCTGGCGCGTCAGGGTTAAATCGAATGCGTCACCGGCGGAATTTGTCCCATGACCGGTCCTATGAAATCAATCGCCAAACGAATTGTTCTTGGGTCTCTCGCGCTGCTTGTGGCGGTCGCGCTTGATGCCAACGGCGATGGAACCGCTCAAACTGAGAGCGCCACGAGAGGCACAAAGACCAGCATTGAGAAAACCAAAGACAAGATGAAGGATGCGGCCGGGGAAGGAAAAGACGCCGTGAAGCGCGGGGTGCAAAAAGCCGGCGAGGTTGCTACCAACGTGGTTCATGAAGTAAAAGTTGGCCTGCAAAAGGCCCGCGTTGTCGCAACGAATGTCGCCGCCCAGGTCGAGGAAACCGTCACCAATACGGTTGGCCAGGCCAAAGCGAAGGTTAGAGACCTGATTCAGTAGGCGGAGAAGCCGGTGTCCATTCTGAACGGAGCCAGGAGCCGGCACTCAGCAGCCTGTTGAGATTTCTATTTTCTTGTAGGAGTCGAGGTGACGAGACTCAAATTTCTTCGGAAATAAAGCCTCATTCAGAGCCTCCTCACGTCGTCTCCTACATTTTTCAACAGGCACTCAGGGCGCCTGATCGGAGCTGGGGGTGAGTTGCGGCCGGAATTCTTGCGACAACTGGAGTGCCTCGTCGATCTGTTTTCGATTCATCCGCTGTTCCAGCCAGGACCGCAAACTGTAGGCGCCCAGGTAGGCATTCCGGGCCGCCAAATCCGCCCATTTATACGCCGTAACACGGTCTTTCGCCACGCCTTCGCCATTGGCGTACATTCCTCCAAGAGCGAACTGGCCTTTCGCGTCGCCTTGCTCCGCCGCCTTGCGAAACCACTTGGCCGCCTCGTTGAAATCTTTCGGCACACCTTCGCCCTCGTAATAGAGACCTCCCAGGGAAGCTTGTGCCGTGGGTACGCCCCTTTCGGCCGCCTGGCGAAACCATTTCGCCGCCGCCACCGCGTCTTTTTTCAAATCCTTGCCCTGCGCGTACATCAGGCCGAGATCGGTTTGGGCTTTAACGTCGCCCTGCTCGGCCGCCTTTTGCAGCCATCGGGCCGCTTCCACGCCGTCTTTCGAGACGCCTTCACCCTTCAGATACATGATGCTGAGGTTGACCTGGGCCTTGCGATGCCCCTGCTCGGCGGCTTTCTGATACCACTGACGGGCTGCGGCCAAATCCTTGGGCACGCCGAAGCCGTCGTGGTACATCATTCCGAGGGCAAACTGCGCATCGGCCAGACCCTGGTCCGCCGCCTTGCGCCACCATTTTTCCGACTCGGCTGGATTCCAAACCACGCCTTCGGTGACGAAATAAGCGTTTCCCAAAGCGGCGGCGCCGGATGGCGCCCCTCCACCGCTGGCATAAATCCCCCCGAGACTGAACTGGGCGATGGCCAGGCCCTGAGTCGCGGCTTTTTGGAGCCAGTCCATCGCCTCACGGGTATCTCTGGCGACGCCTTCCCCGGCATAATAGGCCCGGGCGACAGCGTACTGAGCCTCGGGGACATTCTGTTCGGCCGCTTTGCGAAACCATTTCACGGCTTCAGCGGGATCTTTGTCCACCGCTTCACCGCTTCGGTAAAGGACACCCAGGGCGAACTGCGCTTTTCCGTAACCGTGTTCCGCCGCTTTGCGAAACCACTGTGCGGCTTCCGGAGCGCTTTTTCCGACGCCCTCGCCCTTCAGGTACATCTGGGCGAGATTATATTGCGCGCCGGTAAAGTCCTGGTCGGCGGCTTTACGGAGCCACTTTGCGGCCTCGGCGGGATTCTTGGGCACACCTTGCCCGTCCCGGTACATGGACCCGAGACAATACTGCGCCTTGGCATTGCCTTGTTCCGCGGCTTTGGACCACCAAGACCGTGCGGCGGCGAAGTCCTGGGACACGCCTTCACCCCGGTAATATTTCCAGCCCAGATCAAACTGGGCCGCGGCATCGCCCGTTTCGGCGCGGGCGGCGGGTTCCTTGCTCTGCACACCCGCGGAATCATTGGTCACAGCCTGCCCGCGCAGCTCTCCGGTCAACGCCACGGCGGCAACGGCAAAA
>CAZFOA010000027.1:6255-20401 GCA_964520205.1 uncultured Verrucomicrobiota bacterium | reverse complement strand
CGCCTTCGCCCGCGCCCGGGCGGCGCCGTCGGCCAGGACCTGGTTCACGTAATCCAAATTCGCAGCCAACTCGGCGCGCCGTTTGCGCGCCTCCGCGAAATAATTCCAGTAATGCTCGAACAGCGCTTTCTTTAAGTCGCCGTAGCCCAACCCGCCGGCGCGCAGGCGGTCCTCGAAATCCTTTGCCGCGGCCGGCGCGGCGACGAGTTTCAGGAGTTGAATGGCGAGGTTTTTGTCGGCGTCGGGCTTCGGCTCCTGCGGCGTGCGGCTGTCCATGAGGATGCCCATGATTTTTTTGCGGATCGCCTTTTCGTCGCCGAAGATTTCGATGGTATTGCCATAGCTCTTGCTCATCTTCTGGCCGTCGGTGCCGGGCACGACGGCGACTTCGTCGCGGATTTTCGGTTCGGGAATCACGAACGTCTGGCCGTAGGCTTCGTTGAACTTGATGGCGATGTCGCGGGTCATTTCGACGTGTTGTTTCTGGTCGCGGCCCACTGGCACGAGGTTGGAGTCGTAAATCAGGATGTCCGCCGCCATCAGCACCGGGTAGGCGAACAGCCCGTGATTCGGTGAAATGCCCTTGGCGATCTTGTCTTTGTAGCTGTGGGCGCGTTCGAGCAATCCCATGGGGGTCACGGTGGTGAGCAGCCACGCCAGCTCCGTCACCTCCGGCACGTTGGATTGGCGGAAGAAAACGGACTTTTTCGGATCGAGTCCGCAGGCCAAAAAATCCAATGCCACGTCGAGCGTGTTCTTGCGGCGTTCCGCCGGGTCGAACAGCGACGTCATCGAGTGGTAGTCGGCGATGAAGTAAAACGCCTCGCCGGCATCCTGCAACTCGATGGCCGGTTTCATCATGCCGAAATAATTGCCGACGTGCAGCGCGCCGGAAGGCTGGATGCCGGATAAGATTCGCATGGGCCAAGGTTAGCGGAGAATGGGGAAAACTGGAAAGAAGGAAACATTCAACATCGAACGTCCAACCGGGCGACCGTTCGCCGCCATTGGATGTTGGGCGTTGAATGTTATTTGTTCACCAAAGTTCCAGCCTTGACCTCCCACCGCTGCAGGTCGCGGCCGAGGTCGCGGGGCCAATTCTCCTCGGTGGCGGTCATGAACACCTGCCCGCGGGATTGGTGCGCCTGGTCCAGCAACGGCAGCAAGCCGATCCGGCGCCGGGCGTCCAATTCGCCCATCACATCGTCGATCACCAGCACCGGGGCGGAGCCGTGGAGGCCGGTCAGGTATTCGGCCTGGGCCATTTTCAGGGCGATGGCCAGCGTGCGTTTCTGGCCTTCGCTGCCAAACTGGGCGGCGGAGCGGTCGTTCAGCAGCAATTGCAGGTCGTCGCGATGCGGCCCGATCAGCGTGGCGCGGTATGCCCGTTCCCGCGCGCGGGATTGCGCCAGCTCCACGGCAAAATCTTTTTTGACACTTTGCAGATAGTCGATGCGCAGCTCTTCAGCATCGTGAGAAATGCGCCGGTACGCCAGCCGCGCCAGCGGTGACAGCCTGGGAACCAGCTCCCGCCGGAGCCGGGTGATTTCCTGCCCGGCCGACACCAGTTCCCGGCTGAAGCTGTCCAGGGCGGCTTCGTCGAGGATGGGGCGTTTGAGCAAGGCGTTGCGCGAGCGCAGCGCCTGGGCATAGCGCTGCAGCAACGGCAAGTAGGCGGGGTGAGTTTGCAGCAGCAGCAAATCCAGGAAGCGCCGCCGGATGCGGGCGGTGCCTTTGACCAGTTGCAAGTCTTCGGTGCAAAAGACCACCGCCCGCAGCACGCCCAGGTAATCCGTCAGTTTCCGCACCGGCTTTCCGTCGAGGCTCAAACTGCGTTCCTGCGCCGACCAATACATCTTGATTTCATGCTCACCCTGGCCGACGACCGTGCCGCCGGCAAAGTAGCCTTTTTGACCATGCCGGACCATCTGGGCGCCGCCGACGCCGCGAAACGAACGGAGCGAGGCCAGGAGATAAATCGCCTCCAGAACGTTCGTCTTGCCCTGCGCGTTTTCGCCGAGCAGCAGATGGAACCCTGGCGAAAAGTTCGCGTCCATCCGCGCATAGTTGCGGAAGTCACGGAGTCGCAGATGAGCCAAATGCACCGGCAGAAAATGAAGGGTAAGCGCCGGCGGTGCCAGATTAATTCCACGGCGGCTCGCGAGGCTCCATCGCCGCGGACTGCTTCGCCGGGACAGGCACTCACCCCCGCCGAAATAGGATTTGCGCGACGGGTCCGTGCTTTTGTCAATCGAGAGAGCGTTTTCCGGCGTGCTTCGCGCTGCAAATCGTGGGAGGCTCGCGCGGCATGGATCCTCACCGCGAATCGTCCGCTCCGCCGCCGCGCTACCGTTGGCCGTGGTTTGTCCTGGGTGCGGTGATTCTGGCGGTGGTGCTCGCGGTCCTTTGGATGGCGGTGGCGGTGCGCCGCACCCGCGCCCTGCGCGACACGAACCCGTTGCCCTCCTCAGGCGAGGCTGGCTCGCGCGGGGAATCCGGGAGCGGCGGCACGAATGGCGCCCGCTGATCCTTCGCCGAGGCAAAGGGATCGGGCGTTTCCGGCGTTGAGGATTCTGCCGAGAGGCGTCACCCGCCTGCTGCAGGGCACAACTCGACAGCACCACCAAACGACATCGAGTTGGTCCGTGTAGCGCCGACTGGTAGTCGGCTGTGTCGCCGAATGGCATTCGGCAGGCCATGGAGAATGGGAGCGCTTCACGTTCCAATTCTCTTCAGGCACAAGGCTTTGCCAGGTGGGGACCGCGATATTGGCACCGGCCATGTCGTGTGAATCGACATGCGCTGCACCTCTCTGCTAGGCTGAACGCCGATAAGAACCGGCGATGAGAAAGCGAAGCCAATGATCATTCTGCTGCTGTTTTTCTGTTCCGGCGCGACGGCGCTGGTGTACGAGGTAATTTGGTCCAAATACCTGAGTCTGTTGTTCGGGAGCACGATTCAGGCGCAGACCGTGGTGCTGGCGGTGTTCATGGGAGGGCTGGCGCTGGGCAACCGCATTTTTGGCACCCGGGCCGACCGGTCGCGACAGCCGCTGGCCTTGTACGGCTATCTCGAAGTGGTGGTGGGGCTTTACGCTTTTTTCTTTCCATCCATTTACCAGATGGCCGACCGGCTTTTTGCCATGATTGGCTCCGGCCTGCTGGACCACACGCTCTGGTTGCTGATGCTGAAAGCGATTCTGAGCGCCGGGCTTTTGCTGGGACCGACGATTCTGATGGGAGGAACGTTGCCAGTGCTGGCGGCATGGCTACAGAAGCAGACGCCCGACGCCGGCCGGCGTTCGGCCCGGTTTTACAGCACCAATAGTCTGGGGGCGGTTTGCGGGGCGGGATTGGCTGGGTTCTTTCTCGTGACGTGGATCGGACTGCCGATGACACTGCAACTGACGGCCCTGGTGAATGTGCTGATTGGGTTCACCGCGATCGGGGTCGCAAGGAGACAGACCGCGCATCCGGGTTCAGGTTCGACCCGGCACGCGCCAAAGTTCACCCCCGCTCAAGAGCAGGAAGCAGCGAACGTCTTTCGTTGGGGCTGTCTGTTGGTGGCTTTGACCGGAGCGGTTTCCATGGGCCTCGAAGTCCTGGCGTCGCGATGTTTGTGCCTGATCTTCGGCGCTTCCTTGCAGGCTTTCGCAATCGTGTTGATGGCGTTCATTCTCGGCATCGGACTGGGCAGCGCGGTGATTGCCTCGCCACGGCGGAAACAATGGCCGAAGGAAACGACGACTCTGGCTTTGGTGCTGGGCGCCGCTGCCTGGATTGGACTGCTGGTATTCAACATTGAGGAATTGGTGGAGGTTTACCGGCACGCGCGGAGTGGTCTGAGCGCCACGACGATGGGTTATCGCTATTATCAAGCCATGGCGGCGGTCTTCTCCATGGTCGTGCTGGGACTTCCCGCGGCGGCGCTCGGGGCGGTGCTGCCGCTGTGGATTCGAGTCATATCAGAAACGTCGGACCTGCTGGGTGACCGCGTGGGCCGCCTGTTGACCTGGAATACCTTGGGGGCGGTCGGTGGGGTTTTGCTGACGGGTTTCGTCCTCATGCCGGGAATTGGGCTGCGGGGTTCCTTCACCGCCCTGGCGCTGGTGTTGAGTGGCTCGGCATTTATCGTGGCCTGCGTCAGGCGAAAACGCATGGCAGCGGCAAGTTCTGTGCTGGTGGCCGGGCTTCTGGTTTTGGTCACGGCTACCGGCGGTGAAGGCTGGCGACTCGTGCTGAGTTCCGGCGTATTCCGATGGCGCGAAAGTGAAGTGCTCCCCATCTCCATCCGCGAGGCGCGCAAGAACGACCGGCTTCTGTTCTATGAAGACGCGGCGGACGCCACGGTGTCGGTTGAAGACAGCCAGCTGGCCGTTGGACACGAACTCTCGCTGCGCGTGAATGGCAAGGTGGATGCCTCGACTCTTGGCGATCGCTCGACACAGTTTCTCCTGGCGCACCTGCCGTTGATGGTGAGGCCGCAGAGTCGAGACGTCTTCGTGTTCGGACTCGGCAGCGGAATCACCGCCGCCGCGACGCTCGGTTATCCCATCGAGCGGCTCACCGTGGCTGAGAATTGTGAACCCGTGTTGCACGCGGCGCAGTTCTTCGAGCCCTGGAATCACGGCGTCCTGACCAATTCACGCACTCGCCTCTACCATGAAGACGCCCGGACAGTCTTGAAACTGAGCCCGCAAAAGTACGACGTGGTCATTTCCGAACCCTCAAATCCCTGGACGGTCGGCATCGGCAGCGTCTTCAGCCGTGAATTTTATCAAATCGCGGCAAGCCGCCTCAAACCGGGCGGCATCATGGCCCAGTGGTTCCATATTTACGAAATGAACGATGGCATCGTGGAAATGGTCGTGCGGACGTTCGGCACCGTTTTCCCGGCCATGGAAATCTGGGAAAGCGGCAGCGGAGACATCATCATGCTCGGATCGGACCAACCCTGGCAATCGGACGCGGAGCTGTTTCAGCACGCAATCGCGCTGGAAGGCCCCGGGAAGGATCTCGAGGCCATCCATCTGACGACGCCGGGAATGATTCTGGCGCGACAGTTTGCCTCGCAGCGGACGGCCTCGGCGATCATCGGTCCGGGCCCGATCCAAACCGACGATTTCCCGATTTTGGAGTATGAAGCGCCCCGGGCGTTCTACCTCGGTCGCACCGCTCGCGGGTTGTTTCGCTTCGACGAACGGACCTGGGCGGTGGACCTTGCGTCCGGGGAAAAGAACTCGCTGCTGGCCGCCTTGAGCGACGCGAGTCTCAAGACCATTTTCGGCGGAGACTGCCCGTCCGTAAACCCCGAGTTGCAGGCGTTTGTCGACTTGCGCTGCCAGGGGAAATTGGGACCGCTGCTTGAGACAATCGGCGGTGGCCCGACAATGCCTTGCATCTTCAGCGGCACCAACCGCACCATCCTGAAGCCTCCGCCTGCCTCCGCAACGAATGAGGTCGCCAGACAACTTTTCGACGCCGAAGTCGCCTTGCAATCGGAGCCCGGGAAGCAAACGCAGGCCTTGGAACAAATCTGGAAGATTCTCGAAACCACCCAGGTTTACCGGCCATCACAAGCCGGATGGTCCGCGGCCTTTTACGCCAGCCTCGGCGTCAAAACCAGTCTGCGAACCGGTGACCCCCAGCAGGCAAAACAATTCCTGGTGCGAGGATTGCAGCTGGAACCGGATTCGGAGGTCTTGCGCTATCTCGGACGGATTCTCGTTCGGAATGGAATCCTGCAGCCGCAGGAACTGCAAAGCATCGAGACTGGACCCTGACGACGATTTGGCGGTGACACGGCCTGCGTCCGGAAACGTCAGGCGCGGAGTCGGATTTGGGCGAATCCCGGGGGTCACCGGAGCGCCGACATGCGCCCGTCGGATTTTGGGATGTCAAAAACGCATTGCGCTTCCGCCGAATCTCAATCATAACTTCCGCATGTTGGCGAGGGTTTGTGCGGCGGCTGTCAACGGAATCGAGGCCTATCCCGTCGAGGTGGAGGTGAACGCCGGGTGGGGCGACACCCTGATCATCATCGTGGGCCTGCCGGATGCCGCCGTGAAGGAATCCCGCGACCGCGTCACCACGGCGCTGTCCAATTCCGGCTTCAAATTTCCAATGGGCCGCACCACCATCAACCTCGCGCCGGCCGACGTGAAGAAGGAAGGGCCGAGTTTTGATCTGCCGATTGCGCTGGGCATGCTCGCGGCCAGCGAACAAATCGAGGCGGATCAACTCGACCATTTTGTGATTGTGGGGGAATTGGCGCTGACCGGCGCGGTGCGCCCGGTCAAAGGGGTGCTGCCCGTGGCGCTCCGGGCGCGCAGCGACGGCAAGACGGGAGTGCTGGTTCCCGCGGACAACGCCGCCGAAGCCGCGGTGGTTTCCGGCCTCCAGGTCATCCCCATTCAAAATCTTCGGGAAGCGGCGGCTTTTCTCGAAGGCGAAATCAAGATTTCCCCCACCAAGGTGGACTTCGCGAAACTTTTCGAGGGGACGGGAGACGAGGAAATGGATTTTGCCGAAGTCAAAGGGCAGGAGTCCGTCAAGCGCGCGCTGGAAATTGCCGCTGCCGGCGGCCACAACATTTTGCTCATCGGCCCGCCGGGCACGGGCAAATCCATGCTGGCGAAACGGCTCGCGACCATCCTTCCGCCTCTCACGCTGGAGGAGGCCTTGGAAACCACGAAGATTCACAGCATCGTCGGCCTGCTCGCGCCCGGCCAGGCGCTGGTGACTCGCCGGCCGTTCCGCGCGCCGCACCATACGGCCAGCGACGCCGGATTATTGGGCGGCAATGTCAATCCCACTCCGGGCGAGATTTCCCTCGCGCACCACGGCGTTTTGTTTCTGGATGAACTGCCCGAGTTCAAGCGCGGCGTGCTCGAAACCATGCGCCAGCCGATCGAGGAAGGCCGAGTCACCATTTCGCGCGCCGCCGGCACCCTCACGTTTCCCTCGCAGTTCATGCTGGTGGCGGCGATGAACCCGACGCCGGACGGGAAGATGCCGGGCGAATCGCGCTGTTCGCCCCGCGAAATCCAGAATTATCTCGGACGCATTTCCGGTCCGTTGCTCGACCGGATCGACCTGCATATCGAAGTGCCGCAGGTGCAGTTCCGGGAGATCACCAGCGAACAAACCGGTGAAGACTCCGCTTGCATCCGCGATCGCGTCGTGGCAGCCCGCCGCCGGCAGCAGGCGCGGTTCAAAGACCGGCCCAAGATCACGTGCAACGCGCGGATGGGTGCGCGTGAACTGAAGCAATGCTGCCGCCTTTCGGAATCCACTCTCGAATTGTTGAAGTTCGCGATGGCGGATTTGAACCTGAGCGCCCGCGCTTACGATCGGGTGCTGAAAGTCGCCCGCACCATCGCCGACCTGGCCGGCGCGGAAGCCATCGCCGGCGAACATATTTCCGAGGCAATCCAGTACCGCTCCCTGGATCGACAGTTGTGGACGTAACCCGGAGATCATCACCCGTTTCACGTCAAAACGAGGAGCCGTTCTCTTTACGCGTCTCCGCCACCTGTTATCCTGGCATTGGCAAGGGACGGGACATGGCAATGAAATTCCAGAAACTCATTCCGGCACCCCCGGAGACTATCCATACAAATTGAAGTCGGCTGCCACTTCATCGCTTGTTGCCAGGGGATGTGTGGGTCCTGTTGTTTGCAGACTTGCCTCCGGGGCGGATGCTGTTTGCTCCCTCAGCCTCCGTACTTCTCGCGATTGACGCCATTAAATATACGGATACAGTCGTGTGGAAAACCAAGCGGACGTTATGATCAGTTCGTCATTGTCGCCCGGCGTCGAAAGGCAACGTCCCATCAGAAAAACCGAGTGTAACCTAAGAAATAATCCTGAAAATGAAAGCAAACCTTTTGACTGGAGCCATCCTGGCGGTGGCCATGGTCGTCGGTGTTCAACCGGCACGGGCAACGGTCTGGCCGGGAGTCAGCATTTACGTGATACCCGCTTCCGCGCCGAACGCATATGGATCGCCCAGCTTTTCGGCTTGGAATGACAATGCGATCTATGCGCTGGAGCATGGCCTGGTTTCCCGCGGCGATCCGGGTGCGCCCTCTTATTATACCCAGGCGCCTTTGGTGATGTCGGTGTTGAATAACATTGTCACCGGGTTCAATTCGTGGAACGGGGCAGCCAGTCCGGGCGGGGCTTATGCCAGCGAGTTGGGCAATCGCCTGCAGTTCGGTTTGGATGTCAAAGGAAACGGCGTTAAAATCTCAATTGACCAATTGGCATTTTCCGCCCTCAGCACGGATGCCGGCAACACGCTCGGTTTTTCATACGGTTTGGGCAGCTACGCATACAGTTCGTCTTATGTTGGATGGAATTACGGTGCGGATAGGATACGAGGCACTGCGGATGACAGCTTTGTCACTTCCGGAGACGCTTCCCAACAGGTTGATGAAATTATTGGGCGTGGTTCCGGCAATGCCTGGGCGGCGTATGAAACGGATCCCGGCGCAACCGATCAGGAGCGAATCAACAATGCGGCGCTGGGTCTTGGAAGTTTCCCATTTGACTTCACCGGCACCTACACTTACGGGGCGTTTCAAGGATCCGCAACGGTCTCGTTATTGCCAGTCCCCGAGCCCTCGTCGCTTGCCGTGATCGGTTTTGGATTCGGCGCGCTTCTCTTGAGCCGGCGGGGCCAGAGTCGGAAGGATTAAGTTTCAGCTTCGTTGACGTGCACAGCTCTCCTTGGGTTGTGCACGTTTCAGCCAACCCCCGATTTGCGACCGCAATCTAACCATTTGCGGTGCTTTTCCCGCCCGGTTTGACTGCCGTGAGGTAGGCGATGGCGTCGCGCTCCGTGTGCCGTCCCGATTCCACGAGTGGGCGCAGGTCCGCCTCGAGTTGGCGCCGGTCCGCGTCGCTGAGGTGCGAGGCAAATACCGCGCGGAGCGAGGGCGCGCCCGGACGGGGAGCCTTGTCGATGAATGTGTCCCATGGCACTGCGGCTCCCTTCCGAATATCAATGTGCAATTCGAGATGGATCTCGGTGAAACCCACCTTCTGAAACAGCACGATCAAATCCCGTTCGGTGAAGTTCGTCAGCGGATTGCCCTGAATCTCCGCCATCGTTGACGGAAGCTGGACGGCCCGGCAGCGTTGCAGGAGCCGGGCTTGGGCGGTGATGGCATCGTCAGGCCGGGCCAACAGCGCATTTGTGAGACCCGCAAGCTGCACGGCGGCGTCCTGGTAAATGGGTTCAGCAATAGAAATGCGACCGCCAGGCTTGAGCACGCGATGGAACTGGCGCGCGGCGGCAGCCTTGTCCGCAACATACGCCAGGACCGATCGAGTGGTGACAACGTCGGCGGATTCGTCGGCGACGCCATCCAGCCGCTCGGCAGCGGTTTGAAGAAAAGTGCAGCGATCCCGCACTCCACGCTCCAGGGCACATTCTTTTGCGCGGTTTAACAGCGGCGCTGACACGTCGGTGAGCACCGCCAGGAGCGAGGGGACCCGTTCAAATGCCCCGAACGCGACGAGTCCATCGCCCGCCCCAACGTCAACGAGCACCATTCCCTCTGACAGCGCCGCTCCGTCGAGCACGCGGTCACGTATCCTCTGCACCATGGCGCGGATGACCGGTTCATGGTTCGGATCGCCTCCGTGCCTGCCCCGGAGCAGCCACTCCGACCATTGGTCAGCCGGAGGGTTTGCGTCTGGAGTGCCGGTCGTCAAAACAGGTAGAGTGGATTCATCATGAATGGGGTTTAAGGGTACCCGAGGCAATGGAGGCAAGCAACTCATCGTAAGGCCAACCACCCAGGTTTCAGCCTCGTTGACAGGCACAGCCCTCCTTGGGTTGTGCCTGTTTGATTCAACCTCCGGCGTGAGGCTTCCGCGCGCGGGCGCAGGCTGCTCCACCCGGCAGGAAGGGCCGGGTGGAGCGACAACTTTCGCTTCTTCAGCCGGCGGATTGGAGCAATTCTCCAGACCGCCGGCGCAGGATCAGCCTCTGAAGTAGAGGTAAGCTCCGAGAATGGCGAGCAGGATGAAGCCAGACGCGGCCACTTCACGCCAGCTCCAACTGTGCAAGGTTGACTGCTTATCCTCCGCCGTCTTGGTGCCGAAACTCAGGTTCTTGATTGTGTCATAGTTCGGCTGTGCGGTCATGTAACTCACCAGGACCATCACCACGGCGGACACGATGGTGATCAGGACGCTGAAGTATTGGAAATTGATGTTGTTGACTATCCAGAGGAACGAGCCTGGGCTGTATCCCTTCACAATCGTCTGGGCCGCGTCTTCGTAGCCAAACATGTGCAGGGAGACTGGAGTATCCACCAACATGCGGAAAAACCCGACCACAAAGCCCACCATCATGGCCCAGAAGGCGCCTTTCGCGTTGAGGCGCTTCCAAAACACGCCAAAGAAAAAGACCACGAAGACAGGCGGCGCCAAATAGCCCTGAACGGATTGGAGGTAATTGTAAAGGCCCTTATTGCCCCGGACGACCGGAATCCAAAACAGCGCGACGACAACCATGATGAACGTGGCCGTGCGGCCAATCTGGACGAGTTGGTGCTGACTCGCCTTGGGTTTCCACTTCTGATAGAGGTCAACGGTGAAGAGGGTGGAACAGGCGTTGAACACGCCGGCCAGGGACCCCATCAGCGCCGAGAGCAACCCGGCTACAACGATGCCCCGGAGTCCGGCGGGCAGGAGGTGTTTCACCATCAACGGGAAGGCAGACTGGGCGTCATAGTCCGCAGTCAGCGCCGGCACGGTATTGGCCTTGACCAGCGCATAGTAGATCAAGCCGGGAATGATAAACAGGTAAACGGGGAAGAGTTTGAGAAAAGCGGCGAAGATGCTGCCCTGCCGCGCGATTTTCTCGTTGGGTGCGCCGAGGGCGCGCTGGACAATGTATTGGTCCGTGCACCAGTACCACAGCCCAATGACCGGCGCACAAATCGCCATGCCGAGCCATGGGAAATTCTGGTTGAAATACCACGCTTCCCTGGTGATGTTCCCGGCCGCATCTTTGCTCAGCACTGGCGACCAGCTCGCCTCCACGCCGTGGGGGACCATCGGCTTCCAGAGGTTGAACATGTCCGAACCGCAAAGCCGGCGCAATTCGTTCCAGCCGTGAAAAATCCCCTGCTCACCGCCGAGCTTGTGCAATCCGTAAAACGTTAGACACGCCGAACCGGTAATCAACACCGTGACCTGCACGGCATCGTTGTACGCCACGGCACGCATGCCGCCCAGCATCGTGTAAAGACCCGTCAGCAGGATGACCGCTATAGATCCAATCCAGAAACTGTCAATCAAGTGAGTTCCAATGTGTATCTGCATCTCAGGCAGCAATGCCGCGAACACCGTGCCACCGGCGAAAATGCCCACTGCAATCTTGGTAACCACAAACGTCACGATGGACACGACGGACAGAACGTAACGCGAGCCGACCGAGAAACGCCGTTCCAAAAATTCCGGCATCGTAAACACCAGCGAGCGCGCATAAAACGGCACGAACACCCATGCCAGCATCAGCAGGCACCACGCGTGCAATTCATAATGCGCCAGCGCCACGCCATCCTTCGCGCCCGACCCGGCCAGACCGACGATGTGTTCGGAACCGATGTTGGAGGCAAAGATGGAAGCGCCGATGATCCACCAGCTGAGGTTGCGCCCAGCCAGAAAGTAATCGGTAGCGGTGTCCTTGCCTCTCTTGACGACCCACCAGACGACACCCATCAGGATGCCGAAGTAGAATGCGATCGCCAGCCAGTCAAGGCCGGTCAGGGTACTGCCGCTGTCAGCGACAGCAAAAAACGGAGTCGGATTGTTCATGGTTGCTTTGCTCAGGGTTGTTTTTCTAAATGCCGCGCCTTCCGGAGTTGGGGGAGCGCGGCTGATTGGCAATTACTTCACGGAAAACTTGTAGATGATGGTGTTCTTGTAGGTTTCGCCCGGCTTCAATTCCGTGGTCGGGAATTGCGGATGATTGGGTGAATCCGGATAGTGCTGCGGCTCGAAGCAAAGCCCGTTGCGGCGTTGATAAACCCAGCCGCCTTTGCCGGTCATGGAGCCGTCCAGGAAATTGCCGGTGTAGAATTGCACTCCCGGTTCCGTGGACCAGACTTCCATGACGCGCCCGGTCGTCGCCTCGGTGACCCGCGCCATCAGGGCCAGTTCGCCCGGCGGTTTGTTGACGACCCAGTTGTGGTCGTAACCGCTGCCGAACTTGAGTTGCTCGTCATCGGCGTTGATCCGGGCTCCGACCGCAGTCGGCGTGCGGAAATCGAACGGCGTGCCGTCCACCGGCTTCAACTCGCCCGTCGGAATCAGCGCGCTGTCCACCGGAGTGAGCTTGTCGGCGTTGATGTAAACCACGTGGCCGAGGATGTCGCCTTTGCCGGCCAGGTTGAAGTAAGAATGATGCGTGAGGTTGCAGACCGTGTCCTTGTCGGTGGTGGCGGTATAATCCAAGCGCAGCGCGTTATCCTCTGTCAGGGTGTAGGTGGCGGTGGCATTGAGATTGCCGGGGAACCCTTCTTCGCCATCCTTGCTCAGGTAATTCAATTCCAGCCGGGGGCCATCGGGGCCGACGTCCGCCCGGACGACCTTCCAGACCCGTTTATCAAAACCCACGGGGCCGCCGTGCAGGTTGTTGGGGGGATTATTGGTGGCCAGCGAGTAGGTTTTGCCGTCCAGCGCGAACTGTCCCTTGGCGATGCGGTTGCCGTAACGTCCCACGAGGCAGCCGAAGAACGGACTGTTCGTCAGGTAACTGTCGAGCTGATCATAGCCGAGCACCACGTCGCCAAACTTGCCGCTCTGATCCGGCATTTTGAGGGAGGTAACCGTGCCGCCATAGGTTGCGATGGTGGCTTCAGCGCCTTTGGAATTGCGCAAGGTGTAAAGCTGCACCGCCTGGCCGTCCGGCGTCTTGCCGAAAGATCGTTTGCTGACTTTGTCCGCCGCCGAACCGGGGGCTGCGCAGCCTGACAGGAACACAGCGCAGGCGCCCGCGCCAAGTAGGAGCATCCATTCAATCATGTTGGTTTTCACGGTTTGATGTTTATTTTTTGGTTTGGGAAATGAACCCTGATGCTTTCAGGAGCTTTCAAATTGGTGCTTTGCCGGGTTCGCGCGGGAAACGACGTTTGCTTGCGACGTCCTGCCGGTGATCCATGGCCGCAAATTTCACGGCTCCGTTAATACCGGGGCGGCGCGAAATGGTCAAAATAAATATGAACCGTGTGCTCTGTGCTCTGAAGCGCGGCAATGCCTCCGCCGGGTCACGCCGGGTCAGGGGACCCGGCCTACAAATCGGGACAGCGGCTGCTTGTTGCAGGCCGCGCGCCCTCACGCGGCTTTGGGGCTGGCGTTCCTATCGCGCGAGGAGATTTCCGGGCGAACCGCCGTCTCAGCGTTTTTCTGGTCCCTGGCCGTAGGACGCCCCGGGACCGTGTTTGCGGAGAAAATGCTTGTCGAGCAGCGCCGATTGCATGGGCTTAAGCTTCGGATTGAGCCGCAGCGTCTCGCTGGCCAGGCGCGCGACAAACTCCAGCACCGCAGCGTTATGCACCGCTTCCGCCACGTCCTTCCCCCAGGTAAACGGCCCGTGACTCGACACCAACACCGCCGGATGTTGCAAAGGATCCAGCTTCCGGAATCGTTCGATGATCACCCGGCCGGTATTCTCTTCATAATCCGTTTTGATTTCGTTTGGGGTCAGCAGGCGCGTGCAGGGCACGTCGCCGTGCCAGTAATCCGCCTGCGTGGTGCCGTAGGACGACAACCCCTTCTTCGCCTGCGCCCACGCCGTCGCGTAAAGGCTGTGCGTGTGGACTACGCCGCCGATTTTCGGAAACGCGCGGTACAGCACGAGATGCGTCGCGGTGTCGGAACTGGGCTTGAGCCGGCCTTCCACCACCCGGCCTGTCTTCAGCGAAACCACCACCATGTGTTTGGGCTTCATGCCGGCGTAAGGCACGCCGGACGGTTTGATGACCATGAGGCCGCGCTGGCGGTCGATCCCGCTTGCGTTACCCCAGGATTCGATGACCAAACCTCTCGCGACGAGGTCGAGATTGGCTTTGCAGACCGCGGCTTTTAGTTTTTCCAACATAAATTTTGAAACTACGAAATAAACG
>CAZFOA010000027.1:0-6155 GCA_964520205.1 uncultured Verrucomicrobiota bacterium | reverse complement strand
TCGTGAGCTTTCGCGTTCGGTTTGAAAAAGCGCGGCTTGAGGCCGGTCATTTCTTTCTGCGCGCCCGCAAAATCTTTGTGCGCGCCCGCCACGACCGCCGCCGCAATCGCCGAACCAAGCGCGCACGTCTGCGCCGAGCGCGAGACCTTCATCGGCCGGCCGGTCACGTCTGCATAGATTTGCATCACCAGCGGATTCTTCTCCGCGATGCCGCCGCAATTGACCACCTGCCGGATCTTGACACCGTATTCTTCGAAGCGATTGATGATCGTCAGCGCGCCAAAAGCCGTCGCTTCGATCAACGCCCGATAGATCTCCGCCGGCGTCGTGTACAACGTCTGGCCCACCAGCAGCCCGGTCAGCCGTTGATCCACCAGGATAGTCCGATTTCCATTGTTCCAATCCAGGGCCAACAACCCGGATTCGCCCGGCTGCAGCCGCCCCGCCCCCTGGGTCAATTCGGGGTGGGATCCACCCTTTTTGCCCCCAGGCTCCAGGTAATTCACGAACCAATTGAAAATGTCCCCGACCGCAGATTGACCCGCTTCCAGCCCAAAATACCCCGGAATGACACTTCCGTTAACGATACCGCACAGTCCAGGAACGTCTTTTAGGTTTTTTGTGTTTGGCCAGACGGTGATGTCGCAGGTGCTGGTGCCGATGATCTTTACCAGCGTCCCGGTCCCGACGCCGCAGCCGATTGCGCCCAGGTGCGCATCAAATGCCCCCACCGCCACGGGGATCCCGGCCGACAAACCGGTCCGCCGGGACCAAGCCTCGGTCAGGCCGCCCGCCGCTTCGGCAACCGTGCGAACTTTGGCACACAGCCGGCCACGCAATTGGCCCAGCTTGGGGTCCAATCGCGAAAGGAATTTCCGGTCGGGATAGCCGCCCCACCCCGCGTGATACATTGCCTTGTGGCCCGCGGCGCAGATTCCGACGCTCAGTTGGTCTGGAGCTTCGGTGCCGGTCAGGGCGGCGGGGACGTAATCCGCCAGTTCCACCCACGAGTGAGCCGCTCGGAATACCTCCGGACTGGTTCGCAAACAATGCAGGATTTTGCTGAAGAACCATTCGCTCGAATATGTGCCGCCGCATTTGGCCAGAAAGTTCGGGCGAATCCTTTTTGCCAGCTCTGTGATCTCCGCCGCCTCCGCGACGCTGGTGTGGTCTTTCCACAACCACGCCATCGCGGCCGGGTTTTTGACAAAACGCCGGTCAAACGCGAGCGGCTGGCCCCGGCCATCGACGGGCAAGGGCGTGCTGCCCGTCGTGTCCACGCCGATGCCGACGACCTGCTCCGGCCGGAACCCGCGCACAGCCTGTTTCGCGGCGGCGATGGCTTTCTTGATTGTGAGCTCCGCGCCTTTGAGGTAGTCGGCTGGATGTTGCCGGGCCAGGTTCGGATCGCGCGACAAGATCACGCCCGCGTCGCCGTGTTCGTAATCCCAGACGGCGGTGGCCACTTCTCGTCCATTGGCCACGTCCACGATCAGGGCGCGAACGGAGTTGGTTCCATAATCAAGACCGATTGTGTATTTTGAGTTCATCGGAAAGGTGTTGGAGGCATGTCCGTAGCCTCGTGTTGATTTTGGATCGGCTCGCGGACCATGAACCGTGACGAGGTGGCGCAGGTTGGCAACCTGCTGTGTCTCCGACCCTGGCTGCGCCGGAGGCTTCGCCGAAGCGAGCTGGCAGTCGGACCAGCGTTAGGACTCGCGGCGCCGGCGGATTGCCAATCCGCGATACGGCAGACTGCCAGTCTGCGCTACATGGTTCATGGGAAGCCTGGGACCAGCCGGCGGTTAATGGGGGTGCTTTCAATGACTTGTTTCGATTCTCAGCACGGTCATCGAAAACGCCGGAAAGTCGTAGTCGAAATCCGGAACGTCGACTTTGATCACATGTGTCTCCGGCACGACCTGGACTGGATTGGCGAGGGAATTCGCGTCGTTCAAACTTGCCGACGTAAGGATCGTTTCGGTGGCTTTGGCGCGGTCGGGGATGACGCCCTGAAGATGGACGCTGGCATGAACCGGTCCCGTTTCGACATTGACGACTTTCAGGATGATTTCACCCGCCTGATCATCCCGGCTGGCGCTGGCGAACACGGAGAGCTGGCCGCCACCGGCGGGCGGCGCGGGGAGGTCGACAACCACCGGCAAAACGACGTCGCCGCGGTTCCGGCTGAAGAGCTGTTGCACGTAATAATTGGGGGTGCCGGCCACGCGCAGGTTGTCAAACCAGATCAAATCCGGCCGCCATTGCCAGGCGTCTGCGTGCGCGAACAACGGCGCGTAGGATGCCATGCGCACGACGTCGGCATTGCGCTCGAAGCCGGTCATCATGGCAGCTTCCGCCAGCGCGGATTGCATGTTGTTCGCGCGGGTGGGGACTTGCGCTGCGTATTCGCCGGCGAAAACTTTCGGGCCATTGCGATCATATTGGTCGTAGCGGTTGGCGTGGCTCAGAAACCATTCGGGCGGGCGATAAAAATGTTCGTCCAGGAAATCGGCCTCGAGTTCGCCGAGTTTCGACCGCGCATAGTCGAACCGGGCGCCGTCGGGATCGGGTCCGGTGGCGGCGACGAGTTGAATCTCCGGGTGTTCGGACTTGAGCACCTGGGCGAATCGGGCGAAGCGTTCGATGTATTGGGGACCCCATTGCTCGTTGCCGATGCCCAGCAGTTTCAGGTGGAATGGCGCGGGATGGCCCAGCGCTGCGCGCCGGCCGCCCCACTCGGTGCTCACCGGCGCGTTCGCGAATTCGATCAGGTCCAGCGCGTCCTGGATGTAAGGGTCCAGCTTGTCCAGCGGCGCCAACTGGCCGGTGTTGAACTGGCAGGCCATGCCGCAATTCAAAATCGGCAGCGGCGCGGCGCCGAGGTCTTCGCACAACTGGAAATATTCGAGAAAACCGAGACCGAAGGACTGGTAATAATCCGGCGCCGCGCGGTCCTTGAATTCGACATTCCAGCGGTTCAGCTTCAATTGCCGGTCCGGCAGATCGCCGATGGTGTTTTTCCACTCGTAACGGTTGGTGAGATCACGGCCTTCAACAATGCAACCGCCTGGAAAGCGCAGGAACCCGGGCTTCAAATCGGCAAGCATCTGCACCAGGTCGGCCCGCAAACCGTTCGGGCGATGCTTCCAGGTGTCCTCCGGGAAAAGCGAAATCATGTCCAGGTCCAGCGTCGCCGGGCCTTCCACAGTGAGTGTCAGATGCGCTTTCGGCTCGGTCGCCGCCGCGCGCAATTCGGCGGTGTATTGTTGCCAGCGGGGAGTGAATCCGCTGAGCTTGGCTGATCCAAGCTTGCGTCCTTCGGGGCTGACCAGCGCGATCCGCAACACCGGCTTGCCATTCAGCGCCCGGGCTTGAACGGAAAAGTTGAAGCGTTCGCCTTCGTGCAAACCCATGCCCCGAAATCCCTCGTTGGCCACACCAAAACCCCGGCCGAAAAACCCCGTTCGCACCCGAACGTAATGCGGATTGGCCGCGTCAAATGGGTCGTAATCGCGCATTTCGACCGAACCGACGGCCCGGGCCGGTTCAATCCTGCTCCAACCCATCCACGGGTTGGGAAATTCAAACGAACGGTTCTTCACCAGCTCGGCGTAAAGCCCGCCATCGGCGCCGAAGTTGATGTCCTCGAAAAAAATGCCCCACATCGCGGGGTTGATTCTTGCGCCGGGCTTGTCCGCTTTGACGCTGAGGGTGATGCCGGCGTGGGTGGCTCCCGTGCCGTTGGTCGCCAGATAAATACTTTCCATGGCCGCAAGAAGCGCCCCTCCGTTCACCTTCGTCACCACCGGTGTGGAAGGCGCCGCATAGGGAACCGAACCGTCAACCGCCTGGTTCGCCGCCAGCACAACGCCCGAATCCATTTTCAGCACGGCCCGATCGCTGGTCATCAGGCCGTTGACCTCGGATTCCACGTCGGCGGCCTGCACATAAACCGCCGCGCTCAATCCGCTGGTTTTCATCAGACCGGGCAATTGCCCGGCCAGTTTGACATAGGCCGCGGTCAGTTCCCCGGCGTTGGTAAAACTGCCGGCGCTCCCGTTTGTTTCGTCCCGCCACGCGTGTCCGCTCACGGGCCAGCCCAACCCCCCAAATTCACCGAGCACCGTCGCCCGCTTTTTTTCCGGCCTGGGCGAGCCTGGTCCGGGAATGGAGTGCAGGTCGTTGATGTCGCCCGCGCCCCGGTCGGCCCCGCCGGAAGCGGCATCCACCAGCCGGGTGGGATCCCACCTTTTGATCAGGCCCGCGATGCGCGCGGTGTCGAACTGCCCCCAGCCTTCATTGAACGGCACCCACAGGACGATGCTGGGATGATTGCCCCGCCCTTCAACGAGCGCTTGAAGCTCGGTTTCATATTGCCGGGCCGATCTCGGCTCGCGTTGAATGTCTGCTCCGTCGCCGCCGATGGATTGGTCGCCGTTCGGCATGTCCTGCCAGACGAGCAGGCCGAGTTTGTCGCACCAGTAATACCACCGCTCGGGTTCCACCTTGGCGTGCTTGCGCACCAGGTTAAAACCGAGCTTCTTCACGGTCTCCAAATCGTATCGCAGCGCCTCGTCCGTCGGCGCGGTGTAAAGTCCATCCGGCCAGAAACCCGGGTCCAGGGCGCCCAACTGGAAAAGCGGCTGGTGGTTCAGGAGCATCCGGGTGAAACCGTTTTCGTCTTTGCCAAGGGAAATCTTGCGCATGCCGAAGTAGCTGGAAACTTCGTCGATGATCTTGTCGCCATCATGCAGTTTCAGGCGCAGTCCATACAGATAAGGGGAATTCGGCGACCAAAGTTTGGGATCGGAAAGTTGAATCAAGAACACGCACCCGGCCTCCGACTCCGCCTGCAGCGTGCTGTAAAGAACCCGGTCTTCGGACTTGATCACAGCGCCGTTGTCCAGGACCTCCACCCGCAGATGGAACTGGTCCAGGTCCGTTGTGGATCGGATGGTGGTCTGGACGATGACACTGGGATCTTCCAGGTTGGGAGTGATTTTGAGCGAGTGGATATATTGCGGATTCACCGGTTCCAGCCACACGGTCTGCCAGATGCCGCTGGTGGGCGTGTGCCAGAGGCCGCCCGCGCGATTAACCTGCTTGCCGCGCGGCTGCGTGCCGGCGTCGGTCGGATCCCAAACAGCCACGGTCAGTTCGTTGGTGCCGGCCGGGTTCAACAGGTCCGTGATGTCAAAACTGAACCCGTCATACCCGCCGCGATGGGCTCCGGCTTGTTTGCCGTTGACGAAGACTGTCGCTTCCCAATCCACGGCCCCGAAGTGCAACAGCACTTTCCGGCCGCTCCAATCCTGCGGCACCTGGAACGCGCGCCGGTACCACAATCGATCTTTTTCAGTGACGCGCTTCGTCACGCCCGAGAGCGTGGATTCCACCGGAAACGGCACCACAATCCGGCCCTGCCACTCCAATGGCTGAGGCGCGTCTTTGGTCACAATGGCGTAGTCCCAAAGACCGTTCAGGTTGGCCCAGTTCGTCCGCACCATTTGCGGCCGCGGATATTCGGGCAGCACTTTGCCGGACGAGACGTCCTCCGCCCATCGTGCCGCCGGCGGCCCGGCGGCGGGATGCCCGGCGGCGGCCTGCGCGAGGACCGACGGGCCGGTGGTTAACAGGATGCCGGCACCGAGGGTTGAAAGCGCTCGAACGAAAAATCGCTTGTTCACCCGCTCAAGTGGGTCGCTCTATTGGTGGTGATAAACCTCCCACCCGAGGTAGTTGCCCAACGCTTCCTTCACCCCGGCCGCAACGCGCGTCGGACTGATGGCCACATGATGCTCGAAGCCGTTCTGGCAAATATACCGCAGCAGCTTCTGGAAGTTCGGTATCTTCACCACGCCATAACCGCCGAACGTGCTCAACGGATCGTCGGTCAACTCGCCTTCGCCCAGGTAGGCGCAAATCTTGCCCGCCGCATCATTCGTGCTCACGCGCAGATAAGTGAGCGGCGCCGCTTTCACCCGGCCCACCACCGTTCCATACGTGTTCTCTTTCCCCACCGTGCCGGCGATGATTTCCTGGTAATCCATGACCGGCTTGCCTTCGCCTTTCTGGACGAAAATGTCCTTGGGCAAATTGCTGCAATGGAACACGACGCCCTTGTCCGGATCGTCGCCGTAATTGTTGTTCCA
>CAZFOA010000026.1:17152-24342 GCA_964520205.1 uncultured Verrucomicrobiota bacterium | reverse complement strand
GGCGGTATTTGTGCCACTGGCGCCGCTGCGGGCTGTCCGCGGTTGCGACCGCCTCCATCTCCGCCTCCACTTTGGGCTTTGAAGCCGGAATTTTTGCCTTTACCTTGGCCTGATGAAACATTCGGGAAAAGCAAGGAGAGCCGCGTTCAAAATGCTTTTGATCACGCTGGTCCTGGTGCTGCTGGTTCCGGTCGCAGGATTTCTGGCGACATTGATCGGATCGGCGATGGTCGTTTTTTCCATCGTGCTGGTCACCCTGTGGTTCGTATTTGCGCTCTTCACGCTTTACTTCTTTCGCGATCCGAACCCGCGCGTACCCGCCGAGCCCCACCTCGTGGTCTCGCCCGGGCACGGCAAAGTGGATGTGATCGACACGGTCAACGAACCTCAGTTCATGGGCGGCGAATGCCAGCGCATCTCCATGTTTCTTTCCGTGCTCAACGTCCACGTCCAGTACGCGCCCGTCACCGGCAAAACCGGGTATCTCCGTTACACGGAAGGGCAGTTTCTCAGCGCCATGCGGACCGAATGTGCCGGCTGCAATGAAAACGTGCTGATCGGCATCGAAGCTGCCGAACCGCGCGGAACCAAAGTGGCGTTGCGCCTGATCGCGGGCGTGCTGGCCCGCCGCATTGTCCCGTGGGTCGCGGCGGGCGACGAAGTCGCGCGCGGCGACCGCATCAGCCTGATTCAATTCGGCTCGCGCGTGGACGTGTATCTGCCGCCTTCGGCCAAAATCAAGGTCCAGCTCGGCGCCAAAGTGGTGGGCGGCGAGACGGTGCTGGCCAGGTTCGAGTAGGAGCGAACCATGGCTGAGCCTGACTCAAATTCCCCGCAGCACGATCCCACCGGGGCAAAGCTGAAGATTTATTTTCTGCCCAACCTGCTGACGGCGGGCAATCTCTTCTGCGGGTTCGTGGCGCTGACCAAAATTGTCGAGGCGGACCTGCCCTCGGGAGATTTTTCCCAGATCAAAGTGGCGCTCGGCTTCATTTTGCTGGCGTGCATTTTTGATTTATTTGACGGCCGGGTGGCGCGGATGGGCGGTGTGGAAAGCCCTTTCGGGCGCGAGTTTGATTCCCTGGCCGACCTGGTTTCGTTTGGCGTGGCTCCGGCCTTTCTCGTGCACCGCGTGGTGCTGCACGACGTGTTCGTGGAAGGGTCTCCCTTTGGAAACCATCCGGAATACGGCTGGTTTATCGCTTCCATTTACCTGCTCTGCGGCGCGTTTCGGCTGGCCCGTTTCAACTGTCTGGCCACCCACGGCAGCGGTGCCGGCAAGGAATTTCTCGGCTTTCCCATTCCCTCAGCCGCAGGACTCGTGGCTTCGCTCACGCTGCTGATCATTCACTTGAACGAGAACGAAAAGGATCTCGGTAAATGGAAGTATTTTCTCGTGGTCGTACTGCTGTTTCTATCGGCGATGATGGTGAGCACCGTGAAATATCCGAGCTTTAAATCGCTGGGTCTGCGCTCGACCAGCACTTTTATCAAAGCCATCCTCGCGGCGCTCGTGATCGGGGGCATCCTCGTCATCGCGAGTCAACGTTCCATCCTGCGCACGGCCGGCTACGTATTGCCGGCGGTGTTCACCATCTATCTCGTTTACGGCTTCATCCGCCCGCGCATTTCGCGCCGAATGCGGCACGAGATCGAGGAGGAGGACGAGGAAACCGGGGAGTCGGGCGACGCGCTCGACTGAGCCGAATGGATCGGTTTTCACCCATTCTTACGGCCGGGCTCACCGGCTTTGTCTTCGGCCTGCTGCTTTCCATTCCGGCCGGCCCGGTCAACCTCACGATCCTCAACGAAGGCGCGCGGCGGGGATTCAAGTGGGCCGCGCTCATCGGTTGCGGCGCCACCGCCATGGAGGTGATCTACTGTTTCATTGCCTTCACGGGATTTGCGTCTCTTTTTCAGAGACCCTTTATCAAGGAGGGAATGGAGCTGTTCACCTTCGCGTTCTTTCTTTATCTCGGAATCAAGTTTCTGATGGCCAAGTCGGTGGAAGCACCCATCCGGCTCGGCGCCACCGCCCATCGGATCGAGAAGCGCCTCGAACAACGGCTGCATCCTCAATCGGCGTTCATGATTGGATTGGTCCGGGTGATGGGCAATCTCGGCGTTCTGGTCTTCTGGATCGCTCTCGCGGCCAATTTCATTTTGCGTGGATGGGTGACGCCGGATTGGCCCGGAAAACTTGCCTGCGTCGCCGGCGTGGCGCTCGGCGTGGGTTTGTTCTATTTCGGCCTGAGCTTCGGAGCCTCGCGCGGCCACGGCCGGCTCAGCGACAGGACATTGTTGCGGATGGAACATTATTCGGGCGTCGGCCTTCTGATCCTGGCTTTCATCTATGGCGGCGAGATCATCCTCCAGGTGGTGCGCCACAAGATTTGAGCCGCCACCACCTCCGCGCTGCTCCAGGCGATTTCACTTTGGCGGGTTTACTGGCTTGCTCCAGTCCCGGCTTTGCGGCTACAAAAGCTCGTGCTCCGCCCGAACGCCAGCCATGCCTCCGACCCGGGACAATCGGCCGGCGCCAAGCCTGTGGCGCGCACTCCGTGGTTCTGGATTCCGACATTGTATCTCGCCGAGGGCATTCCGTACGCGATCGTCACCGGCGTCTCGGTTGTTTTGTATAAGAACCTCGGATATTCCAATGACGAGATCGCCTTCTATACGAGTTGGCTTGCTTTGCCGTGGATGCTGAAACCGCTCTGGAGTCCGGTGGTGGACATTTTGAAAACGCGGCGGTTGTGGATCTGGCTGATGCAACTGGTCATCGGAACGGTTTTGGCCGGAGTCGCGCTGACGTTGCCGGCGCCGCATTTTCTCCGGTATTCACTCGCGCTTTTCTTTCTGCTGGCGTTCAGTTCAGCCACGCATGACATCGCCGCGGACGGTTTTTATCTGCTGGCCCTCACGGAAGGGGACCAGTCCATTTTCAGCGGCATTCGCAATGCGTCTTATCGCGTCGCCCTCATTTGCGGACAGGGATTGCTCGTCATGCTTGCCGGGGAAATTCAGGAGCGAACCGGTGATACCGCCCTGGCCTGGCGGATCGCGCTGACGTCGGCGGCGGGAGTTCTTCTTGCGTTTTCAGTCTATCACCGCCTGGTTTTGCCCCGGCCACCAAACGATCGGGCGGGACGCATCCCTTCCGACGGCAAGTTCCTGCGGGAATTTCTCGCCACGTTCACGACGTTTCTCCAGAAGCCGAAGATTGGCCGGGCGGTTTTGTTTCTGTTGTTCTACCGCTTCGCCGAGGCGCAACTGGTGAAAATGGTATCCCCCTTTCTGCTGGATGCGCGCTCCGCCGGAGGACTGGGTTTGACCACGGAGCAAGTCGGCTTCGTGTATGGCACGGTGGGTGTGATCGCGCTGTTGCTGGGCGGGATTCTGGGCGGCGTGCTGGTGTCGCGGCACGGACTGCGTGCCTGGCTGTGGCCGATGGTCCTGGTGATGCACCTGCCCGACGCCGCGTTCATTTACCTCTCCCGAGTGCAACCGGAAAATCTGCGAGTGATCGGCGCCGGCGTTGCGCTGGAGCAATTTGGCTACGGCTTCGGGTTCACGGCGTATATGCTCTACATGATGCGGCTCGCGCGCGGGGAACATCAGACAGCCCATTACGCGATCTGCACCGGAATCATGACGCTGGGTTTGATGGTGCCCGGAATGTGGAGCGGGAAATTGCAGGAAATGCTCGGCTACCCGCATTTCTTCACCTGGGTGTTGCTGGCCACCATTCCGGGCTTCATCGTGACGGCGCTGATCCCGCTGGACGCGGAGTTTGGAAAAAGGCGGGAGCCCTGAACGGCCGGATCGTTACACCGGAGAGATCGACCGGGCGCGTGTTTGCGCGCATTGACGATTCAACCGCGCGGGGCTTTTCGGCGGTTGCACGGATTACTTCTTAACAAAGAGCGCCAGCGAGGAGGTGAAACCGTGTAGGAAATTCTTTTTGCCAATCGGGCCGATTTCGCCATTGCAAAAAAACCCGGCCAGGCCGATCGGCCCCAGGTTTTGTTGGATCATTCGCGCGTCATGGTCGGGTTCGCCGAACAAGCCGCGGCCACGGCCGTTGCAGCAGCAGAGGCAGCCGCCGTAAACCGTCGCCCCCTCGAGCTGCCGCCGCGCCCGTCCGAGCAATTCTTTCATGTCCTCCGTTGCCGCCGCCGCATCGCGCCGTTGAAACTGGACGGTCTGGCCCAGCCGCGGCAGCGCCCCCACGGCGATGCTGCCGGAGCCCGGATCGGCGCCCAGCAGGTTTCGGATCAAAAAATCGCCGCGATGAAAGTCCTCGAGATACTCGTTGACGACGAGGCCGATGAAGAGATTGCCGCGCGCGGCGCGTTGTTCTTCGGGGGAAAGCGTGTTGAAGGTCTCGGCGAGCACTTCGTACGCGGGCCGGTTGCCGATTTCGTGAATGATGTTCTGATCCACTTTCGTCAAGGTCCAGGTCTCGCCGATCGGCGTGCAGCCCTGGGAGATCACTCCGGCGAGTTTGATGGCGCCGCCGACGGAGAGGACCACGCCGCCCTCCTCGAAGACGTCGCCGTTCAGGTAAAGCTGCGTGCGCTGTTCGGTGAAATCTCCGCTGGCCAATCCGCCCAGGACCGGCAGCGGCGCGTAGGCCTCGTTCCACGTGCGCAGCCAGGATTCACTGTCGAGATGAAACGGATCAACAAACGCGAGCCAGCCATTGGTTTGATTCGATTCAATGCCCGTTTCCCGAGGCCAGTAATCCGGTCCGTTCGCTTCTTCAACCTGCTGCTGGTCGAGATGAAATCCCTTCAGTTCCGCCCCGGGCAACGCGTACAGGCCGAGCGTCAGGCCCGAGTCGTCCTCGACCTCCTGCTGCCCGACGATCAGGCCCTGGCTCGAGCAGCCCGCCAGCAGGGGAATCTGGGCGTGAACGCGGAGGATTTCCAAAATCGATTTCGCGTGGGCAAACAGCGCCGGCGACACGAACACCAGGCCCAGCCCGACCTGTGGCGCCCGCAATTGCCTGCGCAATTGCTCCGCCCACCGCTGCAGGCCGGCCTCGTCGAAGCCGCCTGCCCAATGGGCCGCCACTGAATGTTCGTTGTTCACAAAAGCAACTTAACGGGAGCGTCACCTATTGCAACGCGCAACTCGCGCTTTGATGGCTGGCGTCCGGCCGAAGATGCGACTGCGGTCGGTCCATGACCAAGGTCAGCGCCGGCTTGCTGATGTATCGGCTGCGGGATGGCGAACTTGAGTTTCTGCCGGCGCATCCGGCCGGGATGCCGGCGCCTGGCATACCCATGGATGAACCCTTGAACCCCCGGTGCCAGCGGCCGGCCGCCTTCGCACGGGCTACTTCAACCACGGCGCGGTGGTTTCGCCCGACCAGATTTCCCTGACGGACTGGCGTTCGCGGACGACCGCGGCTTTGCGGCCATGCACGAGGACTTCCGCCGCCATCGGCCGCGTGTTGTAATTGGAGGCCATGACAAAGCCGTAGGCCCCGGCGCTCAGCAGTGCGAGGTAATCCCCCGCGCCCGCTTTTGGCAGCAGCCGGTCTTTGCAGAAAAAGTCGCCGGATTCGCAGATTGGACCGACGACATCGGATTTGATGGACGCGCCGGTTTTGCGGGTTAGCGGCACAATTTCGTGGTATGCCTCGTAAAAGGCCGGCCGGATCAAATCGTTCATGGCCGCGTCAACGATCAGGAAATTCTTTCTGCCGGTGCGTTTCACGTATTCGACCCGGGCGACCAGGATGCCCGCGTTGCCGGAGATGAACCGGCCCGGCTCGATCAGGATGCGCAGGCCGAGCGGCTGCAACAGCGGCACCAGCCGTTCGGCGTATTGTTGCGGCGTGAGAATTTTTTTGGCGGCTGCGGATTTCCACCATTGCGCGGAACCGCTGGCCAGCGCCGGCTGGTAAACGATGCCCAGGCCGCCGCCGATGCTGAGGAATTCGATCCCGTAGGCGTCCTTGAGCCGGCGGACCAGCGGCAGGATTTTGCGGATGGCCTGCGCGAAGGGATTGACCGACGTGATCTGGGAGCCGATATGCATTTGCAGCCCGCGCAAGCGCAGGTGTTTGAGCCTGCTGGCGCGGGCATAGACACCTTCGATCCGCTCGAAAGCGATGCCGAATTTGTTGGCGTAAGTGCCGGTGGTGATTTTGGCGTGTGTCTGAGCCGCGACATCCGGGTTCACGCGCACCGCCACGGGCGCGATTTTCCGCAGACGCGCCGCGACACGATTGATGCGTTCCAATTCCGGCTCGCTCTCGGCATTGAAGGAATAGACGCCCTGTCTCAGGGCAAACTCGATTTCGCTTTCCGTCTTGCCGACGCCGGCAAAGGCGCATTGGCGGGGATCACCGCCCGCCGCGATCACGCGCTGCAGTTCACCGCCGCTCACAATGTCAAACCCGCTTCCGAGACCGGCCAGCGCGCGCAATACCGATTGATTCGAATTCGATTTGACGGAGAAGCAGATCAAGTGGTCCACGCCCGCCATCGCGGCATCCAGTTTCCGAAAATGGTCCGTCAGCGTGCTTTGGGAATAGACAAAGAGCGGCGTGCCGAATTTTCTGGCGAGCGATTCGACGGCCACGCCTTCGCAATAAAGTTTATTCCCGAGATAACGAAAACCGTGCATGGAGAAATTGTAACGGCACTCCGCGAGCGTCGCCACTCATTTTGCGGCAATCGCAGTGGGCCGGGCAGCCGGGACAGGTATCCAGGGCCAAAGTTCGGGGCCGGCAATAAAAAACCCGCCGGACTGGCATCCGGCGGGCGAATGAAAACGCCGATTCAGGGCTCCGCCAGGATTTTAGCCCGTTGATCGTGATATTGTTCGGGCGTGACCATGTCGGCCTTGTATTGCTCAAGCAGTTGCTGCAAGCGCTGAGCTTTGGGCGCCGAAATTGGCAAGGACGGCGGGGGCATCGGCTCCAAAGCGAGCGGTTTTCTGCCGCGGACCTTCATGGGCGTCTCGTTCACGACCGGTTTATACCCGGCCTGCGTGGATTGCTGCACGGCAGCCGTAATCGCCGCTTCACGCCCCGCATCCGTAACCCCAACGGCGGGTGGATTCCCGGTGACCGTGATCACTCTTTCAGGCGCGGCCGCTTGAGGAGTTGCCGGGGCGTTGGGCTCCGCCATTTTGTTGCGCAGAGCCTCCTGAGCTTTTTCAATGGCGTCGGC
>CAZFOA010000026.1:6456-17052 GCA_964520205.1 uncultured Verrucomicrobiota bacterium | reverse complement strand
TGGGCTCCGCCATTTTGTTGCGCAGAGCCTCCTGAGCTTTTTCAATGGCGTCGGCACTCACCGGCGTCGGCGCGACCGCGGCCGAATAGGAATTCGCAACGGATTCCTGGGCCGGCACCGGAACAGCCTCGGACGGCTTGGGGGTGGCGGCCAGCGGAGCCGGTGGCACTGGGGCCGCAACCACCGCGGGAACCGAAGGTTTTGCCGCGACTGGCGCTGCCGCAGGAGAGGAAATGGGTGGCGCTGCTGCCTTCAGCTTTGGCGTCGGCGCAACTGCGGACGGTTTGGCTGTGGGCGCGACGGTGTTCACTTTCGCTTTCGTCTTCGCGGGAACCGGCGCGGCCGGGGGCGGGGCTTTCGGTATCGGAGCCACGGGTGCCACCGAGGGCGGTGCCGTCGCATTCGGTTGCACGGACCCCGCGTTCATTTGCTGTTCTAATGCTGCGCGCAATTTGGCTTGCGCCTCGTTATCCTCTGCCGGCAGGGCGATTGGAAGGAGCGTGGCGACGGTCATGCACGTCAACCAAATGCGTCTTGAGATCTGCATACGTTGATTAATTACGATAAAAACCTTTCCAACGCAACAGCATTCCCGGTACCAGGACGCTGCGCCCTGTTTCTCGACAAGGACCGCGTAGCGCGGGTTTTCCATCGGTTGTATCGGAGGCTGGCAAACTGGCGGGCGGGTCACGCCCCGAAAGGCTCCCGATAAAAAGTCGGCGATGGCGCAGTCTGCCAAGCCGCGTTGCCGGCGCGCGGCGGCGGGCGGGGTCATGAATCTGCCCGATGAGACTCCGGCACCAGGCTTCGCCAGGCAGCCGGCCAGGGATACAAAAGCACGGATTTCAGAATGAGTCGCCGGACTTCGCGCCGGCTGATTTTCACGCGCTGCTGGGGATCGAGCGGGTTGGCAGTGCGCAGGCGGGCGATGGTTTTTAGCCCGATCAGGATCGGCCACGCGCAGGCCAGCCGCACCCGCATTTGCGCCCAAGGCAAAGCATTGGTGTAGATCCATCCGTCCGCAAGACCGGCTTCCGCGCGATCGAGATAGGCGGCGTAAACCGGACGGAGCCTGGATTCATTCGCGGGTTGCAGCAGGTCGGCGGAAGTTATTCCCGCCGGAGCCAATTTTTCATCGGGCAGGTAGCACCGGCCATTTCGCAAGTCGGCGGGCAGATCGCGCAAAATATTCACCAGCTGCAGGCCCTTGCCAAACTGGACGGCTTTTTTCAGAAGGAACGAATCTTCAATTTGCGCTTTGGGGAAAACCCGGACGCGGCACAACTTGGTCCAGAATTCACCGACGCAGCCCGCCACACGATACGTGTAATCGTCCAGCTCCGCGTCCGTCCGGAGCGCGACAATCCGCCCGTGCGCCGCGCCGGCAAATCGGCGCAAGTCCAATTCCTGGCCGCTGGTGATGATTTCCAGCACCTCGCGGACAAGACTGCGGTCCATCATCGGCAGCGTGTGAAGCAACGCCAGGCTCGACTCGCACTTTTCCAGCAGCGCGCGCTCGGCGGGCGCGCCTTGATGCCGCGTGAGATCGCCGAAGTCCAGCGGCGACGCGCCGTTTCCCTGGATGCGTTCGCGCAGCGCCTGCAAGGCGTGCAGCCGCTGTTCGACCGGGACGAGGTCCGTGTCCGCGATGGTATCGGTGGTTCGCGCCAGCAAATAGGCCACGCCGATCTGTGGCCGGACGGATTTCGGCAGCGCGCGCAACGAGAGATAAAACGAGCGTGAAACCTCCGGGAGCAAACCGGCCAGAAGTGGGTTCGGCGAATCGGCCATGTTCGGGAATGAAACACCGATTCCCGGCCGCTGTCAGCATTAGATTGTGCTCCGGCGCGATCCGGACCGGCGGCTGGCCGCCCTCCGGCTGTTCCTCATTTTCAACACGACATTCAGTTTGAAACCCATCGGGCGGATAACGCGGGAATGAGGATGGCGAGGCGCAGAAACAGTTGTTCCCGGGCCGAATGTCGCCTACGTTGGCGCGCATCGCCGGAACGAGTCGCACTATGAGCGAACTGGATGCACCCCCAAGGAACGCCCCCGCGGCGGCGCCCCGGTTTCTACCGCTGCTCTGGCTGCTGTTCGCCGGCAGCGGTTGCGCCGCGTTGATCTATGAAATCGTCTGGTTCCAAATGTTGGGGCTCGTGGTGGGTTCTTCCGCGGTTTCCCTGGGTCTGCTGCTGGCAATCTACATGGGCGGGTTGTGTCTCGGGAGCCTCGCCTTGCCGCGGGTGGTGTCCACCCGCCGAAACCCGTTGTGCATCTATGCGTGTTTGGAGTTGGGCATCGGCGTCTGCGGCATCCTGGTCCTGTTCGCGATGCCCGCAGTCGCGCGGTTCCATGCGGTCAACGCCGGGCACGGTTTCGGCGGAATCGTGTCGCGCGGAGCGATGGGCGCCGTGTGTTTGCTGCCGCCAACCCTGCTGATGGGCGCCACACTGCCGGCCATCTCGCGGTGGATGGAAACCACCCCTCGGGGCGTCTCCTGGCTGGGGTTTTTCTACGGCGGAAACCTTGCCGGAGCCGTCGGTGGCTGCCTGCTGGCGGGATTTTACCTGTTGCGGGTTTATGATCTGCCGACGGCAACAGGCGTCGCCGTGGCGATCAACGGATTGGTCGCCCTGATCGCCTTCGGGTTGGGGACCGAATCGGGCTTTGAATCCAAAGTCCGGGATTCGAACTCCGAACTGAAGCCGGGTGCGCCGGGGTCGTGGCGGGTCTATCTTGCCATTGCCGCGTCGGGATTCTGCGCCCTGGGCGCCGAGGTGGTCTGGACCCGGTTGCTGTCGTTGCTGCTCGGCGGGACGGTTTACACCTTTTCCATCATCCTGGCGGTGTTTTTGGTGGGACTGGGGATCGGGAGCAATCTCGGTTCATTCGTTGCCCGCGGGACGGCGCGGCCGCGATTCGCGCTGGGTTGCTGCCAGATGTTCCAAATGGCGGCCATTGCCTGGACGGCTTACATGGTGGCCGAGTCACTTCCCTATTGGCCTGTCAACCCCTCGCTCTCGCGGAGCGTCTGGATTAGTTTCCAGCTCGACCTCGCGCGTTGTTTTTGGGCAATTCTGCCGCCAACCCTTTTCTGGGGGGCCAGTTTTCCACTGGCGCTGGCCGCGGTGGCGGCGGACGGCCAGGATCCCGGCAGGCTGGTGGGAAAAGTTTATGCCGCGAACACGCTCGGCGCGATTCTGGGAGCCTTGGGCGCCAGCCTGCTGCTGATCGGCTGGGTGGGCTCACAACACACCCAGCAAGTGCTGATCGGGCTCTCCGGCGCGGCGGCGTGCCTGATGTTTTTGCCGTCCCTGCGATCGCCCAAAACCAGGGTTCAAAGCTCCGTGCCGGCTGAGTCCTCTTCAATTCAAACCAAACCCGCCAACCCGGCGGCAGCGAATGCCTTGAGGCGGCTCGCGCCCGCGGCCCGGCTGCCGGCCGTGATCGGTCTCGGCGCGCTGCTGGTCTGGAGCGTGCCGCGAATTCCCTGGCAGTTGGTGGCGCACGGACGTTATCTGCCAACGTACCAGGACGACCGGAAAATTCTTTTTGTCGGCGAAGGATTGAATGCTTCGGTCGCGGTTACGGAGATGCCCGATGGCGTGCGGAATTTCCACGTCAGCGGCAAGGTGGAAGCGTCCACCGACCCGCGGGACATGCGGATGCAACGGATGCTGGGCCACCTGCCGGCGTTGCTCCATCCGAAGCCGCGATCGGTGCTGGTGGTTGGCTGCGGCGCCGGCGTCACCGCCGGTTCGTTTGTGGCTTATGCCGAAATCACGAACATCGTCATCTGTGAAATCGAGCCGCTGATCCCCGCGAAAGTGGCGCCTTATTTCAGCCGGGAGAATTACGATGTGCTGAAAGACCCGCGCGTTCATGTGGTTTATGACGACGCCCGGCATTATGTCCTTACGACGACGGAAAAGTTCGATGTCATCACTTCCGATCCCATCCATCCGTGGGTCAAAGGCGCGGCCACGCTCTATACGAAGGAGTACTTTGAAAGCTGCCGGCAACATCTGAACCCGGGCGGCCTGGTCGCCCAATGGGTGCCGCTCTACGAAAGCAATGCGGGCGTTGTGAAAAGCGAACTCGCCACGTTCTTCCAGGTCTTCCCCAGCGGCACTCTCTGGAGCAACAATGACGCCGGACAGGGCTACGATACCGTCGTGCTGGGCGGCCTGGAGCCGATGACGATCGACGTGGACGAACTGCGGCGCCGACTGGACCGAAACGGCGCCGTGGCGCAGTCGCTGCGCGACGTGGGATTCAAGTCCGCCGTGGGTTTGCTGGAGACCTACGCCGGGCAGGGACCGGATTTGGCGCCGTGGTTGCAACGGGCGGAAATCAATCGGGACCGGAATTTGAGGCTGCAATATTTGGCGGGCATGGCGGCGAACTTGTATGATGAAGCCGCCATTGGCGACGAGATGCTGTTCTATCGTCGTTACCCGGAGAACCTCTTCTGCGGCTCGGAGGAGAGCCTCCAGACGCTGAGAGCGGCGCTGAAGCAGCCGAAGCGAAACGAATGAACCGCATGCTGCAAAATTCTGTAGAGACCTCGTCCGCTCTAAACTCCTGGATTTGCCATGATGGCCGGTGGCTGCGCCGGACCCGGCGATGGGATCAGCAGTAAACCACGAGCGATTGGGTGATGGCCTGCACGCGGTTGTGGTTCAAAAGTTTTTCGATGTAAGTGGCGTTGAGTTGCTGGCCTTCAGGCACCAGGAGAAGTCCGTTCGGGGTGTAAATGCCGCGCGCCAGCACCATGCCGGGCCGAAGCTCCGCCAGCATGACCTCGCGCTCCTTGCGCGTCAGCGTCGCCAGGGGCAAGGCTTTTAGAAAAGCCCGCACGGCCTCGGGGTCGAAGGCGGTGCCGGATTGCATCCTGATTTCCTCGACCGCGTCCTCGGGCCCCAGCTTGCTGGAGGCGTACGCCACGGCCACCGACAAGAGGCGGCCCGGCCATGAGATGTTTTCGCCCGTCGACTGGTCCGGATAACCCGTTCCGTCGAACCGCTCGTGATGCGCGCGGATGACGATGCCGACTTTTTCCATGCCGTCGCCGAACGCGGACAATTCCTGGCTGAGGATGGGGTGCTGTTCGATCAAGGCGCGCTCCGCCTCGTCCAGCGACGCGGGGTTGTCCTCCCATTTCCGGATCAGGTGGCGGGGCACGCCCACCAGTCCGATGTCATGCAGCAGCGCGGCGCTCTCCAGAACGCGCCGGTCTTCGGAGGACAGGTTCGAGGCCTCGGCCATGGAGCGGCAAAGCTGGGCCACGCGCCGGGCCTGGTTGCCGAGCGTGGGATAAAACGTCTGCATGGTGCGCAGGCAAAGTTCCATCGAGCGCAGGAGGTTCTGCTCCAGCGCACGGTTCATGTCCACCAGCTTTTCGTTCTGCTGCGCCACGAGTTTGACCTGCTGTTCGAGCGCGCGGTTCAGATCGACCAACTGCTGGTTCATCGCCTGGGTGGCAGCCTGGAGGCGCGTGTTCTGCCGGATGAGGTCGTAGCGTTGCACCGCGTTCTTGACAGTGACCAGCAGTTCCTCGCGGAGCCACGGTTTGACGACGAACCGGTAGATTTCACCTTTGTTGATGGCATCGATCACCGTGTCGAGGCTCAGGACGGCGGTGATCAGGATGCGGGTGGCATTCGGTTGGATTTGGCGCGCCTGGGCCAGGAGTTCGAGGCCGGTCAGGGTCGGCATGCGCTGATCGGTGATGATGACGGAGAACTCGCTTTTCCTGAGTTCGGCCAGGGCAGTGGCCGGCTCCGAGGTGGTGACCACGTCGTAATGTTCGCGCCGCAGGGTTTCGTACAGCGCCACGAGCACGATTTCTTCGTCGTCCACCACCAGAATGCGGGGCGGCTTGGATTCAGTTGAACCGGTGGATTCGTTCATGGATGACTTGACTCGGGGGATTGGCCGAGGATGGTTTTGACTCGAGCCGCGACTTCCTGCGCCGGCAGATCGTGAGGGAAGAGGGCGTCCGCCCGCTCCAAAAAACCGGTTTCGATTTCATCCTGGTTGCAGCCCAGAAGCCCGAGGAACAGTTTGATGGGCAGCTTCTCGGATTGAATGCGCTGGAACAGCGCGAATTCTTCGGCATGCGCCTGCTGACACAGCAACAGCGCGCCGCTGAAGTGATAATCGGGCGAATGCAGCGCCTGGAGGGCATCGGATTTGGGGGTGGCGCTGACCACATAAAAACCGTTGGTGCGCAACATTTCCACCATGCGATCCCGCGCTTCGCCGGGCTGGCCGGCGACCAGCAGCGTGTGTCGCAACAGCGGGGCTTCCTCCTCCGGCTTCCGTTGAGCCTCCGAAAAATCCGCCTGGGCGAACCAGAGATGGAACGTGGTGCCGGACTGCTCGCGGGTTTCGAGCGAAACCGCAACCCCGTGATTTTCCGCGAAGAGCTTGGTGTTGTACAAACCCAGCCCCGAGCCTTTGCCCAGCGGTTTGGTGGTGAAAAAGGGATCGAAGATGGAGTTCAGGTAATTGCCGGGGATGCCGGCGCCGGTGTCCTGCACCGACAGGCAAACGAGGGGCGTTTGCGGGAAGTTACCCTGAAGCGGCCGCGCCGCGGGCGGCTGCGCGTGACGGGAAGTGCGGAAAACGAGCGACCCGCCGTTGGCCATTGCATCCACCGAATTCAAGGCCAGATTCACGATGACCTGGCGCAACTCGACCGCGTCCACATAAACCGGCAACTGGCCCGGATCGAGCGCCGTCTGCACGCGCACCCGGCGCGTGAGCACTTTTTGAAGCACCTCCGCCATGCCCGAAACAATTTCGTTCAGGTCGTAGTAGTTCTTTTCCCCGGGCACTCCCTGATGAAGTTGCCGGATGCGGTGGGCGAGTTCACTGGCCTGCATGGCCGTGCTCCGAATCAAGGTCACGCTGCTGCGCAAGGATTCACTTCCCGAGAGTTCGTGTTCAAAGGTCTCACTCAAAGCCACGATCCCGGCCATGATATTGCAGAAATCATGAGCCAGACCCATTGTGAGCGTGCCCAGGTTTTCCTTCCACGACATGTTCAGGAGACGCCGTTCGGCGATGGTTTGGCGGGTGATGTCCAGCCAGATGCCTTCGTATCCGAGCAATAGACCGTTGCTGCTTCGCACGGCCTGACGGTGTTCCCAGAGATAACTCACCCGCCCGGTTTGAACGTGCCGGATCCGATAGGTGCTCGTGATGCCGGCCGGAGAATCGTTCATGTCGCGGAGCCGTTTCAACAGCGCGTCCGCGTCGGCTTCGTGCACCACCTGCCAGAAATATTGCGTTTGACGCCGCCATTCCTGCGCCGGAACACCGGTGAGTTCTTCAATGCGCGGGCTCACGAAGGCGAAGCTGAAGTCCGGTCGCTGGCTGAAAATGATTCCCGGCCACCGATGGACGAGATTGTCCAGTTGCGCTTCGGCGCGGATCAGGCGGTTAAACACCTTATGGGTGGCCGCGCGGCCCCAGAATTCCTCGGGCAGCGCGTCCTCCAGGTCGCGCACCGGCGGCAGCATGGATTCCAGATGCGCGAAGCGCAGGTGCTCGTGGCAGCACAACTCGAGCGCAACCTTCTGGGGGCCGCTTTCGGCCGGGCCTACCGATTCAATCCGGTCAAAGGGCGTGGCACGGCCCAGAAACTCGCGGAGCGGTTCCTGCCATTCGGGAAAGCGCCGGCCCATGAGAACCAGAAAGGATTGACCCAGCAACGCGTCCCGTGCGGCCCCAAGCCAGATCGCGAGGGCGTCGTTGATGGAAATAATTTTGCCCTCCTCATCCAGAACCGCGGCGCCGCCACTCAGCCATACCGTCCCGGAAGCCGCGCCGGGAAAAGCCGGAGCCGTCGGCCCCGTCGCCTGGCTCAAAATGCTGGGATCATTTTTCGCCGGATATTGTGAAACGCTCATAACCAAAAGTTCTGGCTCTGCCCATCCCGGAGGCGCCACCCGCCGTCCGCCGGCGAACCCAACCTGCCGCCATCGAACAAAGCCAAAAGCTTGCCACATGCCCGACATCGTAACCCGTACGGCACGTGCTTCTTATAAAACCACATGGACACTCAAGCAAGCTGAAACCAAAGCGGCCCATCCGGAACCCAGCCATGGCAGCCGTTGTCGTATGGGAAACTCGAAGAAATGATCGATGCCCGATGTTGATCAGTATGCTGGTCGGTGTGCGGCCTTTGCCCAGCTTGGGCATACCCCATGCTTCCTTTGGCTTGGATTGTGTCTCAAAAACTCAACATTCTGATCGTGACGATCCCCGTCGCCTGCGATCTTCTTGCGGTGTCTGGGACGCATCAACCAGCCCACTGCTATGATTAAATACACGATTCGCATCACAAATCCTCTTCCGGGAGAAATCGGGCAAGAATTCGAGATTGAGTACGGGCGTGCTGATCCCCCTGAAAGAGAATTCCAATCCTTGTTTGCCTATTTAAGCCCGGCTGGCCAGAAGGTTATCCGAACACATCATAAGCGATGGCAGAAGCGGGACCAGCAACCGGAGAAAAAAGGTTGATTTGATCCTGGGTTGTAAGGGATTTCGCTTCTGGCGAAGGCGTGCGTATTCCGAACGATGAGGTGCCATCTCCAGGAGAAACGGTCTGCGGGTTGCCGGGATTATCCGATCAGCCCTTTTGTAAACCGGCACGCCGCGAACCGGTTTGACCTGATCTCCGCCAACGCCGGGTTGCAACTCGCGCGCCCCCTTTGGCGCTCAACCACACTTTCCAGCGGCGGCTGATGAGTTGGAGGGCTAAACTTCAGGCGACCTTGAGCACCATGTTCTGGCCACCGTGCGGATTGGGCACGCGCAACGGACACTCCGGGTCATCGCGCCACTGACCATCGACGATGAAAAGGTATTCATGCGTCCCCAAGGGCAGACCTACGGATGTCCTCCAGAGGCCGTCGCTTCCCTTTTGCATGGGAACGGCTCGTTGTTGCCACTCCGTGAAGTCGCCGACCAGCAACACCTTCTTAGCTGTCGGTGCTTTGAAACGGAATGTTTGGTTTTTGAAGATTTGAGCCTGTTTTGCCATAACTCACTCTTCCTTTCAGAACCCGGAATACCCGCAACATGGCCTCGTGTGCCGAGTCCTTTCGACGCGAAGCCAGATTCACCGCACTAATGCATGTTGTTTGCGGTCGGTCAATACAAAACAAACACGGGTCACGGCTGGCTGGTGATCCTGGACCAATCCAGATCCTGGGCGGCGGCGTAAATGGCGAACGACTTCTCATTCGGAATCAACACGGCGCGAACCACGCTGGAATCGTCGGCCCGGCCCAGGTTGAGCACGGCGTCAGGGATGATGCCGACCTTTTTGTGGGCGTAAATCAGGGCGAAGGTCGCCTGGGAGACGGCGTAGTAGGGCAATTCCTTGTAAGCGCCCTCGGCGAAGTCCTCGACGGCGTTGGCGAGAAAATCCAGTTGGCCGCCCAAATGAGGAAACAGCGGTTCATGAATCTGGGTGAACTCGAGCTTCCATTGCGGCAACGCTCGAAGCACCTTGTCCACGACCGCCGGCGTAACCGCCGCCGCCCCGCGACTTACAAATTCCACAATTTCAGGCATGGCCGGAGTCTAGCGGACGAGGTAAAAGAAGCAAAAAGAATATGGCCGGCGGTTATCCGCGCCAAAAATGATTCAACACCGGGTGTCCGGCGGCGTTGCGGCTTTGCCCGATTGCCCGGGAAATGTATTCCTTCGCCAGCATCACGGCTGCTTTCAGCGAACAGCCCAAGGCAAGATAGCCGGTGATGGCGGCCGAATAAGTGCAGCCCGTGCCATGGGTGTTCACCCCTTTGATCCGCGGCGAGGTCAGAAGCCATTCATCCTGGCCGTCAAAAAAAATGTCCGCGGCCTGGTGCGCGTCGGACAAATGGCCGCCTTTCACCACAACGGCGCAGCCAAAGCGCCGGTGAATTTCCCGGGCCGCGGCGCGCACCTCTTCCAACGAATTTATCTTCAACCGCGCCAGGACTTCCGCTTCGGGCAGGTTGGGGGTGGCCAGCACGGCCCGGGGCAGCAGTTCCTTTTCCAGGGCCCGGATGGCGGCGGGCGGGAGCAAACACGAGCCGCTGGTGGAAATCATGACCGGATCGACAATGAGGGGCGGGGCTTTGCCGCGTTCAAAGTAACCGGCAACCACGCGGATGAGTTCCTTTGAATAGAGCATTCCCGTCTTGACCGCCGCCGGCGGCAACTCGGTCCATACGGCTTCGATCTGCCGCCGGACCATCCCGGGTTCGCAGGTCTGAATGCCAAGAACACGTTTGGGGTTCTGCGCCGTGATACAGGTGATCGCGCAAGCGCCGTGGACGCCGAGCGAGGCAAACGTTTTCAGGTCCGCCTGAATGCCCGCGCCGCCGCCGCTGTCCGAACCGGCGATGGTGAGCGCCACCGGAAGGGGTTTGCGCTTGGTTTTGGTCATAAGCTCGATCCCATTTTCCAGGGCGAGCTTAGGATCGGGAACGAAATAAGGAAACTACAAAGGCCTTTTGCGACGAGATGCGGGAGCCGGCAGTGGCGGCGAGAGGCACGCCTGCCGCCACGGCGGGGTCAGGCGGGACGCCC
>CAZFOA010000026.1:2326-6356 GCA_964520205.1 uncultured Verrucomicrobiota bacterium | reverse complement strand
TTTTCAAACAAGCTAACCCTGTTTATTCGGAGCCGTAAGCCGGAGCAGCAGCGCGTTCAATTCCTGCACGCGCGGCGGTTTGCCCACCAGAGCGTCCACCGCCGGCGCCGTTTCGCCGTCTTCCTTCATCATCGTCCCCCAGCCGGTCATCATGATGACGGGTGTTTGGGGAGATTCTTCCTTGATGGCCCGCGCCACCTGGTGTCCGTCGACTTCCGGCATGCCCAGGTCCGTGATCACCGCCGCGTAAGGTTTGTTGTTCCGCAGGGCCGCGCGGAATAACTCCAGCCCCTGTTTGCCGGTCGAGGCGAGCTCGATGCGGTGATTGCAGTGGCCGAGGCAGTCGGTCAGGATTTGGCGGACCTGCGGTTCATCGTCGATGCAAAGGATATTGAGAGATCGCTTGTCCTGGCTTGCGGGCTCAGCCACCTGCGCGGGGGCCGCCTTCTTTTCCCGGATGGGGAAGCTGAGCCGGACGCACGTGCCGCGCCCGGGAACGCTGTCGATTTCAATGGTGCCATCATGGCGCTGCATCATGCCGTAAACCATCGCCAGGCCGAGGCCGGTGCCGCCGCGTTGAGCTTTCGTGGAGAAAAAGGGCTCCAGGCAGCGCTGACGGATTCGTTCCTCCATGCCGACACCGTTGTCCCGCACTTCCACGTGAATTTGGCGATCGGGATTTCCGTTTCCCGGGGAAACAGCAAGGTTCGCACAACGCGTAGCCAGGGTGATGTTGCCGCCCTGCGGGAGGGCGTCCACGGCATTGAAAATCAAATTGATCAGCGCTTCCCTCAGGTCGCTGGGCTCGCTCAATAGAATCGGCAACTGGGGATCCAAATCCTTCCGAATCTGAATGGAAACACCCTGGCGCTGCGAAACGTCGCGCCACCGCGGGCGGGTCAATTCCACGACTTCCTCGATGATCTGATTCAGGTTGACCTTGACCAACTGCTCGGTATCGGAGCGGCGGCGATAGAACTCGCGCATGCGGGCGACGATGTGGGCGATGTCATCACCGGACCGGTTGATGGTTTGCAGGTATTGCCGCGCGTTATCGGGCAGGTCCGGCATGGTGTTGAGCATCAACTCGGAGTAGGCGACGATGGGAGACAGCGCGTTGTTGACGTCGTGTGCCACTCCGCTGGCCATCTGGCCCAGGGCGCGGAGGCGTTCCTGTTGCACCACGACCTGTTGGGTGCGGCGCAATTCCTCGTATGCCTTTTGAACGCCTTCGGTGAGGCGGACCTGGTCGTACAGATTCCGGTATTGTTCCTCGGTGGTCAGGACTTTGACCTGCAGCGCCTCCTTCTCGGACCGCACCGTTGCGATTTCGGCGAGAACCTGTTCGGCGTTGTAACGGACCTCTTCCAGGACGAGCACGATCATGCTGACCGCGATAAAAAGTTGCAGCACGGCGGCCACCAGGAATCCGGCGCTGTAAAGGCTCTCATACCCTTTTCGCTGGGTAAAGGGATAGCTCACGAGGTACAGGCCCCAGAGCAGGAAGCCCAGAGACAACATGCCTGCGCCCACGTAGGGCATTTTCTTTCGCAGCCGAAAGAAACAAACCCCGGCGAACAAGCTGCCCAGACCGACCAGAATGAACACCGGCAATTGCATTTCCACAACGCTGGTGAGGATTTGCGGGCTGATGTACGTCCAAACCAGCAGAAAAAACATGAACATACCAAACAAGCGCTGCGGTACCGGCAGTCCGAGAAAACGCAGGCTCCCCCAAAGGAGAAACACGGCCGAAATGGCCACACACCATTGTTTGAGGACGAAAATGATGTGATTCGGCGCGATGTTCTGCACCGTCAAACTCAGCGTCAACCACAGCGCGTAAAACAGCCACGCCGCGGTCCAGACCGTGAAATACTCGCGCTTGGTGTATTGATTCAGGTAGTAGAAAAGTCCCACCAACACCCACACGCTCAGCAGCGACACAATCAATGTGGCCTGCAGGTATTGTTGCGAAAAATCCAAATGTATGCCTTCGATAATCATCGGCTGCGATTCCCGGCTGCACCTCAACGTCGGTCCGCCAGTGTGAAGCAACCTTCAGGCCATGAGACGCGGATTCCTTCAGGGCTTTCAAATCCGGCGGTGGGTGGTGTTTTGTCCCCTTCTGATACGCGCCTTGAGACACTCGGGAAACCGACCGGGCCCGGTTCTGGCACTTTCGCTTTGGACCCGGACGGGACGCGCTTTATACTCCACCCCATGGACAAAGATCAAGTGGCGGCCATCCTGGTTGACATCGGCACCCTGCTCGAACTCAAGGGCGAGAATCCTTTCAAATCCCGCGCCTACCTCAATGCCGCCCGCGCCCTCGAAACCTCCAATGAATCGTTGACCCAACTCGTCGCCGAAAATCGGCTGGGTGAAATCAAAGGCGTCGGCGAAGCGCTTCAGAAAAAAATCACCGAACTGGTCACGACCGGCAAACTCGCCTATTACGAGGACTTGAAGGCGTCGGTTCCGCCCGGCCTCGTCGCGATGCTTGAAATTCCCGGGCTGGGCCCGAAAAAAATCAGGGCCTTGCGCGACGCGCTCGGCATTGAAACCGTCGAACAGCTCGAACGCGCCTGTCAGGACGGCAAAGTCGCCTCTCTGCCGGGCTTTGGCGAAAAGACCCAAACCAACATTCTCGAAGGCATTCAGCGCCGCCGCCAGTATGCGTCGAAACATCTGTTGAGCGACGCGTTGCTCGTGGCCGAGCCGTTGCTGGAGAATTTGCGCCGGCATCCGGACGTGATCCGCTGCAGCGCCGCGGGCAGCCTGCGGCGGCAGCGCGAAGTCATCGGCGACATCGACCTCCTGGTTTCGTCCAAACACCCGGCTGACGTCATCGAATTCTTCACGTCCCAACCCGGCATTCTGAAGGTGCTCGCCAAAGGAGAAACCAAAGCCAGCGTCCTGTTGGAGGGCGGCATCCAGTCCGACCTGCGCGTTGTCGGCGACGCCGAATTCCCTTTTGCTTTGCTGTATTTCACCGGAAACAAGGAACACAACATCGTCATGCGCCAGCGGGCGATCGACCGCGGCCTGCGGCTGAACGAATACGGGCTGTTCCGCTCAAAAGAGGAGACGCGCGACCCGAAGCTGTTGGTGCGCTGCCAAACCGAGGAGGAGATTTTCCAGGAGCTCGGCCTGCATTATCTCCCGCCCGAAATGCGGGAAGACCTGGGTGAATTCGCGCTGGCAGAGAAGGAACCGGTCCCGCGATTGATCGAATGGAGCGATCTCAAAGGTTCATTGCACAACCATTCCACGTGGAGCGACGGCCACCAGACCCTCGAACAAATCGCCAAAGCCATGGGTGAGATGGGCCTCGCGTACTGGGCGATCACCGACCACTCGAAGTCGTCGTTCCAGGCCAACGGCCTCGATGCCGCCCGCGTGCGCCAGCAAATCAAGGAGGTGCAAAAGATCAACCGGCGCCTCGCCGACGAAGGGATCGAGTTTCGCCTGCTCACCGGCACGGAAGTGGACATTTTGAAAGAAGGCAAACTCGATTTCCCCGACGATCTGCTGGCGGAACTCGATGTCGTGGTGGCCAGCATTCATCAGCGGCTTGCTGAAAGCGAGGCGGACACCACCCAACGATTGATCCGCGTGGCGCAGAATCCTTACGTTCACATACTGGGCCATCTTACGGGACGGCTGTTGCTCGAACGCGAGCCGTTCCCGGTGGACCAGCGCGCGGTCATCGACGCCTGCGCCGAGACCGGCACATGGATCGAACTCAACGCCACGCCGCAACGTTTCGACATGGACTGGCGCCAATGGCCGTACGCCAGGAGCAAAGGGGTGAAATGCGTCATCAACTGCGACGCGCATCGCTTCGAGCACGTGGGTTTCCTGCGCCTGGGCGCCGGCATCGCCCGCAAAGGCTGGCTGACGAAAGCCGACGTCATCAACACGCTGCCGCTCGACAAGTTAATGAAGGAACTCAAGCGCAAACGCGGCAAATGCGGCAAATAGCCGATTGCACCGGTCGGTTTGTGGAACAGACGTGGAACAGACG
>CAZFOA010000026.1:0-2226 GCA_964520205.1 uncultured Verrucomicrobiota bacterium | reverse complement strand
TGCGGCAAATAGCCGATTGCACCGGTCGGTTTGTGGAACAGACGTGGAACAGACGTGGAACAGACGCGAGGCAGACCGTGGGACAGACCGTGGGGCAGACCTCCGGTCTGCCAGTTAAGAAGCCTCCGGCTTCGTAAACCTGCGAAGACGCCCCCCGTCCGCTAAAGGAATCCTGGTTCGGGCATCCGGAGGATGCCGCAACCGGCAGACCGGAGGTCCGCCCCACAGACGCCTCGCGGTTGCCTCCTGCATTCGGGAATACAGTCAGAGGAATGATTGTCAGAGGAATTGTTTGCGGGAATTCTTCTGCCCCATTCCCCTGCCGAACATTCCCCTGCCTAAATCCGGCTGGTATTCTTTGAGTTCTTTTGAGGCAACAAAGAATTCAGCGTTTCACCCGGGGCGTTGCCCCGGACTATCCTCTTTCAGGCCTTCCGCTGCGTCAGACTCCGGTGCGACAAGTCAGCCTGCCAAGCTTTATAGCGCTGATTCGAGGGCCGCAGCCAGCTCCTCCGGCGTGAGTGTGACCGGATTCGCTTTCATGCTGCTTGCCTTCGCGGCCTTCTCGATAATCTCGTTCGTGTCCCCACGAGTGATGCCATAAGTGCCGAGCCGCGGGATTTTCAAATCGGCAACCAACCGGCGCACCCACTCGACTCCATCGTCCGCAACGGCGTTCCCGGTGAGCATTCGCGCGACTTCGTCGTATCGGGAAATGCCTTCGCCGCCGGGCTGCCGCCGGCGCAATGCTTGCAGGTTGATTTCCATCACGTGCGGGAGCAAAGCGGCGCAAAGCGCGCCGTGCGGAGCGGGAAACATGCCGCCCATCGGCCCGGCAAAACCATGCACCGCGCCCAGCCCGGCATTGGTCAGGGCCATGCCGCCAAACAAACTCGCAACCGCCATGTCGTAGCGCGCCGCCCAATCCTTGCCGTTCGCGAACACCCTGGACAACGACCGCGCGGCCCGCGGAATTCCTTCCCGGCACAACGCGTCCGTCATCGGATTCGCCCGCACGCAGACAAACGGCTCGATAAGCTGTGTAAGCGCATCGAGTCCGGTGTTCGCGGTGATTTCGGGCGGCAAATCATAGGTCAGTTCCGGGTCCACCAACGCCATTCCCGGCATCAGATGCGGACTGCGCAGGCTGACTTTGAGGCGATGTTCCGGCGAAGCCAGCACGGCATTGCGCGTCACTTCGGAACCGGTTCCGGCGGTGGTGGGAATGGCCATGAACCATGCCGACGGCCGGGTCAGCGCCTTGCCGCGCCCGATGATTTCCAGATAATCGAGGACGTCGCCTTCGTTCGTCAGCATGGCGGCGATGGCTTTGCCGGCGTCCAGCACACTGCCGCCGCCGATGCCGATGACGAAATCGCAGCTTTCCCGCTTTGCCAGCGCGGTGCCGGCCCGGACGGTTTCGATCTCAGGCTCGCCTGGAACGGAAAAGGTGACGGCGTCCACCCCGTGCTCGTGGAGGATTGCGACCAGACGTTTGGCGCGTTCCAACCGTCGTCCCATCACTACCAGGGCGCGCAGGCCCGCAATTTTTGCCAGCCGGCCGGTTTCTCGAAGGACGCCGGGGCCAAAAGTAATTCGGTTGGGGGTGCCGAAGTCGAAGCGTATTTCACCAGTTTGCATCCGGCGGATAAACCGTGATCAATTTCACACTGACGCGCGGTTCGGCCATCATGGGCGCGACTGCGTCCCTCCAGGTCTGATAATGCCGGGTTTCCTTGTGCGCCGCGGTCGCCTCCGGCGTGCGATACGCCTCCACCAGGATGAACCGTGCCGGATCGCCCGGCTGCTGCATGACGTCGAATCGCGCCACACCCGGTTCCTCGACACTCGCTCGAGCGTTCTCGACGGTGGCCTTTTTGAACGGCTCGACAAACTCCGGTTTCACCCGGGCGTGGACATGAACGACAAACATGGTTTCCCTTTCATCTGAATTTCGTTTTCCATGAACCGTGCAGCGCGGATGTCCCGGCTGCAAGTTGTGGCGGCGTCTCGCCGCCGGGACGAACACCCGGCGGGACGCCCGGTGAACCCGCAGGCGACGACGCCTGCGCTATGATCGACAGGCGGTTCATGGCCCCAACTTACGTCCAAATCTTGGAGGTGTTCCCCTTCCAAGAACTCGGCGGTCCAGATTATACGGTCCGGGCGCGGGTTGACACAAACATTTCCCGGAGAAAACACCGGCACCCGGGAGCGCATCCCGCC
>CAZFOA010000025.1:0-24495 GCA_964520205.1 uncultured Verrucomicrobiota bacterium | reverse complement strand
AAGCCGCTGCTCTTATCTAAGCGCTATTCCCCCGTTGGGACTGAATGTAGATTCGCAGTTCAACGGCGCGCTGGGGTACATCGACGTCCCGGGATCCTCTCTCAACATCACCGGTCCGATCACCTTGTTGGCTTGGATCAAGGCCAACCCCGCCAACGGCAGCTTCCGGACCCTCCTCAGCGGCGGCGAGACGTCCTATCGATTGAGCGTGGATGGGAGCGGGTTTCCTGATTTCAACGACGGCGCGCAATTTGTCGGCGACGTGGTTGGAGTAAATCCGATCGACGACGGCCAATGGCATCAGTTGGCCGGGGTGTATGACGGTGTCGCTTCCGAGTTTCTTTATGTGGACGGCCAGATCGCCGCGTCCACAACCGGCGCGATTGTGCCGGTAGCCGGGAGTGCCGGCGACTTCTGGATTGGTGGCGCGCCCGACTTCGGAGCATTCGAGTTATTCTCCGGGACTATTGACGAAGTGGCGATCTTCACGAACGCGCTTTCCCTGGCGCAAATCCAGCAAATCTACTCGGCAACGAATGCTCCAATCACGATCGCAGCCACAAAAACAAACAGCACCCTCACGTTGGCCTGGAACGCCGTGGTGGGGCTGAACTATCAAGTTCAGTACAAAACCAACCTGAACCAGGCCAGTTGGATCAATTTCGGGGGCGTCACGACCGCAACCGCTCCCGTCGCCACCTTGACAGACATCATCGGCCCCGATTCACGGCGGTTCTATCGCGTCACGCTGTCGCCGTAGAACCCATCTCATAAACACCACAGAGGGTGGGGCGAGCGTCCTCGCGCCTGCGCCGCCGAAGCGGCTTCGTCGCCGCGAAGGCGCGAGCCGTTTTGCTTCAAGAATGGGGCGGCTCGTCAGGAGCGTCGCCCCACCGGACACCATTTGTGAGATGACTTCCATGGCCCGGGCACGTCTCTCTTGTGGGGAATGCCCCAAGCCCGGCTTTAAACGGAAAACGGGTCTCGGTATTCGCATGTTCTTTGTCGTTGGCGACAGGTGAGAGGGGATGAGCAACCAAGATCAGGACCCGTCTACGTTTACACTGCCGCAGCCACTGGAGTGCGTGTCTGCGACCCCCCCAGCGCTTGGCTGGGCAGCCTGCACTCGGAATAATCCACCACGGCTCTCGATCGATTCAAACGCGCTGCGGCTCACGGAGCCGGGCTCCTGACCCTCACTTCCAATCGCACCCGGTGGAATAACCGATTGCAATCAAACACTCGATTCGTTACCTATCATCCCTGATTTGATGCGACAGTTCGTTACCATCGCCGCCAATGCGTTCATGGAACTGGTGCGGCAGCCGGTGTTCCTGCTGCTGACAACCTGCTCCGCCTCGTTCGAGATTTTTTTGGCGACACCGTATTACTTCGCCTTTGGCGACGAGCCGAAGCTGGTGAAGAACAGCGTTTTGGCGGTGATGCTGCTGGCCGGCCTGTTCGGGGCGGTGTTGAGCGCCTCGGCCTCATTGGCCCGTGAACTCCGTTCCGGCACGGCGCTGGCCGTGCTTTCCAAGCCGGTGGGCCGCGCGCAGTTTTTGCTGGCGAAATACGCCGGGCTGACGCTGGCGCTGACACTGATGACGTATGTCAATCTGATCGCGGCGCTGATTGCCAGCCGGATGACCTTCGACGCATATGGCAGCACCGATCTGGCGGCTCTGGGCATTTTCGCGGGGGGTGTCGTGACGGCCTACGCCCTGGCGGGGTTCAGCAATTTCTTTCTGCGGCGGACGTTTGTGAGCGACGCACTCTTCGCGCTGGTGGTGATGCTGACGCTGGCGGCCTTTGTGATCTTTCAATTCACGCAACAAAACGAAAGCCTGGGCCAATTGGGAACCGTGGACTGGCGGCTGGTCCCCATGGCGATCCTGATCCTGTTCGCCGTCTGGATTTTCGCCGCGCTGGCGCTGGCGTGCTCGACCCGGTTTGACATGATACCCACCCTCGCCATCTGTTCGGCCTTCTTTTTGATGGGCATCATGTCGGACTACCTGTTTGGCCGGCGGGCGGACCCGGTGTGGCGCTCCGGGTTGCAGGAGGAACTGCGCAGTCCGCGCTGGTCGGACAGCCAAAAGGCATTATTGAAGGAAATCATTGAAAAGTACGACAAGAACCGTTCGGGAACACTGGAACCGGACGAGCGCAAGACCATCAGCGCCGAAGACCGGGGGCGGTTGGCACAAGCGGGCATGGGAGGATCCTGGTGGGCATCCGTGCTTTACACCGTGACTCCCAATTGGCAGCTTTTCTGGCTCGCGGACGCACTGTCGATGGGCAAGAGCACCTTCCAATGGGGCTACGTCGGCAAGGCATTCGCTTATGCGGCCGGTTACATCGGAGCCGCCCTGTCTCTGGCCGTTCTGTTGTTTGAAGAACGGGAATTGAGTTGATGCGTTGCCGCCTGGGATTATTCATGCGCCTCATGGGCGCGCTGTCCGGATGGAAAACCGCCGGAACGGTTGGGTGTTTCAACGCGGCAACCGTCGTGAACTAGATGGAACGCAACATTCAAAAAAGCGGGCTCGTCAATCTGCTGGTCTTGCTGGCCATCGGCGCGGCGGGGTTTGCCGCGGCGCGCCTGGCCGGTTCGCTGGCAGGCCAGGTCTGCACCGTCTTCATCGGCATCGGCGCGCTCGTCGTTGCCGCAGGCTGGTTCCAGTCGCGGCTCGAAGCCGACGAGCGGTTGGAGAAACTTGAGCTCGATGAGCTGGCGAAGAGCAAGAGCGGCTCGACGCTTTTTGAGGCCAAAGGCGCGGAGATTTTCCCGGCGCAACGGGCGCGCGAACAATTCGAGCGGTTTTTCGTGCCGATCTTTACGGTGGCGTTGCTCCTGGCGCAGGCCGGCGGCGCAATCCTTTTGTGGCGCTGGCTCACGAAAAGCGCCGCAGCCGTCCCGCTCCAGCAGCCCGCCCTGGCGCTGGCGCTCTTCGGGCTGTTTGCGCTCGTCCTGTTTCTGCTCGGCAAATTTTCCACCGCGATCGCGCGCCTGGAGGACCACCGCCTGCTGCGCCCGGGCGCCGGCTGGCTGCTGCTGGGCGCCTACCTGTGCTTCCTGGTGGCGTTGGGTATCGCCGGGGTTGAAGCCGGGTTTTCCCGGACCGACTATTTCGTCGCCTTCGCCCTGTGCGGTTTGCTCGGGCTGATCGCGTTCGAGACGCTCATCAATCTCGTCCTGGAAATTTACCGGCCGCGGGTGAAAGGCAAAATCGAGCGTCCGCTTTACGAGAGCCGCCTGGTCGGGTTGCTCGGCCAGCCGGAAGGTCTCATCACCACCGCGGCGCAGGCGCTGGATTATCAGTTTGGATTCAAGGTGTCCGAAACGTGGTTTTTCCGCCTGCTCCAACGCTATTTCCTGACGCTGGTGACGGCGCAACTGGCGGTATTGTTCCTGTCCACCGGCGTCATTTTCATCGAGCCGGGCGAACAAGGTGTGCTGGAGCGGTTTGGCAAACCCGTGGCCGGACGCACCGTGCTTGGCCCCGGCGCGCATCTCAAGCTGCCCTGGCCCATGGACAAGGTCTATCGGTATCACACCGATCAAATCCAGACATTTGATGTCGGTTACACGCCGGACCCCCAAAGCGAGCAGCTGCAAACCATCCTCTGGACCGTCAGCCACACCAAAGAGGACAACTTCCTCGTCGCCAATCGTGAAACCGCCACCGTGGACTCCGGCGATCAGACCAACACCCGCCGGGCGCCGCCCGTCAGCCTGCTCGCGGTCAGCATTCCCGTGCAATACCAGATCACCAATGTGCTGGCCTGGGCTTACCATAACCGGGAGCCGGCGACCCTGTTGCAGGATCTGGCCACCCGCGAAGTGGTGAGGTACCTCGTCAGCGTGGATTTGAATGAAATCATGTCGCACTCCCGGCTGGCCGCGGCGGAGATTCTGCGCGGGCGCGTCCAGGAGGCGGCCGACACCCACCACCTCGGCGTGGCCATCTGTTTCATCGGACTCCAGGATATTCATCCTCCGGTAAAAGTGGCGCCGGACTACGAAAAGGTCGTGGCCGCGCAGCAGATCAAACGGGCGAACATTCTGAATGCCCGGGCGGACGCCATCCGCACCAACGCGCTCGCGGGCGCACAGGCCTACACAACCACCAACGAGGCGATGGCGGTGCGGCGGCGGCTGGAAGTCACCTCCCTGGCCCGGGCCGCCCTGTTCACCAACCAGATTCCCGCGTTCGAGGCCGCTCCCTCCGTTTACCGGCAGCGCGTTTATTTTCAAGCCTTCGCCCGCGCCACCGCCAACGCGCGCAAATACATTTTGCTCACGACGAACACCCAGGACGTGATCGTGTTCGATCTCCAGGACAAAATCCGCGAAGACCTGCTCAACCTGAGCGTGACGCCCCCAAAAACAAAATGATTTTATGAAACGCAACGTGCTGAATCTCGCCGTCGGCGCCGTGCTCGTGCTGATCGTCGGCCTGATGCTCTTTGTCTTCCAAGTGCGCCAGTCCGAGGTCGCCGTCGTCACCACCTTCGGCAAACTCACCCGCGCCGTCGGCCCCGGTCCCCACCTCAAGTGGCCGTGGCCGGTGGAAAAGATATTCAAAATCGACGAACGCGTTCAGAACTTCGAAGACAAATTCACCGAAGACCTGACCGGCGATAACAACAACCTGGTCACGACGGTTTACGTCGGCTGGAGCATCACCAATGCGCTGGAGTTCTTCCCCCGCTTTCCCAGCGGATCGACCGGCGCCGCTCAAAAAATGCTCGAGGGCATCCTGCGCACGTCCCAAACCGGCGTGGTCGGACGCCACCCGCTCTCCGATTTCGTCAACCCGGATCCCCGGGAACTCAAGTTCGACGCCATCGAAGCGGAAATCAAACAACTGGTGCAGTCGCAACTGACGACCAACAACTGCGGAATCGAAATCGCGTTTCTCGGCATCAAAAAGATCGAGCTGCCGGAAAGTGTGAGTCAAACGGTGTTTGCGCGCATGACCGCCGAACGCAATGTCCTCAGCAGTCAGTGGGAGAACGAAGGCGAAGCCGAGGCCAAGAAGATCCGGTCCGCCGCCGACCGCCAAGCCGCCGAGTTGCTCGCCGATGCCCAGGCGGAGGCCACGCGCATTCGCGGCGAGGGGGAAGCCGCCGCCGCCAAAATCCTCCCCACCTTCCAGCAAAATCCCCAGCTCGCGAACTTCCTGCTCCGCGTCGACGCGATCGAGCGGTCGCTCCAGGAGCGGTCCACGCTCATTTTCGACGAACGCATCCCGCCCTTCGATCTGTTCCGGGGCGGCCTGACCAATGGCCCGAGCCGCTGATCCCATGAATCACGAGCACGAACCCAACCCGCCCGACACCCCGGAAGATGCCGGGTCCCGGGCGCTGGCCGAGGCGCTGGGCAGCAGCTTCGTCATCCTCAAATTTGTCATGTGGATCCTGGTGGCAGTGTTCCTCAGCTCCGGCGTCTTCACCGTCGGCCAGCAGGAAAAAGCAGTCATCCTGCGTTTTGGCAAACCCGTCGGTGAAGGCGAAAAAGCATTGTTGGGCGCCGGGCTGCACTGGTCGCTCCCGTATCCCATTGATGAAGTGGTGAAGATCCCCATCACCGAAATTCAAAGCGTGTCCAGCACCATCGGCTGGTACGCCGTCACACCCGAACAGGAACTCTCCGGCCTGGAGCCCCCCGTCATGCCCGGAACTCCGCTGAATCCGGCGGTGGACGGTTACCTCATCACCGCGGACGCCAACATCATCCACTCCCGCGCCACGCTGTACTATCGCATCGAGGATCCAAAACAATACGTGTTCGGATTTGTCAACGCCTCGAACGCGGTGCAGAACGCGCTGGACAATGCCCTGCTTTACAGCGCCGCGCGCTTCAAGGTGGACGATGTTCTTTATGGCGACGTGGCCGGCTTCAAGGAGGAAGTGTCCCGGCGCGTCACGCGGCTGATTGATCAGGAGCAGCTGGGCGTGGTGGTGGATCACTGCGAAGTGCGGAGCAAAGCGCCCCGGCAGGTCAACCCCGCGTTCGACCGGGTGACCACCGCCCGCGAGAACCGGAACAAAGTCCTCAACGACGCGCACCGGGAAGCCAATCAGATTCTGAGCGAGGCCGGCGCTCAAACCGCCGCCATCACCAACGCGGCCGCCGCCGACAAGGCGCGGCTGGTCAAATCCATCACCGGCGAAGCCCGGCGGTTCAATGACCTGCTCCCGGAATTTGAGACCAATCCCGGACTGTTCATGCAGGTCAAATTGATGGCCGCCATGGACCAGGTCCTGATCAACGCGCAGGATAAAATCTTCCTGCCGGAACGGCTGGATGGAAAAACCCGCGAGTTGCGGTTACTGTTGAATCGTGAGCCGCCAAAACCGAAAGCGGAAAACCCGGCGCAACCTTGAAGCTGGCCATGCGGAATAGATTGAGCCTCACCCCGCCGCTCGCCCGTCCGGACACAGACCGGGCCCGGGCGCGAATTCGACGACGGCGCCGGACACCCGGCCCTCGACCCTTTTGATTATGCAAGTCACTTCCCTGTTAAGCCGGCACGAGCATTCGCACCCGCACGATCACCACGATCACCACGATCACGATGCGTCCTGCGCCGCGTGCGGCCATGATCACGAGCATTCCCCGGTGCAATTGTGGCAGACGATTCTGGGCGTCATCTTCGTGGTGAATGCCTTCCTGGTGGACTGGCTGTTCCAGGATAGTCACACCGTCGCCAGCGTCAGCGCCTTCCTCGGCTCCATCATCCTCGGCTATCCGATCGTCCGCACCGCCGTCAAAGACCTGAGACGCGGCTTGATGAGCATCAACGAACTCGTCGCCATCGCCGTGCTCGCCGCCTTTGCTTCCGGCGATTACAAGACCGCCGGCGTCGTCGCCTTCTTCATGATCATGGGTGAAATCATCGAAACCCGCACCGCCGAAGGCGCGCGCGCTTCGATCGAATCCCTCATCAAACTCACCCCCACCAAGGCCCGGCGCCTCAAACCCGACGGCACCGAGGAGGAAGTCGCCGCGAGCGAACTCGCCCCCGGCGACGTGGTCCGCGTCCGGCCCGGTGACAACGTCGCGGCCGACGGCGTCATCCTCAGCGGCCAGGGTTCCCTCAACCAGGCCACCATCACGGGCGAATCGCTGCCGGCCGACAAAAAACCGGGCGACGAGGTTTTCGCCGGGACGCAGAACATGACGGGCGTTTTGGAGATCAAGGTGAGCCGCGCCGGCACTGACACCACGCTCGGGCGCGTGCGCGAATTGATTCTGGCGGCGGAGAAAACCAAGCTGCCAATCCAGACAATCGTGGACCAATACATGGGATTTTACACGCCGCTGGTCCTGGTCATCGCCGCGCTGGTCTGGGCATTCACCCGGAGGCTGGACAACGTCATCTCCGTCATCATTTTCAGTTGCCCGTGCGCATTCATTCTCGCCACGCCCACCGCGATGGTCGCCGCGCTTTCCGCCGCGGCCCGGCTCGGCATTTTGATTAAGAACGTTGCGGACATTGAACTTGCGGCGAAAATCAACGCCTTCGTCTTCGACAAAACCGGCACGCTCACCACCGGGCAACTGGCGGTAAGCCGGCTTGCGCCGCTGGGCGGAGTCACACCCGCCGAATTGCTCCGCATCGCGGCCTCGGCGGAGAAATACAGCAACCACCCAACGGCCAAGGCGCTCGCGCAGCTGGCCGGCGAGGCCAGTGTGCCGATGGCCGAACCGCAGAATTTTACCGAGACCGCCGGTCGTGGTGTGAAAGCCGACGTGGGCGGCGCGAAAGTGCTCGTGGGCCGTGCGCAATGGCTCAAGGACAACGGTGTGAAGGAAGAGTTCACGAAGTCCGTGGACCTGAACGAAACCGAAGGCTGGAGCCTCATTTTTGTGGCGCGCGATGGCCAGTGCATCGGCTGGGTCGGGTTGCAGGACCAGACTCGCGCCGAGGCGCGCGAATCACTGGCCGAGTTGAAGGCGAACGGCGTGCGGCGCATCGCGATGGTTTCCGGCGACCGCCAACCCGTCGCCACGCGCGTCGCGGCGGAGATTGGCTGCGAGGAAGCCAAGGGCGAGTGCCTGCCGCAAAACAAGGTCGAATTTGTGCGCAGCGTCAAGGCCAAGGGCTATCGCGTCGCGGTGGTGGGCGACGGAGTGAACGACGCGCCGGCGCTGGCCGCCGGCGACATCGGCATCGCGATGGGCGCGGCGGGCAGCGAAGTGGCCATCCACAGCGCGACTATTGCGCTCATGAACAATGACCTGCGCCGGCTGCCGTTTCTGGTGAAGCTGTCGCGAAGCACGCGCGTGGTCATCAATCAGAACTTCATGTTCGGCGTCGCGTTCATTATCGGCGGCATGACGGCGGCGGCGTTGAGCTACGTGCCACCGGCGCTGGCGGCTGCGATGCACACGGCCGGTTCGCTCATCGTCGTTTTCAACAGCGCGCGCCTTGTGCGCAAAGGCGAGGAGCTGGAGCATTACCATCCGGAAACCCAGACGCCCCAACCCCCGGCTCCGTCACCCCGGCTGACACCGAAGCTGGCCTGACCTTATGCCCGTCGCCGCACCCAATCCGCAAGCGCCCGCCGAAAATCTGCCATCCGAAGACGTCGTCGCCTCCGTTCGCGGATTGACGAAAGTGTTCCGGGATTTCTGGGGCCGGCCGAAGGCGCGCGCGGTGGACGACGTGGATTTCGATGTGCGGCGGGGCGAGGTGTTCGGTTTGCTCGGGCCAAACGGCTCCGGCAAGTCCACGACGGTGAAGCTGTTGCTGGGTCTGCTGTATCCGACCAAAGGGCATATCGAAGTCTTCGGCCAGTCGCCGCGGCACGTGCCGACCAAGGCGCGCATCGGTTATTTGCCCGAGGAATCGTATCTCTACCGTTATCTCAACTCGCGCGAAACGCTGGATTTTTTCGGGAACCTGTTTGAGCTCCCGCGGGACGACCGGGACAATCGCACCGAACAATTGCTGGAAATGGTCGGCCTGAGCCAGGTGAGCACGCGGGTGGTGGGCGAGTTTTCCAAAGGCATGCAACGCCGCATCGGCCTGGCGCAAGCGCTCATCAACGACCCCGATCTGATCATTCTCGACGAACCCACCTCGGGACTCGATCCCATCGGCTGCCGCGAAGTCAAGGATCTGATCCTGGCGCTGGCGCGGCGCGGCAAGACGGTGATCCTGAGCAGCCACCTGCTGGCGGACGTCGAGGACGTGTGCGACCGGGTGGTCATTTATTACGGCGGAAAAATCCAGGCGATGGGAACCTTGAAGGAGTTGCTGGCCAAACCGGACGCCATCCGCATCACGACGCCGGTGCTCCCGCGCGAAACGCTCGAACGCGTGCTCGAATTGATCCGCCACGATGTCGCGACCGACAAGGTCCGGATCGACAACCCGACGCAGAACCTGGAGAGCTATTTTCTGGATATCGTGCAGAAGGCGCGGCAGGCCGCCGCCGCGACGAGCGGCGCCACCTCCGGCGCGCGGGTCGCCGCCTACCTGCGCGGCGATGCGGAAACGAAGCCCGCCGCAGATCGGATTCTCGACCGGCTCACCTTGCCGGAGGCCGGGCCTGTCCCAGCCTCGCCGGTTCAACCCTCCACCCCGGCGGTAAACGAGAAAAAACTGGAGGCGCTGACCCACGCTTCCGCGCCGGCGCCGTCACCGGCAAATCCTTCGACTGTTCCCGAAGCCAAACCGTTGGATTTGTCCCAGGCGGATCGGAAGCTATCGTCGCTGTTGGGGGAAAAAGAATGATTTTCCATGGCGGTTACATCTGGTGCAGCGGCCCGCCGCCGCTTCGGACGGCGGCACTGGAATCGGAAGGGCGAGCGCAGTCGCGGTCGCGCGTCCGCCGTTAGATCATGCAATGCCTGTTCGCCATTGTCGGATTGACCTGGAAAGCCGCCTTTCGATTCCGCCTGTTTCTGGTGGTGGCGGTGTTGTTGCTTGCCTCGGTGGTGGGTTTGCCGCTGTTGATCAAAGACGACGGCACGGCGCGCGGGTTCACCCAGATTTTAATGACCTACACGCTCAGCGTGATTACGGGGCTGCTCGGGCTGTCCACGCTCTGGCTTGCCTGCGGCACGCTGGCCCGGGACATCGAGGAAAGCCAGATACAGGTGGTGGTGGTCAAGCCGGTGGCGCGCTGGCAAATCTGGCTGGGCAAATGGCTCGGGATTGTGTTGCTGGACGCCGCCTTGCTGGCCTTGTCCGGCGCCAGCGTTTACGGCCTGCTCCAGTGGCGCGCCACCCGGCTGCCGGCGGCAGAACAAAAAACCCTCCGGAACGAGGTGCTCGTCGCTCGCGGGTCGCTGAAGGAACCCAGCGTCGAGAACGAAATTGAATCCGAAACCAGCCGGCTCCTGGAGGACCGGCTGAAGAAAAATCCGGCGACCACGGCCAACCTGACGGAAGCGCGCCGTCAGATCCGGGACCAGGTCAAAATCGAATACCAACTCGTGCCGCCGGGTTACAGCCGGGTATGGCAGATCGGCCTGGGCCTGAAGAAACAGTCCCTGCGCGGCCAGCCGCTCCAGTTGCGCATCAAATTCAACGCGCTGGACAAAAGTCCTTCCGGCACCTTTGCGGCCCTCTGGCAGGTGGGCGTGCCGCAGAAGACGCGGCTCTGGCGCAGCGAAACCATGCGCCTGGCCCCGGACACGTTTTATGAATTTGAAATCCCGCCCGATCTGTTCGATGAAAACGGCATGCTCTCGATCCTGTTCATGAACTCGAACAACTCGGCGCTGTTGTTCCCGCTGGATGAAGGCCTGGAGGTGTTGTACCATGAAGGCGGCTTTGGGTTGAACTTCGCGCGCGGCCTCGGAATCATCTTTTGCTGGATGGCGCTGCTGGCGGCACTGGGGCTGACCGCCGCAAGCTTTCTTTCGTTTCCCGTCGCCGCCTTTTTTTCTTTGGGGCTTCTGGCAATGGTCTTCTCCGCCGGCACACTGGCCAACGTGGTATCGGAAGGCACCCTCATGAGCTATAACTCGGAAACGGGTGTCCGCGGGCACTCCGTGGCGGATGCCGTCGTGGTCCCCTTGTTTCACGCCGCGTTAAAAGTAATCAACCTCGCCAGGGATTTTTCGCCCATCGATTCGTTAAGCAGCGGACGGAGCATCTCCTGGGCGGAACTGGGCGCGGCGTTCGCGCAAATCGTCCTGCTGCTCGGCGGGATCGTCGGCGTCGTCGGCATCGCCATTTTCAACCGGCGTGAGTTGGCGACGGCCTCAAGCAACCCATGATACCGGGAGCCAAAAGTCAGAGGTCGGAAGCCGGAGGCCGGAAACCGGAGGTCAGAAGTCTGGCGACGCGTTCGATATCTCCGGCTTCCGACTTCGGTCCTCCGGCCTCTGACCTCCGTCTTTGGGCTTCAGCATCCAGCCTTCAATCCACATGAGCGGCAAACTCAAGAAAGGGCTGCTGCTGCTGCTGGCCGCGGCGCTGCTGTGCGGCGTGTCGCAGGTTCAGAATTCGTTGAACCGCGACCGCGAAACACTGGGGTTGACGCTCGTGCAGCCGCTGGAAAGCGCGCCGCCGGTGCTCGCGTTCACCACGGTGGCGCTGGGCGGTTTTCGCGGGCTCATTTCCAATGTCCTGTGGATCCGCGCCAACGCCCTGCAGGAGGACGACAAATTCTTTGAAATGGCGCAACTGGCCGATTGGATCACGAAGCTGGAGCCGCATTTTGTCCAGGTCTGGATTTTTCAGGAATGGAACATGGCCTGGAACATCTCGGTCAAATTCAAGGATTTCGCCGATCGCTGGCGCTGGGTGCGGCGCGGCATCGAATTGTTGCGCGATGAAGGTCTGCGCTACAATCCGAACGAGATTCGCCTTTACGGCGAGCTGGCGTGGATCTTTCAGGACAAGATGGGCGCGCCCACGGACGACGCGAACATGTATTACAAGCAGCAATGGGCCGATGAAATGGCCGAGGTGTTCGCGAAGCAGACCCCCAGCCTGGATGAACTGGCGAATCCCAAAACCGAGGACGAAAATCGGCGCGCCCGGCTGCTGCGCGAGAAATTCAAGATGGACCCGCAGTGGATGAAGGAGGTGGACGCTCATTACGGCCCGCTCGAGTGGCGCCTGCCGGAAGCGAGCGCGATTTACTGGGCCACCCTGGGACTGGATCAGGCGAAACGAAATCCAGGCAAAGTCAACGAGAACGATATTCTGTCGCTGCGGCGGGTCATTTACCAGTCCCTGCAGTTGAGTTTTGTGCGCGGGCGGCTCCAGGTCAATCCGATCGAAAAAGTCTTCGAGCTGGGCCCCAACCTCGACATCATTCCGCAAGTTGACGCCGGCTACCTGGAACAGATGGCCGAGGACGAAAAGGACCGCGATCACATCGCGTCAGGTCATCGGAACTTTTTGCGCAACGCCGTTTATTTCCTTTATGTAAACAACCGCCTCGGCGAAGCGGCGCGGTGGTTCGCGTATCTGGGCGAGAAATACCCCGACAGGCCGCTCCTGGACGGCATTCCCGATTCGTTGCCGCGGCGGCTTACACTCGACCAGTACGCCGTCGCCCGCGTGCAGGAGGACGTCGGCGACCTGTCGCCGGGCCGCAGCGAGGCGGCAATCGAGGGCCTGTTGAACAACAGTTACGTCAATCTCATGTTGGACCGGGACGCCTACGCCGAGGGTTACAAACGGCTGGCCCGGAAGTTGTATGATTCTTACGAAAGCCGGATTCCGGCGGGACGCATCGAGGCATTGGGCTTGGCGCCGTTCGGAAGCATCGACAAGAAAGTCCTCGACCGGCTGTTGGACCCGGGCCAGGGCCTGGTGCCCGAATACCGGGCCGTGCTGCGCACCAAGCTGGGGTTGCCGGCGGAAACCGCCCCCACCAACTCCGCGCCACCCTCGGCGACGACCGGCGGCGCCAAATGATTCCCGCCTCCCAGCCTCTCGATCCCAAATCCAATTCCCCATGCGAGCGGCACCCGCCATTCTTGAAGTTTCAGGGCTGCGCATCCGGCGCGGACGCGCCCGTATTCTCGATGGAATCTCGTGGCGCGTCGAGCGCGGTCAGCACTGGGTCATTCTCGGCGCAAACGGCTCGGGCAAAACATCGCTGCTCGGCGCCCTGACCGGTTACTTCGCGCCGACGGACGGGGAAATCACCGTGCTCGGCCGCCGTTACGGCCATTCGGACTGGCGGGAATTGCGCCGGCACATCGGCCTCGTCAGCACTTCAATCCACCGGATGATGGCGGACGACGAACCCGCGCAGGAAACCATCATCAGCGGCAAATATGCGATGATCGATTTTTGGGGCCGCGCGACCGCCCGGGATCGAGCGGGCGCCCGCCGTTTGCTTCGGCAAGTCGAATGCGCGCATCTGGCGGAGCGTCCGTGGCGGGTGCTGTCGCAAGGCGAACGCCAGCGTGTGCTCATTGGGCGCGCGCTCATGGCCCGTCCGCGCCTGTTGATTCTGGATGAACCGTGCGCCGGGCTCGATCCGGCCGCACGCGAACATTTCCTCCAGTTCCTCCAGCGTCTGGGCAACCGGAAGGCCGCGCCCACGCTCGTGCTGGTGACGCATCACGTCGAGGAAATTATGCCCGTGTTTTCGCACGTGCTGCTGTTGAAGGCGGGCCGGTTGCTCGCCGCGGGAAGCAAGCCCGGCGTGTTGCGTGAAAAACTGCTTTCGATCTCGTTCATGGCGCCGTTGCGATTGCGCCAGAAAAACGGACGCTATTTACTTGAGGTCGCGCCAAAATCGCGAGGGGTGGTTTGATTCCCACTATTGATTCCAGCGATTCTCGAGTTTCGGCTCGGAATCTTATTGGCCGCTCTGCGGCGAACCCGGCGCGGGTGACGATCCCCGCCGATGACCGGATCCCGTCTGCGATGGATTGGGCGATCCATTCGGCACATTGGTAATTCCCATGGCCGCCATTTGCGCTTTTTGTTCGGCTAGAACCTCCGTCAACGACGGCAGGTTGATGTAATCGATCGCCGCCAAAATATCGGCCTTTTCAGTGGAGTCCTCCGTTTGCGCCGCGATTTCCTTCAACGGCGGTACGACAGAGCGATCGCCGAACTGAATCGCAGCCTCCAACGCCGCCTTGCGAATCGTTTTGTCCGGATTTCGCATTTGAGCCAGGATAGCGTCGCGCGAAGCCGCATCGTTGTTCATCGCCAGGGTGTTCAACTCGGAGATTTGCCGGGCGACGTCGGCGGCAGGAGCCGGATTCTCCGCAGCCGCCGCATTGGTTGTCATGGCCGCGCTGTTCTTGCCGGCAACCGGAGCTGCTGGAAGAAGCGGCAGGTCCTTGGCGGAGGCTGCATTGGCGCTTGCCTCCGCCGGAGCCGGTGCTCCAGGCGAAGCGATCGCCGGACGCGGACGGAGCGTATTGGAGATCAGGGCGGCGACTCCGATCAAAACGCAAGCGAGCAGCAATACTCCGATGATCACTTTAGGTCTCATTAGCGAACAAGCTAAAGCTGAGTGGTGAGATAATTTTAGAACGAAACGACCCGGCACGGAATGGAAATTTTCCGTGCCGGGCAGGCCAAAATGGCATCAGGTTCCCAACCGGGAACCGGGGATCAGCCCGTCACTTGCCGGGGGCGGACAACAGCAATGCGGTTCCCCTTTCATTTGCGCTCACGGAACCGGTGAGAATAATGAGTCCTGGACTGCCGCCGCCACTGGGTGCGGTTTCAATGTCTCCGGTCCCCGACCCGACCAACGCCCGCGAGTCCGTGAATTTTCCGTTTGCGGCGCGGTTATAATGCCTCACTTCCATGCCGCCAAAGGTGAAACTGTTCCCGTTGAATGAGTCCGTAAAACTGAATGTGCCAGTGAAGTAACTGGTAAAACTCTCCGCACCCGTTTGATCGTTGGACACTTCGTTTGCGAGATTGCTGCTGTCGCCGTCGGTGAAATTGCTGAAGAACCCATCTGTGGTCGCATCCTTGACCACAGCGCCGGCCTTGTTAAAGATGTCGAAGTCTCCACCGCTGGACAAACCGAGCGTGAAATGATTGGAGACGGTGGTGAAAGCTCCCGAGTTTGTCCTGTAGGCCAATTCCAGAAGCTTCAGCAGATCTTTGTTGGTGACCTTGATAGTCTTGGTCGTCCAGATGAAAACGGGCGAATTCGATTTCACCTGGTGGTCTGCAAGGACCTGCCATCGCGCGGTCAGCGAGCAGTTCAGGGTGAATTGCGCTTGCACATTGCTGGCGACCAGGCTCAGCAACGCCGTCACCGCCATCGGAATGATCAGTTTGAGGTTTTTCATATTGGGTTTCTTGTTGGTTTGATGTCACCGTCGGCTGCTTCGCAAGACTCCGGAACTCGAAAGCTGACCGAACCGCCGTAACGGCCCGCCGAAAACTGAAAAATGCATTGCGTTTCCCGTCTCTCGGTTCAATGGGTCCAATTAAACAGCCTTGGAACGGACAGCATTCAAAGAGGCGGCTGCGGGGTTGTCAATGTAATTTTAATGCGAAAAATCAGAAGGGTTCGTTGAAGCGCTTGGATTCCTGCGGGGATTCTGCCATGATTTCCCGCCCATGGCATTGGTTCGAGACATCTACGCCGCGAAGCGAGCCGCCGGACAACCGGTGATTTCCTTCGAGTTTTCTCCCCCGAAAACCGACGAAGGCGACCGCAATCTCATCGAGAAGACCATTCCAGTGCTGCTGCAAACCCGGCCGGACTATTGTTCGGTGACTTATGGCGCGGGCGGCAGCACACGCGACAAGACGCTGAAGATCGTGGAGTGCATCCAAAAACAGCACGGGCTAACGACGGTGGCGCATTTGACGTGCGTGGGGTCCACGAAAGGGGAGATTGGCGCCTTGCTGGAGCAGATTCGGGCGCTGGGCGTCAGCAACCTGCTGGCCTTGCGCGGCGATCCGCCCGGTGGCGGCGAATTCAAAACCACACCAGGCGGCTTCGAATTTTCCAGCCAACTGGTGAAATTCATCCGCGATGCGGGCGGCTTTTCCATCGGCGTCGCGGGATTCCCGGAAGGACACATCGCCTGCAAGGAAGGCAAGCAGGCGGATTGGCGGCATTTGCGGGAGAAGGTCGATGCGGGCGCGGATTTCGTGCTGACGCAACTGTTTTTCGACAACGCCGACTTTCATGAATTCCGCGATCACCTGACGCGGAATCTTGGGGTGACGGTTCCGCTGGTGCCCGGCATCATTCCGATTCTCAGCGGCAATCAGATCAAACGGTTCACGGCGCTTTGCGGCGCGCGCATTCCGTCGCCGTTGGCGGCGCGGTTGGAGGAATGGGGGGATGACGACGCGGCCGTGACGGAATTCGGCATCGAATACGCCACGCGGCAATGCCAGGACTTGCTCCGCTCCGGCGCGCCGGGGATCCACTTCTATACGTTGAACAAGGCGCATTCCACCGTCCGAATTTTGAAGAACCTGGGATTGGGGTGAACCGGCCTCGAAGCCCGAGGGCGCGTCAATCGCAAATCGTCAATCCATTCATCTGCCCGCCAGCACCGCGCTGATCTTCTTCCGCAATTCCCCGGTGATCGCATCCACCGAACGGTTGCCATTCACGATGGTGAACCCGTAGGATTTCTGCAGTTGCCGGAACGCCGTTTGCATCGCGGTCTGGTATTGCAGGAAGCTGTCGAACATGTCGCGCGACAGCCCGAGGTCCATGCCGCTTTCCCAATAATCGAGGGTGGCGTTCTTCGACAGATTGCGCTGGACCAGTTCCTCGGCCTCGACGGCGAGGTAAAACACCGCGTCGGGTTCGGGCGCGACCCCGTAAAGGTTCTTCAGCCACGCTTCGTCCATCCCGCGCACCATGTCGCGCGCCATCAACGTGTAAATGTAACGGTCGGCGAGCACGATGAACCCGGCTTTCAGCGCCGGTAAAATGATGTTTTCCAACTGGTCGGCGAAATCCGTCGCATAAAACAAACTCAGCGTGGTGCGGCTCAAAATATTGCCTTCCTGCGCCCGCTCCAGTTCCTCGCTCACCAACGTCGAGCGTTTCAACCCCACCTGCACCGTGGCGTGGCCGCCGGTCTCAAGCCATTCCACCAGCCGGGCGATTTGCGTCGAGCGGCCCGAGCCGTCCGCGCCTTCCACCGCGATGAGTTTGCCGACCAGCTCATCGGGTTGAACGCCGGGAATGCCGTAGCCATAAAACCGCCGCCGGGTCGCGCGCGGGATGACGATGGTGTTTCTTTTCTTGCGAGGGGTCATTCCAGCGGTTCCTCATCGACCTCCACCGGTTTCGTGTCCCGCTTTACCGGCGGAGGCAGCGGCAACGGGCTTTGGCGTTTGAATCGGGCTAAATCCACACGTTCTCCAACCAACTGGCGCACGATGCCTTGTTGAGCCTCAACCCGCTGGTTGGCATCAATCACGACAAAACCAAACTCCGTGCTCATCGCCAGGTATTGCTCGAGCATGCGGCCCTGGAAAATCCGAAAGCTTTCATACATGTCGCTGGACAGCCGCAGGTCCATGCCGGCCTCAAAAAACTTCAGCTTGGGCCGGCCGTCCAGAATGCGGTTCAGCGAGACTTCGAGATCGGCCTTGAAAAAAAACGTCAGGTCCGGCCGCGCGGCGAAATTGTAGATGCTCCGCACCCAGGCAGGCGGACACCCGCGCACGACGTCGCGCGCGAATGCGGTGAAAATGTAACGGTCGCACAACACCACATAACCGGCGCGCAACAGCGGCAACAAGTGACGCTCGTAACGATCCGCGAAATCCGTGGCGTGAATCAGGCTGAATGTCGTCGGGGTGAGCAGCTCGCGCTTCTTGCCTTTGCTGGTGGCAGACTTGACCAGTTCCGAGGAGTTCCATTCGCTGAAATATACCCGGACGCCCTCCGCTTCCAGCCAGCGTTTGAGCAGGTAAATCTGGGTGGATTTGCCCGAGCCGTCGAGGCCCTCGACGGCGATAAGCCGGCCGGGAAATTTCAGTTCGGTGAATGTTTTCATCTGAAACCGGCATCAAACTAAACCTTCACCGCTTCAAAACAACATTTTTCATGAGTGAAAACCGGCCGATGCGGACCGGAAATGGGGAGCTGCAGCCCGCCCGGGAATTTCACACACCCATCAAAATCCCGGCACCACGCGGCGTGAGGGCTCGCGGCCTGCATCACTGAGCAAGCCCGGGTCGACCGACCCGGCGATCGCATTGTGAAGGATTCAAGCCAGAGCGTTTCAAGCAAAACCGTAGCCGCTCCAAAGCATTTCACGCAGGGGAGCGCGGGCTTCAGCCCGCTTCGAAATCGAATGGGGAGGCGACGTTGAAGCGGCGTAAACGCCGCGCTCCGGCTACAGCTTTTTTGAAAACGCTTAGATGACGTAATCGCCCGCATCGCCGTTGCCGGCCCCGGCGTCCGCGTCCGTGCGCGGGTAGAAGAGTCGAATCTCGCCTTTCTCGGGCAGGAGCGCCTGGGCGCGCAGCAAGGCTTTGCGCGTGGAAACGGTGGGGTTGGTTTCGACCGGAAATATGTTTTCCTCGCCAATCTGGTTCAAGAGTCCGCTGTTGCGCAGCACGCGGCACACGTCGGCGGTGCAGCCGCTGATCAGCAGGTAGCGGCCCGTCTGGCGCAGGTAATCGTGCAGCGATTCCAGCGCCATGACCGTGGAGGCATCCAGGTGCCGGGCATTTTTCATGCGCAGAATAAACACGCGAATGTTCTCGTCCTCCGCCTGGCGGCGCACCTGCTCCTGAAACAAATCGGCGGCGCCGAAGAAGAGTTCGCCCTCAACGTGGATGATGGAAATCTGCGGATGCGGCCGCTGCATCTTGTCCGGCAACTCCGTCAGCTGGCCGTTTTCATTGAACGTGTATTCCGCCAGCGTGGGCGTGCTGGTCTTGCGCAGAAACAGCACCAGCGCCACGCCAATCCCGACATAAATGGCGGTGTCGAGTTTGACGAAAAGCGCCACCGCCAGCGTGGTGACGAACACAATCGCATCCGAACGCGTGGCATGGATCGAGACCCGGATTTGCGCTTTGTTGATGAGTTTGTAACCCACCCGCATCAGATGCGCCGCCAGCGCCGCCACCGGAATATAGTTGAAGACCGGCGTCACGAACAACAGGATCAGCAGTACCGCCACGCTGCTGAACATGGATGAAAGCTGCGAAGCCGCACCGCTCTGATAATTGACGGCCGAGCGGGTGAACGAGGACGATCCCGGAGGCACCCCGAAAAGTCCGGCCGCGATATTGCCCGCGCCCATGCCGATCAGTTCCTGGTTGGAATCCAGACGCTGCCCGCTCTTCGCCGCCAGGGACTTGGTGATGGCGGTGGCTTCAAGCATTCCGATCAGGGCAATGGCCATGGCGGTGTTGATCAGCCGCGGCAGGATGACGAACTGATCCGACAGCGCCGGCAAGCTGCTCAACGTCGGCAGAATGGCTGACAGGGCGCCTTCGTCTTTGACCATGAGGAACGGCACCTCCGGATGGAAGGCGGCGAAAACGCGTGCCGCCACCCCAAGCAGAGCCAGTCCGAGCAGCGCCTCCGGCCAGGCGGGACGCAAACGTTTGACCGCTTCAAAAATAACCAGGGTCAGCAGCCCGATAGCGATCGCCCACCACGAAAAATCGCCCGCCAGCAGTGTGCCCCACACGCGCCGCAACTCCGCCAGGAAACGCTCGCCCGCAGGGCTGGAAAAACCGAACAGGTTGTGCAGTTGGCTCGTGATCAACAGCACGCCGATCGCGGCCGTGTACCCCACCACAACGGAGCGCGAGATGAACTTGGTTACCTCGCCGAAATGGAACAGGCCGGCGATGAACTGGATGACGCCGATCAGAAAGGCCAGATAGGCCGCCAGTGCGAGCGGATGCAAGCCCAGATCGCTGTTGGCCGCAAGGGTCGCCGCCGTGATAAGCGAAACCGAGGTCGTCGGTCCAAAAACATGGTGATGCGAGGAGAAAAACAGCGCGCTGACAAAGCCTCCCACGACGATTGAAATGATCACCGACATGGGCGGCAGTCCGAGAATGAGGGCGAACCCGATGGCCTGCGGGATCGAGACCAAAGTCAGGGTTGCGCCGGCGATCAAATCACGGCGCAATTTTTCGCGCGAATAACCCAGGAGCTCGTGGACAAAGGGAAGCCGAATCCTCGTCGGGAGCCAATGCAACTCCGGCGCGCCATTCGGTGATTCCAAAGAACCATTCATTTCAGTAGAGAACAAAAAACATAACCCCGATGTCATCAAGCAGATCACGTGCCGATGGACCGGTTCGATCCAGCCTGCCGCAGGTCAAGGGGTCAACCAAAATCTGTTTCCATTCCTTGGCGTCGTCTTCAAATCCGAATTGCCGGACTCCCGGTCAGAGACTCGTCACGTCGTCTCCAGCGAAAAGCGGCAGCGGCGTTACTTCCCAAAACTCTCGGCCAGCGCCACGGCTTTGAGCATGGCTTTGGCCTTGTTGACGGTCTCCTGATATTCGGCTTCTGGCGTGGAATCATTCACCCAGCCGCCACCGGCCTGCACGTAAGCCTTGCCGTTTTGCAGCAGCGCGGTGCGGATGGTGATGCAGCAGTCGAGATTGCCGTTGAAGGAAAAATAGCCGACGCAGCCGCCATACGGGCCGCGCGCGGTCTGTTCGAGCTCGGCAATGATCTGCATGGCGCGGATTTTCGGCGCGCCGCTGAGCGTGCCGGCCGGAAAGGTCGCCCGCATCAGGTCGTACAGCGTCCGGTCCGCCGAAAGTTTTCCTTCCACCTGCGACACGATGTGCATGACATGGCTGTAACGCTCGACGATCATGAGGTCGTTCACCTTCACGGTGCCGAAATCACACACCCGGCCCAGGTCGTTGCGGGCGAGGTCCACCAGCATCACGTGCTCCGCGCGTTCCTTCGGATCGGCCAGCAATTCCTTTTCGAGCGCGGCGTCCTCCGCCGGCGTTTTGCCCCGGCGCCGCGTCCCGGCAATCGGACGGATTTCCACCCGCCGCTCTTCGCAGCGCACGTGGATTTCCGGGGAAGCGCCGACGAGCGAAAGTCCGTTCAACTCGAGCAGAAACATGTACGGTGAGGGATTGATCGAGCGCGCCGCGCGGTAAACGTCCAGCGCCGAGGCTTTCACCGGCGTGGAAAACCGTTGCGAGCCGACGACCTGGATGATGTCGCCCGCCGTGATGTATTCCTTGGCCCGCAATACGTTCGCGGAGAATTTCTCCTTCGGCAGGTTGGACTCGAATGGCACCGAAGGCACTTCGCCGGGAACGCTGACGGGGTGATGTTCGCTTGGCTGTTCCAGCAGCGACACCAGCCGTTCCACCTCCGCGATCGCGTCCTCATATGCCGCCGCCGGGCTGGCGGCGTCATCGACCACCGCATTGACCAGAACCGTGATCGTCTGCGCCACCCGGTCGAAAATCAAAAGCTGGTCTGCGATCAGAAAATACATGACCGGCGTTCCCAGTTCGTCGCGCGGCGGGCGGGGCACCACCGGTTCGACGTCGTGGATGAATTCGTATCCGATGAACCCCACGGCGCCGCCGGTGAACCGCGGCAAACCCGGCACAGGCACGGCGCGAAAGTTCTTCATCACGCGTTCGACCACTTCCAGGCCGTCTTTCACCACCAATCCGGCAGCGGTCGGCGGCGGCGCGTCCTTGCCTGACGGATTCGAAACGACGAATTCGCCGACGACCTTCCCGTTTTCCCTGACCACGACCCGGTTGCCGTCCTGGCGGACGACAGCGCGCGGGTTGCAGCCGACGAAGGAATAGCGGCCGAGGTGTTCGCCGCCCTCGACGGATTCAAAGAGGAAGGATTCGCCCGGTCCGCGGATTTTTCGATACGCCGACAGGGGGGTTTCGATGTCGGCCAGCAGACGGCGGGTGACAGGAATCAGATTTCCCTGTGTGGCCAATTTTAGAAATTCGTCGAGTGGGGGTGAATACATGATGCGACGGGCGTTTGGCGGCTATCTGCCCGGGCGATGGGGCGCTTCGCCGGCGAACACCTCATTCAAATCCACTTTCCCGGAAATCCCGATGTTGGCCGGCCTGGGCAGCGCTGGTTCTGATCGCGGGCGGCGGTCCACGGCGCGCCGCAGCCGCCAGACCGCGAGCAGGGTGTAAAACGCCACGGCGACCGAGTAAGCGATGATGCCCAGCCCGATGGCAAACGGGATCCACCGGTTGCTGAAGTAAATCACGCCGGTGCCGACGGCGGCGGTGAGCAGGGTGTTGCCGGCGAGGCAAAACAGGTAAAGCGTGACGCGCGTTTCCTGGATGCGCGCGACGTGCCAATCCCGGTAAACTCCCTCGCCGATCGAGCGCATCAGCCACGCGGACTGGAAATTGCGCGCCGCCACGAGCACGCTGGTCGTGCTGACGGCAACAGCGGATACCGGCCAGAACGCCAGCCCGAAACAGAACGCGATGTTCGCCAGAATGCCCCAGCGCCAGCCGAGCTTCTTGGCGATCGGATTCCCCTCCAGGACCAGGTTCGGCGTGGCGATCCAGGTGCTGAGAAAATCCATGCTGCGCGACGCGGCCAGCAGCAGGAAAAAGATCCCGTAGCTTCGGCTCGCAAATGCAACAAAGTCATCCATAGATCAAAGGCACAAGGCAAACGGCGGAGGGCGCATCCTGACACTGCCGGAGCGCGGACGGTCCCCGTCCGCAACGGGTGCGAAACCGCGCCGGACGCGTGTGAATTCCGGGTGCAGGTGTGCCGACGACGACGCTGCGGGCCGGGACGGCTCGCGCTCCGATGAGGGGGCAGCGCTGAGATGCGCCCAAAGGCAGAAACTGCGAGACTCTCCCGCTGCCAGCGTCTTCGTCATTTTGAATTCAGACTGCTTCATTTCTTCCCGTAGATTTGTTCCGGGGTTTCGAGTTGAGGCTCGGTGATCTTGAAGGCCGCCCCGCCGTTCTGAGCCGAGCGGAAGAAGCAAGACCGGTAACCTTCGTGGCACGCGGCGCCGATCTGCTCGACCTGGATGAGGAGCGTGTCGCCGTCGCAATCGAATGCGATGTCTTTGACCGTCTGGGTGTGGCCGCTGGATTCGCCTTTCATCCAGAATTTCTGGCGCGAGCGGCTCCAAAAGTGGGTTTTGCCGGTGACGAGGGTTTTCTCCAGCGACGCGCGGTTCATCCACGCCATCATCAGGACGCGGCCGGTTTTCTGTTCCTGGATGATCGCGGGGATCAGGCCGTTCGCGTCAAATTTCAGTTGGTCGTAAAAGCTCATGGCTCGGGGAATAGCGGGCTGGAGTGTTGGAGTTGTGGTGGCATTGCTCATCACTCCATCAAGTCGTTGCTGTCTTCATCAGTGTTTCGGCAGGAAGGTAAACACGACGGCCCCCAAAATGCAAACAAACGCGGCGAAATGGTTCCACCGGATCTTCTCGCCCAGATAAAGCACCGCAAACGCACAAAACACGGTCAAAGTGATGATTTCCTGGATGATTTTGAGTTGCGTGGCCGAATACACCGCGTTGCCCCACCGGTTGGCCGGCACTTGCAGGCAATATTCGAAGAAAGCGATGCCCCAACTCGCCAGGATCACCAGCATCAGCGGTTTGCTCTTGAATCTCAGATGCCCGTACCAGGCAACGGTCATGAAGAGGTTCGAGCCGATCAACAATACGATCGGCAGCCAGCGGGATTGAGTCAGATCGGTCATAAATTGATCATTCAGCTGCGATTCCCATCAACGCAAGCGGCGAGCGTCATGAAAGCGCTTGAGCCGCCCGGCGAGAAGCGAGGCCGTCCGGGTAGGGCGCGTCACTCCGTGCGCGCCGCTCGTCCGGACATCAACCACGGCAGGCATGCAGTGACCTGCCCGGCCAGCCACCAGCCGGACTTTTCAACGCAAAGGCGCGGGGAAAACTGGAAAGCTGTTTGCTTCACAGCCTCACGGGGATGTCTTTGCCGGCCAAAAATCGCTTCACATCGCCGACGGTGTAGGTGCCGAAATGGAAAATGCTCGCGGCCAGGACGGCGTCGGCCCTGCCCGCGAGCAGCACCTCGGCCATGTGCTCCAGGCTGCCCGCGCCGCCGCTCGCGACCACGGGCACGCCGACGGATTCGCTGATCCGGCGGGTGATCACCAAATCAAAACCGGCTTTGGTGCCGTCGGCATCGATGCTGTTCAGCACGATTTCGCCGGCGCCGAGCGCCACGGCGCGTTTGGCCCATTCGACCGCGTCCAATCCGGTTGATTTGCGGCCGCCGTGCGAAAAGACTTCCCATTTGTCCGGCGCGACTTTTTTTGCGTCAATCGAGACGACGATGCATTGGCTCCCGAATTTCTCCGCTCCCGCCCGGATCAAATCCGGGGTTGCGAGCGCGGAGGAATTGATGCTCGTCTTGTCGGCACCGGCCCGGAGCATGGTGTACATGTCCTCCACGGACCGGATCCCGCCGCCGACGGTCAGCGGCATGAAACATTGGTCCGCGGTGCGCTCGATGACATCCACCATCGTCGACCGGCCGTGCGCCGTGGCGGTGATGTCGAAGAACACCATTTCGTCCGCGCCCTGCTCGT
>CAZFOA010000024.1:20498-25008 GCA_964520205.1 uncultured Verrucomicrobiota bacterium | reverse complement strand
CGCCCTTGGTGATGGTCAATCGCCCCACCCGCATCGCGTCGATTTCTTTGACGCTCACCTCGTAGGCGCCGACCTTGAGGCTATCACCGGCTTTGGGAAAGCCGCCGAGCCGTTGGGTGACCCAGCCGCTGGCGGTGGTGACTCCCTCTTCCGGCAGCGATTCACCGACCAATTCCTCCAACTCACGCAGCGGCAGCGCGCCGGAAGCTTCCCAGGTGTTTTCACCGACGCGCACGAGGAGCGGCTTTTCCTGATCGAACTCGTCCTGAATCTGCCCGACGAGTTCCTCCAAAATATTTTCCAGAGTCACGAGGCCCAACGTGCCGCCGTATTCGTCCACGACGATGGCCATGTGAAGTTTTCGCTCCAGAAACGTTTGCAGCAGTTTTTCCAGCCGCCCCGTCTCCGGAACGTAAATCAGTTTTCGGACCGCCGGCAGCAAATCCGCGCCGGACCGCGCTTTGATCCGCATGGCATACAAGTCCTTGATGTGAATGACCCCGCGAGTCTTGTCGGGATCGCCGCCTTCACACAGCGGAAAGCGCGAGTAACGCGTCTTTTCCGCGACGTCCACGCATTCCGTGAGACTCGCCTCGGTGTTCAGCACGACGATTTCCTGCCGCGGGCGCATGACGTCCCGGACGACCCGCTGCCGCAGATCGAGCGCGTTCAGGACGATATCCCGGCTGAACGCCGCGGCTCCGGAGACATTTTGCGCCGCGGCCAGCAACAGGCGCAGTTCCTCGTCGGAATGGGCGCCCCGGACCTCGGCGGCCTCGACACCCAGGCGGCGCAGCAGCCACTGCGCGGACTGGTTGAGCACCCAGATGAACGGAAAGGACAGGCGGTAAAACCAACGAAGGGGAGTCGCCACCGCCAGCGCCGTCGGCAGGGTCCGGCGAATCGCCAGGGCTTTGGGGGCCAGTTCGCCGACCACGATCAGCAGATAGCTATTGACGAAAAATCCGACGAGGACGGCCACGGTGCCTTTCACCTGCGGCGAGGTGATGCCGTCGAGCAAGAAAAACGGTTCCAGCAAATGCAGAAAGACCGGCTGCACCACGACCCCGAGCGCCATGCTCGCCAGCGTGATCCCCAACTGGGTCGCCCCGATGTAGGCATCGAGGTTGGCGACGATGCGCCGCGCAATTCTGGCCCGGCGATTTCCCCTGGCGACGAGCGGGTCGAGTTGCGTGTCCCGGATTCGGACCAAAGCCAGTTCGGCGGCCACAAAAAAGCCGTTCAGGAGCACGAGCAAAATGACGGCGAGCATTTTCAGCCCGTCGTCAATGAAGGCATTCCCATTCATGTCACAAGCTCACCTCGCCAAACACCACCTTCAAAATATCCTGCAGGCTGACGATCCCGATTTCGCGCTGGTCGCGGCCGAGCACCACGGCGAGGCGCTGGCCGCCGCGCTGCATCCGCCGCAACGCCACTTCAAGCCGCGTGTCCCCGTCGAGATATTGGGCCGGCCGCACGTAGTCCGCCACCGGTTTGGCCGTGTCGAGGCCCGGCTGAAAGAGCAGCGCATCCAGGCTGACCAACCCGACGATCCGGCGGCCGCCGGCACGCAGCTCCCAAACCGGCAGGCGGGTCGCGCGCCGTTCCCGGCCCAGCGCCAGGACTTCGGCGACGGGAGTGGACAGGTTCACCATCACCGTCAGGTCCAGCGGTTTGGCGATTAATTGAACGGTCATGCTTTGCAGGTCGAGCACGCGATTGATCATGGCCCGTTCCTCGGTGGTGAACGCCTGGGCCGATTCCTGCATGATGAACCGCAACTCCTCGCGATTGCCGAAGAGCCGGCCCGTGAACGCCCGGCCGCCCGTCCAGTGGAGCAACAGGGCGGAAACGCCCTCCACCAGCCAGACCAGCGGCCGCAACATCAGGTGAATCAGCCGGAACGGCCGCGCCATCATCAGGCAAAGCCGGATCGGGTAAGTCCGGAACAGCATCTTCGGCAGCAAATCAAAAAACGCGTAGAACAAGAAAACGAGGATGCAGTAAACGACCACGAACCAGACCCGGCGGCCCTCGAACCGGTCATACAACCCGACCACGATCACTCCGAGAATGATGAAATTGGCGACGGTGTTGCCCACCAGAATGGTCCACAGGAAATTTTCCGGATTTTCCAGGTAACCGTGCAGCAGCTCCGCGGAACGCCGCCCCGCGCGCATCTGCCGGCGGATGCGCAACCGGCTCAATGCAAACACGCCGGCCTCCATGCCCGACAGCACAAACGAGAGCGCCAGGCAGGCGGCGTAAAAGAACCAGTTTAGAAATTGGGTCTCCAGGTTCATTTCGCGGCTTCCACCAGCACTTCGCGCACGCGGCGCTCGTCCGCGACCTGCGCGGTCAATTTCAACCCGCGAAACACGGTCGAGTCGCCCGGACCCGGCACCAGGCCGACCCGGTTCATCAGCAAACCGCCCATCGTCTCCACCTCCGGCACCTCGCCCAGCGCCGGATATTCCCGGCGAAAATCATCCAGCCGCATCGTGCCGTTGACGCGCCAGCGGCCGGGCCCGAGCTTTTCCATGACGAACCCTTCCGTCTCCGTTTCCGTTTCGCGCCGGATTTTTCCGATGAGTTCCTCCAGGATGTCCTCGGTGGTGACCAGCCCGGCGGTGCCGCCGAATTCATCCAGCACGATGGCCATGGCGCGTTGCCGGCGCTGCAGGCTTTTCAGCAATTGCAACAGGTTCATGCTCTCAGGCACGAAGGACGGAAACTCTATGGCATCGGCCAGGTCAATCGCCGGATCGAGCAACAGCGCGCGGGTGTCCAGGATGCCCACGATGGTGTCCGGGGTTTCATCATAAATCGGCAGCCGGCGATGTTTGTATTTTCGGGCCGCGGTGAGCATGTCCTCCACGGACAAAGCGTCGGAAATGCTCGCCATGCGGGAGCGGGGTTTCATCACCTCTTTCACCGTGCGCCGGTCGAGGCTGATGATCTGGACGATGATCTCCCTTTCCGCCTGCTCCAAAGTCCCCTGCTGGCAGGCCAGGTCCAGCAACTCCTGATATTCCTCGTCCGTCAGAACCGGCATCGGGCGGGCCATTGCAGGAGTCAGTGCTGACAGGATGGCGGCATTGATTTTCTGGGCCGCTTGCCGCACGGGCAGACTCAACCGGGCGAGGATTAGCAGCGGGGCGGCGACTCGCAGCGACCATTGCTCGGGCCGGCGCACCGCGAGCGTCTTGGGCAACACTTCGCAGCCAAACAGGATCAACACCAGCAGACCGATGAGGGTGGGCAGCGCCGGCCAGCGCTGTTGCAATGTCATCCAGAAGGCAACCCCGAGCATCGCGGCGCTCGCGAACGTGTTGCCGAGCACCATTGTGGCGAGCAGGTCTTCGGGGTTGGCGAGCAGCCGCAAGACGATGCCGCCGGCGCGCGGTTCGCGTTCCGCCAATTGCCGCACCTGCCATTTGCCGAGGGAAAAGAGGGCCGTCTCCGCCAGGGCGAAGAAGAAGCTTGCCCCTGCGGAAATCAAAACCACCACGAAAGCCGCTATCGCCGCTGGCTCCATGCCGCCACCATCATGGGAAATCCCGGCAGCGGAAAGAAGCAAAATTGAGACAAGGCGCCGGGGGGCGCAGCCGGGGTCGCCGGCCTGCGGGAGCGCGGGACGTCCCGGCGCGCAGCGGCTTGGATGATGCCGGGATAACGGTGGTTTCCGCCAGCTTCCGATGCTGGACAACCCTCGTGCTGGCCGGCGACACATTCGTTGCGCGGAAACCGTCAAAAAATTCTCGCCGCCCGTTTGAACTGGGGCTAGTACTGCGCACAACAGGTTGATGGCGAAATGATGGCTATTGGCTATTGGCTATCTGCGATTGACTATTTTCAAACGCAAGCCGGCCAGGAAAGCAAACAATCCCATGCCAAGATATCAGAAATTCGAGGACCTGCCGGTGTGGCAGGAAGGCGCGCGGCTTTACAACGGGGTGCTTGATTTGATGGAGGAACCAAACATACCGCTCACGTCCGGCTATCGCAACCAGCTCGACCGGGCCGCACTGTCGGTGTCGAACAACATCGCGGAAGGTTTCGAGCGTGTGACCACGAATGAACTGAACGCGTTCCTCGCCATCGCGCGCGGTTCAGCCGGCGAGGTGCGCTCCATGCTGGCCGTGGTGCAGGATCGTCCAAAGTTAAAACCTGTCCTGCGCCGGTTGCAGGAGATCCGCTCGCTGGCTGAGTCCTGCGCCAGGCAACTCACCGCGTGGACGGCGTCCATTGATCAATCGCCCGTGAAAGGCAAACGGCATTTGACGGGCGAAGTGAAGGAGCAGCGTGAAGCGGCGCAAAAGTCGCGCGATTTCCGACTGAATTTTTTGCGCAATCTGAAACCAGAACATCCGCTTTACAAATCGCCCGAAGCCCGTGCCGCGCGCGGCGAACTGGAGGAATAGCCGATAGCCAATGAGCCAATAGCCAACTGGAACTGCGCCGATTGGCCGTCGCCGTCTTTCTTTTTGCATCGGCTATCAGCTAT
>CAZFOA010000024.1:0-20398 GCA_964520205.1 uncultured Verrucomicrobiota bacterium | reverse complement strand
CTTGCAGCGCTGGTCAGTGATAGCAATCCGGGACGAAGGTCTGGTCGGTGATGGGGGGACGGATGTAACCCGCGTCCGGCGGGCGCCGCGGCAGTTTGACCGGTTCCGGGGTCAGGTCCTGGTAGCAAATTTGTTTCAGCAGGTGCTGGATGCAGTTGAGGCGGGCGCGCTTTTTGTTGTCCGCATCCACCACGTACCAAGGAGACTGTTTGATGTCGGTATGCGCCAGCATTGCGTCCTTGGCCCGCGAGTAATCCTGCCAACGCCGGCGCGATTCGAGATCCATCGGACTGAGCTTCCATTGTTTCGTCGGATCGTGGATGCGTTCCTGAAACCGCTTTTCCTGCTCCTCGTTGCTGACGGAAAACCAGTATTTGATCAGGTGAATCCCCGACCGCACCAGCATGCGCTCGAATTCCGGGCAGGAATGGAGAAACTCCTCGTACTCGGCGTCGGAGCAAAAACCCATCACCCGTTCGACTCCGGCCCGGTTGTACCAGCTTCGGTCGAACAGCACCATTTCGCCGGCGGCGGGAAGGTGGGCGACGTAGCGTTGGAAATACCATTGGGATTTTTCCTTTTCGGTCGGAGTGCCCAGAGCGACGACGCGGCAGATGCGCGGGTTCATCCGCTGGGTGACCCGCTTGATGGTGCCGCCTTTGCCGGCGGCGTCGCGGCCCTCGAAGAGCACCACCACTTTGAGGCCCTTGGCCTTGATCCACTCCTGCAGTTTGACCAGTTCGATTTGCAGGCGCTTCAGTTCCTTGTTATAAAGTTTGTTCTTCAGCTTGCGGTGCCCGCCGTTCCCATTGCCATTCCCATTGCCGTTTCCCCAGCGGGCGGCCTGATTGAATTCCTGATGTCTGCGTTTTTCTTTGTTCATAAGGTGCGCATTTCCCAGCTCAGCCGATTCTCTTCAATTCCCAGCAATGGTTCCGGAACCACAAAAAGGCAGCCTTAAACATGCCAACACGGGAATCATCTATGCTGATTGTCGAAAACGATTTCCGCTCGACGCGCCGGGCCGTTTGGCGGTGAGCGGGGGTGGGAAAACGGTGTCAGGTTCGAACGGCCGGCGCAGGAACCGGATGCTGCTAAGTCGGCGGCGATGGGGTCGGAGCGATGCTCAAGAGCAAGAGACTGCTGTCCAAATCGCCCAAGCTCGAACCGGTAGGGCGCGTCACTCCGTGCGCGCCGCAGCCGGAAGCCAAGTTGCGAAATTTGCCGGTTGTTTGCCGCAGGAGCGGCACGCACGGAGTGACGCGCCCTACCGGTTACTCCATTTGGCGAACACACCCTTGCGGTTGAGAAACTCCAACCGCAAATACCTTGTGTCCGCTCTAATTCAACGCCACCCCGCGCCGGATATAAGTCGGCACGTCGAGGTCTTCGCCTTTGTGAATGGTCGGCTCGCTTTTGTCGAACCGTCCTTTGGAGACGATTTCCAGCGGCAACTGGCCTTGACGCATTCGGGCCGCGCCTTTTCCCATCCGCGACCGCCCCGTCTGTTTGCCCATCAGCTGTTTGAGTTTTTCCGGCGGAATCACGGGCGGCGGCGGCGCGAACCGGGAATGTTTCCGAACGCCCGCACCAAGGTTAAGCTGCGTGTCGAGCGATTCGGCTGCCGGCGCAGTTTTGGAATCGGACGATTCCTCAAATTCCGTTTCGTGCCCGGATGCTTCGCCGCGACGCGCCGCGATCACCGTCAACGCCAGCCGTTCGCCCAGGCTGTCGTCAATCGCCGCGCCGGCCAGGACCTGCGCCCGGCCGCACTTGCCGTTGATGGCCTCCATCACGCGACTGACTTCCGCCATGGCCAGGCCGGGACCGCCCGCCAGGCTGACCAGCACGGCATCTGATTCCATCAGAGCAATTCCGCCGTCGAGCAAGGGATGCGCGAGCAATTGGTCCACGACATCGCGCGAGCGCGCCGGACCGGCGGCGGTGGCGGTGGCAAATACGTTTGCGCCCTGGCATTCCACGAGCATCGCGCACAAATCGGCAACCCGAACTTCAATCAGACCCTGGGCGGCGATCAGCCGCCAGACGCCGTTCAACCCGGCCGCGAGCAATTCGTTGGTGATCCTGAAGGTGTCCACAACGCTGGTCTGGTCGTCAATCAATCGGAAAACCTCCTGGTTGGGCAGGCAAATCACGCCGTCGGCCTCGGCCCGGAGCCGCTCCAGGCCCAGGTGCGCCTGCTGCCGCCGCCGGTTGCCCTCGCAATCGAACGGCAGCGTCACCCAGGCCAGCACCACCGCGCCGGCTTCCTTCGCCGCCCGGGCCAATACCGGGCTGATGCCGGTGCCGGCGCCACCCCCCAGGCCGGCGACGATGAAGACGACCGCCGCGCCGGCGCAAGCATCCTTTAATCGCGTGAAATTTTCCTCGGCCGCGGCGCGCCCGCGCTCGGGGTCGCCGCCCGTGCCCAGTCCGCGCAATAATTTCGACTCGAGTTCAACTTTTTCCGCGGCCGCCGACCCGGCGATTTCGGCGGCGGTGCCGACGGCGAGGAACGAGGCGCCCGGCAAGGCACACTGGGCGATCTGCTCCTGCAGTTTCAGCCCCGCGCCGCCGACGGCGAAAACTTTCACCGGGACAAGGGCCGGCCGCGGCCCTTCGGCGGTCCGGTTTTCATGGGAATCAGCCATAACAATTTGGGTTAACCGCGACGGAAAATCTGGCCGATGGTGCTTTTGATCTCATCCGTGATCGAGCCTTTGGCCGTCCGTTTGCGCTGCTGGAACGAGCCGAATTTGACCAGCCCGATTGCGGTGGCGAACTCCGGCTGGTCGAGAGCGGATTTCAAGCCGCTGATCGAATTGGCTTTTCCGAGGGACACCGGCATCTGGAGAATCCGCTCCGCGAGCTGGGCGATCCCGGGCAGGCGCGAACCGCCGCCGCAGAGAAAAGCCCCGGCGCGCAAATAGTCGAGCAGCCCGGCCTGTTCCAGGTCCTGGCCGATGAGTTGGAACATTTCTTCGAGGCGCAGCGACATGATGCGGCGCAGGTTTTCGAGATTGATGGTTTTGAGCGGAAGCCCGAGTTCGTTGGCCAGGGTGATCGTCTGTCCCTTGGCGGTGCCCTCGTAAGCCGCCCCGTGCTCGATCTTGAGCTGTTCGGCGCGGCCCAAGGGCACTTTCAAGCCGTAGGCCAGGTCGTTGGAAACGTGGTCGCCGCCGACGGCCAGGACGCCGACGTGTTTGATCACGCCGTCGGCGTAAACCACGTACTCCGTTGTCCCGCCGCCCATGTCAATGACCAGCGATCCCAGTTCCTTTTGTTCGCTGGTCAGCAAGGCCAGCGACGACGCCAGCCCGTTGAAAACGATTTCGTCCACTTCGAGCTGCAACCCTTTCACGGTCCGGATCGCGTTTTGCAACCGGTTCAAATGCCCGTGAATCACGTGCACATCCACCTCGATGCGTCCCCCGAGCATGCCCACCGGGTTGGTGATGCCATCGTGCCCGTCCACCAGGAAATGCTGGCGGATGGCATGGATGACGTGGTTCTGGGCCGGCAAATTGATGGTCTTGGCGTTCTTGATGACGTCCTGCACGTCGTCGTCGCAAATTTCGCGGTCGGCCGACACGATGGGATGCACGCCTCGATTGTTGAAACCGCGGAAGTGGCCGCCGGTGACGCCGAGAAAGACGCTGCGGATTTCGACGTCGGCCATCTGTTCAGCTTCGACGATGGCATTGCGCACATCTTCCTCGGCCGCCGGGGCGTCACAAATCTCGCCCTTGCGCACGCCGCGGGACCGGGACTGGCCGAGTCCGACGATGTTCAGCGTGCCTTCCAGGCTCATTTCGCCGACCACGGCGCAGACTTTGGACGTGCCGATCTCCAGTCCGACGATAATGGCAGGGGCATCAAACATTTCTTTTCCGGGGGCGTTGAGGTTTCGCGTTCTGAGGCGTGGCGGGAGGCAGCGAACTGGCTTCCAGCCAGCGGGCGGGGACATTGTTCGCCACCGCGAGATCCAGGGTCAAAATCACTTTGTTCATCTTGAGACCCCATTCGTGGACGGCCTGCCACCGGCGCAATTCCTGGTCCAAATTTCCCAACCCCAAGGTGATCTCGCTTCCCTGCCCGGTCGTCACCACCAGCACCTCGGGCGCGGACACGTCGATCCGCTTCAACTCCACCAGGCCGGCGAGCGGTGAACTATCGAAGGCTGAAATCAACCGCAGCGCGGTCCGCGCCTGGGCCGATTCGATCTTCCGGCCGGGTTGAAGCCCGCTGACGTTGACGCCGGAGATGGCGGGCAATTGATCGTCCGCCTGGCTCAAGGGAACCGCGCGCTGCCGAGGGTCCAGCGGCAGCATGACATACCCGTCGGCGTCGATCTGAAAAACGACCAGCTCGATTCCGCCGCCGGAGCGGGGGCGCGGCACATTGATCTGCGACACGGGCACACGCTCTGTCACCTGGATGCGCAAGGTGCTCGGCAGGATGCGCTCAACCGCGACCGTTTGAATCATCGGCACCAATTCCAAATCCCGCTTCACGCGCGCCAGGTCGAGCGCCAGCAGATTCTCCCCAGGCTTGACTCCGCACCAGTGCCGGATCTGGTCCGGCGACATCACACCGTCGGTCTGGACGTCCAGTTCCTGGATGGCAAACGTTTTGTTTTCGTATACCAGCTGGTCCAGCCCCCATTCGCCGGTGCGCCAAAGCAGGTAGAGCCCCAGCATCGTTCCGGCGGCCACACCCAGGGCAATGACCGCAGTCCGAGTGCGGACCGCGCGAACCTGGCTGGAGCGCAGTTTCACGTCGAGCACGCGGGTCTGCCCCAGGCGCCGGTTTTGGATTTTGCGTTTAAACCACATGGAACCGCCTGGTTTTGGCCGGGGTCCCGCGAGGCGGGGATGGCGCTTCCGACGGATCCCGTTGCGCTGCCCCGGCGGGAGTTTGCGGCTTCTCTTTGCGGAGTCCCGGACGGCGCCGCAGCGTCAGATCCACGATCCGTTGGCACAATTCTTCGTAACCCATTCCCGCCGCCGCCGCCGCTTTCGGCAGCAGGCTGGTCGGCGTCATCCCCGGCAGCGTATTGACTTCCAGCACCATCGGTTCGCCGCCGGGACGCACCATCACGTCCACCCGCGCGTAATCCCGCCCCCCAATCGCCCGGAACGCGCCCAGCGCCGCGGCTTGGATCCGCTCCGCGACGCCGGCTGCGAATTCCGCCGGGCAAAAGTATTCGGTGCAACCGGCGGTGTATTTGTTCCGGTAATCGTAAGCACCGGCTTTCGGCCGCACTTCAACCACCGGCAGCGGCAGGCCATCCAGAATCCCAACGGTGGTTTCGCGGCCCTGGATTTTCTCCTCCACGAGCACCCGCGAATCGAAACGAAACGCCTCGCGCAGCGCCCCGCTCCAGTCGCCGACCCGCTCGACAAATTGCAGCCCGACACTCGAGCCCTGGCACACCGGCTTGACCACGAGCGGCGGCTGCCAGCCGAGCGGCCAGGGCGTTTTTTCCGATGTTACGACCAGGTATTTTGCCGTGGGGACGCCCGCTTCGAGACAGCGCTGCTTCGTCAGCGCCTTGTCAAACGCCAGGCGGCTCGCCCCGGCGTCACAGCCCGTGTACAACACGCCCAGCTTTTCGAGCCGTTCCTGGACTGTGCCGTCTTCGCCGTAAGTCCCGTGCAGCGCGAGAAAAACCAGGTCCGTCTCCCGCGGCAGGGTGAAGGCGCCGTCCCGCGGATCCACTTCGTTCACGTTGTGCCCCAGCGAACGCAAGGCGCCGACGACGCCGGCGCCGCTGCGCAACGACACCTCGCGTTCCGCGCTGGGGCCGCCGAGCATGACGGTGATGTTCAGTTGTTCGGACATTTCAGGCCAATCCCGGGGTGTGGAGACTCGATCCGGGAATCGCCGCGCGCTGCGCGCCTTTGCGTTTGTGCGTCAAGATTCATCGCCGATGATTTCCACCTCGGTTTGCAGCTCGATGCCGCGTTCGGCTTTCGCGCGCTGTTTGATTCGTTCGATCAGTTCCAGGACATCGTGGGCGGTGGCGGCACCGTCGTTGACGAGGAAATTTCCATGTTCCGCGGACACCCTGGCACCGCCGACGCGAAATCCTTTCAAGCCCAGTTCATCGATCAGTTTGCCGGCCGGAATGGCCTCGGGATTTTTGAACATGCAACCCGCGCTCGGCGCGGCCGGCTGCGAACTCCAGCGCCTGCGGCTGAACGCGATCATGCGTTGCGCGATGGACTCGAGCGAATCCGTGCGGCCTTTGAGCACCGCTTCCAGGGCCAGTTGCGTTCTCAACGTGGAACAGCCGCGATACTCGACCAGCATCTCGCCCGGCGTCCGCTCGCGGATGTTGCCCGCGAAATCCATCAAGCGAACCGACTCGACCAGGTCAAACATGGCGCCGCCCATGGCGCCGGCATTCATCCGGAGCGCTCCGCCGACGCTGCCGGGTATGCCGTCGAGAAATTCCAGGCCCGCCAGCCCCGCGCGTTTCGCCGCCACCGAGACGTCCTTGAGCCTGGCGCCCGCGCCGCAACGCAAACAGCCGCCCGCAACTTCAATCCGGGTGAATCGCGGGTGCGCGAGACAGATCACGACTCCGCGAAAACCGCCGTCACGCACCAGCAGATTCGAGCCCCGGCCTAATACAAAAAACGGCCGGGACTGCTCGGCGCAAAATTTCAACACCGCCGCCAGGTCCGCTTCCGTCGCCGGCTCGACATAAACATCCGCCGGGCCGCCGATCCGCAAGGTCGTGCGTTTCGCCAGCGGTTCGTCGCCACGAACCAGCGTTTCGCTGGAAACGCGCTTGGCCAATTCAACGGCGGTTTGGCTTTCGGCCGGCATCGGGGTTTCGCAAATGGCGTTGGGCGGAGTCATGCGGTGGAAAACTCGCGGCGTTCCGCCGCGCGGGAGGGCCGGCCGCCGGATTCCGGAATATGCCGCCCGCCGTCGCCGGTGCGGACCCGGCTCTCGGCCCGCCGGGAAATTTCGCCCAAAATTTCTTCGGCGATTTGTTCCGCGGCCTGGGGGGCATGCCACCGGCCCAGCGCGGCCTTCATTTCTTCGCGGGCGGCCCCGGATCCAAACAGTTCCAAAACCAGGGGCACCAGCGTTTCCGGCCGGGCATCTTGCTGCTCGATCATGCGGGCCGCGCCGGTCCCGGCAAACGCGCGGGCATTGTGCCACTGATGATTGTCCGTGGCGGCCGGAAACGGGATCAGGAGCGGAGGAATTTGCACGGCCGCGAGTTCCGCCAGCGACGATGCTCCCGCGCGGCTGATGGCCGCCGTGGCCGCGCCGAGGACCAATTCCATGTCCGCGTGAAAGGGATGGACGGCAGCCCGGACGCCGAGCGCCGCGCAAGCGGTTTTGATTTTGTCCGAGTCCTGCGGGCCGGCGAGGTGCAGCAGTTGGAAGGGAGGCGCCAGTTTCGCGAGCAGGGGCAAGGCACGGATGAGGAGTTCGTTGATGCCGCCGGCGCCCTGGCTGCCGCCCATGACGAGCAACACGGGAAGCGCGGGTTGCAGGCCAAGGGCGATGCGGCACACCACGGGGTCGCGCGGTTGAAATTGGGGACGGACGGGTGTGCCGGTAACCGTGACGCAGCGGCTGGGGATGAGCGCGGCGGCCTGGGGAAATCCGACGAACACCCGGTCCACAATCCGCGCCAGCCAGCGGTTGGCGCGGCCGGGGATGGTGTTGGATTCGTGGATGAAGGTGGGCACGCCCCGTCGTTTTGCCGCCAGCAACGGTGGCGCGCCGGTGAATCCGCCCATGGCCAGCGCGGCCTGCGGAGGCTGGGTTTTGAAATGTCTTTTTGCCGCGCGATAAGATTGAACAAAGCCGCGAACGAAGGCGAAGCCGCGGCCGCGAGTCAACCCCACAGCGGGCAACGTGATGATGTCCATGCCGGAAACCGTTTTTGCCGCCTGCTGGTCCACCTCTTTGGGCGAGAGGATCAAGGTGACGGCGCAGCCGCGGTGGACGAGCCGCTGTGCAATCGCCACGCCGGGGAACAGATGGCCGCCGGTGCCGCCGCAGGCGATGACGATGGCAGGTGCCCTGCGGGTCTTCATGCCGTTTGTGCTTCCTCGGATTTGAATGGGTTTGCGGAGATGTTCTCCAGCGTGCGGGCCTTGCGGGCGATGCTCAGCAGCAATCCGACGCAAGCGAGCATTGCCAGCAAGTTCGAGCCTCCGTAACTGATGAACGGCAGCGGCAGCCCCTTGTTCGGCAGGGCGCTGGTCACGACGCCGATGTTGATGAAGGCCTGCAACCCGATTAAAAAGGTGATGCCGGAGGCGAGCAGCATGCCGAAGGCGTCGCAAGCGTGGCGCGCGATATAAAACCCGCACCAGATGATCACCACAAACGCCAGCACGACGAGCAGCGTGGCGATCAGGCCCAATTCTTCGCCGATGATGGAAAGAATGAAATCGGTGTGGTGCTCCGGAACGTAACCGAGTTTTTGCCGGCTATCGCCAAGCCCGAGCCCGGTCCAGCCGCCGGAACCCAGCGCGAGCATGGCCTGGTACGCCTGATAGCCGGTGCCGGACTTGTGTTCTTCCAGGTTCAACCAGCTGAAAATGCGCCGCATGCGCATCGGATCATGCCAGAGGGAAAAGCCCAGTCCGAGAATCCCCAACAGAATTGGAGGGACGAAATATCTCCAGCGGACCCCGGCCACCAGCAGCAGCGCCGCGCTCACCGATGCCAGCAGAATGGTGGTGCCGCGGTCGGGCTCGATGAAAATCAATCCCAACACCAGGCCGATGATCAATCCCGGGATCAGAACGCCGCGTTTCCACGTCGGCATCTGGCGCTGGTAATGCTCCCCATACCACGCCAGCGTGATGATCAGCGCGAGCTTGGCAAGTTCCGAGGGTTGAAACTGGACGCCATGGAAATACAACCACCGTTTGGCTCCGTTGATTCTTCTGCCGGCGACCAGGACCGCTGCCAGCAGCAGCACGGCGAACGCCAGCAGCGGCCAGTTGATTTTTTTCAACCAGCGATAATCGGCCAGGGCTGCCGTCAGGCACAACCCCAGGCCGATCAGGCACCAGAGGCTCTGCATGATCAGAAAATGCGCCCCCACCTGCGTCATGCTCGAGCTGTACAACATCACCATCCCCAGCGCCAACAGGGCGGCAACGCAAAAAGCCAGAATGGTGACGGCCAGTTTCATTCACAACAGCGGACGCCGGGCTGAGGTCACCCGGCATCCGCAAAACTGCCTCACGCGGTCGGACTCGTTGCAGCCGGAGCCGCAGGCGCAGCCGGAGCAGGCGCGGAAGTCTTGGTCGGGATCTTCAATTTCTGGCCGACGATGATTTTATCCGTCGTCAGGTTGTTTTCGGAACGGATCGCCTTGATCGTCACGCCGAACTCGCCGGCGATCTTGGTCAAGGTATCGCCGGACTTGACGGTGTAGGTTTGTTCGCCGCTGGACCCCATTTCAATGGCTCCGGGAGGCGTGGTGCTGGAGGGCGCGGCCGCCGAAGCCGGCGCCGGCATGTGCAGCTTCTGGCCAATCTGCAGTTTGGTCGGCTCCACACCCGGATTGGCTTGCTCAATCGCTTTCGTCGTGACGCTGAATTTCTTCGCGATCGAGGAGAAGGTGTCGCCTTTGGCCACCGTGTAGTCCGTCGGGGCCGCCGGAGGCGCAGTCTCCGTCACGACCGGCGCCGGGACGGCGGCATTGGTCGGAGCGACCGGCGGGTTGGTCACTTCCATCGTCGGCGGCACAGGCGCGTTGGTGTCCACCGCCGGCTGCTCCGGTTCAGCGGGCTTGCGGCAGCCCTGCATCAGGAGCGCCATCAATCCGATGACGTGGATGGACAGGACAAAGAACACGGCCAGTCGCACGCGGGCGCGGCCTTTGCTTTTTTGGTCCAGCATGGAGCCTTGGGGAATCAGGGGACTTGGATTATTCATTGGGTTTCGCGCTACAGCGTCCTTTCTGTGAGGTGTGAGTTGGGGGGTGGTTCGCCCCGTGGTTTTTCCTCAAAAAACCACGAAACGAAAAATTGCATTTTCCTGAGATGAATCGGATCCGTTTCAATTTGCCGTCGTTTCTACCATTCCTATTGGGGTTGGCGTTATGCCTACCCCTACTAATTGATTTCATCACGTGATAAAATCCTTCACCGCTTTGCTGATAGTTTTGAAACTGATCAAAGCTCGAACAAGCTGGTGAAAGCAAAACCACGTCGCCAATCGCCGCGTTTTTTGCCGCTTCGGTTATTGCTTCTAGCAGCGAATTGAAAAGTGTGCAAGGAGTAAAACGTTTTTTAGCCGGATCAATTTTTTTCCGGATTTCACCCGTTCGAAAGGCCTCCTGGACCCGCCCGGAAATCCGCGGGCCGATTTCGGAATTCCCGGAGTGCGGGCGTCCCCGCCCGCGGCAACGTCGGAAGGATCCGGGGCGCTGGAACGTTCCAGAGCCGCGGGGCGATTCCGGCTGGCTGCGCCCGAGGACGGGCGCCCGCCGCCGCGGAATGTTGCGAATGGGATCAGGCATCATCGGATTTTCAACGTGCTCAGGGCGACCACCGCGAACAGCACGCACAAAATGTAAAACCGCATCACCACCTGGGACTCGTACCATCCCTTTTTTTCAAAATGATGATGAATGGGGGCCATTAAGAAAATTCGCTGCCCGGTTCCGTAACGTTTCCGGGTGTATCGAAACCAGCCGCGCTGCAAAATGACGGAAACGGCTTCGATCACGAACACGCCCCCGGCAATGACGAGCACGAGCGGCTGATGGATGAGGACGGCGATCAAGCCCAGCGCGCCGCCCAGCGCCAGCGAGCCGGTGTCGCCCATGAACATCTGGGCGGGATGGCAATTGAACCAGAGGAAGCCGAGGCCGGCGCCGATCATCCCGGCGCAGAACACCGACAGTTCGCCGGCGCCGGAAACATAAGGGATTTGCAGGTAGGCGGCGGCTTTCACATTTCCCGCCAGGTAGGTGAGCACGAGAAAAACGAAGGAAACAATCAGCGTGCAGCCGATGGCCAGGCCATCCAATCCATCGGTCAGATTCACGGCGTTGGAACTGCCCACGATGGCCAGCGTGGTCAACAGCACTCCGAGAACGGCGCCGACGGCGATCGGGTATTTGTAGAACGGAACCATCCAGGTGGTGACCAGGTTGCTGACGATCACGGTTTTGCTTTCGGGGATTCGCAGCTGGCTGTGGGCGGGCAATTGCCACAGGTAGATCGCCACAAACAACCCGAGCGCCAGCTGTACCCAGAGTTTCACCTGCGGCCGGGTGCCCCCCCCGGTTTGCCGCGTGATTTTGGCGTAGTCGTCGTAAAAACCAAGTCCGGTCAGCACGAAGACCGCCAGCAGCGTCAGTTGGATGAGCGTGTTGCATTGCGCCCATAACAGCGTCGTGAGGCTCAACACCTCGATGATCAAAATGCCCCCCATCGTCGGCGTGCCTTTCTTGCTCAACACCCGCGCCGTCAGATCGCCACCCTCCTCGGCGCGGTCCACATAATTCTGCCCGAATTTCAGTTGCTTCAGCCAGTCAATCACTTTGGGTCCCAGCCACCAGCTCAACAGCAGCGCCGTGATGGCGGCGCCCGCGCTGCGAAAGGTGATGTAGCGAAAAAGGCGCAATGCCGAGAGCCGCTCCGCCCAGGGCGTCCCCGCCGCCGCGTCCAGCATCATTTGGCTCAAGTAGTAGATCATCTCAGTTTTTGCGGGCGGCAACTCCCGCCCTCAGCGTTTCGGCCAGCCGCTCGAACCGGGCCGCGCGCGAGGCTTTCAGCAACAATACATCCCCCGTCTTCACAAAACTCTTCACCGCGGCCGCGGCGCTCTCCACATCGGGAAATTCAATGACCCGGTTCAATCCGGCCAGCCGGGCCGCGCGCGCCATCACCGGGGCCATTTGTCCCACGGCAAACAACTGCCCCACGCCCAGCTCGGCCGCGCACCGGCCGATTTCCGCATGCGCCGCTTCGCTGGAGGCGCCGAGTTCGGCCATGTCGCCGAGCACCGCAACCCGCCGTCCTTTGCAGGGCAAATCCCGCAGGGTCTCAAGCGCGGCCAGCATGGAATCAGCATTGGCGTTGTAAGCGTCGTCAAGCACCCGCACGCCGTTGTGTTCCCAGAGTTGAAGACGCATTTTCAGGGCTTTGCACTTGGCCAGACCGCGCTCGATTTCGGCGCGGCCCAGTCCCAGCTCCGCGCCCGCGGCGATGGCAAACAAAGCGTTCAAAACCTGGTGCCTGCCCATCAGGTTGATGCGATATTCCCCGGCGAAATCCGCGCGCGGCGCCTCGACCTGGAAAACGGCCCCGAGTTTGTCCAGGCGAATCGCAGAGGCGCGCCAGTCGTTGCCCTTTGTGAAGCCGACACGAACGGCCGGCGCGCGGGAGCGCTGAATGAGGTGAGGCGTCCAGGGATCGTCGCCATTGAGAAACAGCCGGCCTTCCGGCGGGAGCAGTTCCGCCAGCCAGCCTTCTTCCTGGGCGACACCGGCAATGTCCCCGAAAAACTCGAGGTGCTCGCGTCCGATGCAGGTGATCACGCCGTATTGGGGCTGGATCAGGTTCACCAACGGCGCCAACTCGCCGGGATGATTTGTCCCCACCTCCAGCACCGCGGCCTGATGCGTCTGGTCCAGGCGCAGCAAGGTCAGCGGCACCCCGATATCATTGTTGAAACTGGCTTCGCTCCACAGCGTGGCCAACTTCTCGCGAAGCACCGCCGCCGCCAGCTCCTTCGTCGTGGTTTTGCCGTTGGACCCGCCGATCGCAACCGTCGGCACTGAATATTGTTTTCGATATTGCGCGGCCAGCCCGCCCAGGGCCTTCCGGGCGTCCTCGACGGCGATCACCGCGCAGGCGGGCAGCCGCGCGGGCATTCTTCGGCGTTCGACCACGACCGCCGCGGCGCCCTTTCCGGCCACCTCGATCAGGAAGTTATGGCCGTCGAATCGCTCCCCCGACAAGGCGAAGAACAAATCGCCGGGCTGCGCCTGGCGCGAATCGGTGCAGACTCCGCGGATGGAAACATCCCGGGCCCCTTGCACCAGGTCCCCGGCGCAAGCGGCAATAACAAAATCAAGATTTCGAGTTTCCACGGTTTACTTCCAGGCGCCATCGCGCAAACCAGGACGGCAATCCATCTTCCACGTCCGCCGGCGGAGGGCACAGCTTTTCGACTCGCTGCGACTGCGCGCGGCGGGTCGCGCCGTCCGCGGGTTCCTTCGATGCGCTGTTCACGGCGACGGCGACCTCCATCGCGTCGTCCGTTCGGACGCCTTTCGTCAATCCTGGTTGGGTCGATTTCAGCGCCGCCACAAACAAACGATGAGAGAGGAAGGGGAGCGAGCTCATAAGCGCCTTTGGTTCTTGGTTGTTTATTTAATCGGATCCCGCGGTGGTTTTTGTCGGATGATTTTCCGTCTGCGCGACGGTTGGCGGCCGGGCGGACTCGTCGATGTCGGGCCGGACGTTCAAATAACTGGCGGCGCGTTCGGCGATTCGTTTGAAGACCGGGCCGGCCACGGCGCCGCCATAATAGCCTTCTTTCGGCTCATCCATGACGATGGAGATACAAAGCTCCGGATTGTCGGCGGGGAAAAATCCGATGAACGAGGAGACGTACTTGCCATGGACATAGACGCCGCCTTCCACCTTCTGTGCGGTGCCGGTCTTGCCGGCGACGGTGTAATGTTCCAGGGCCGCTTTGGGCGCGGTGCCTTCCGGCGACACCACGGTCTTGAGGGCTTCCACCATCAGCCGGACCGCCGATTCACTGATCACCTGCCGGGCGGGTTGCGGCGCATACCGCGCGATCACGTTTCCGGCCGAATCCTCCAGGCGCGACACGAGCATCGGTCGCATCAACCAGCCGCGGTTGGCGATGGCGCACATGGCCATGACCATCTGCAGGCGGGTGACAGCGATGCCCTGGCCCATGGGAATCTGGGCCACACTGACTTTGCTCCATCGGTCCACCGGATGCACGATGCCGCGGACTTCACCCGGCAGCGGCAAGCCGGTGCGTTCGCCGAAGCCGAAGCCGGTGATGTAGTCGTGGAGACGGTTTTCCCCCAGTTTAATGCCGATTTTCGCCGCGCCGATATTGGACGATTTGGTGATGATGTCTTCCACCGAAAGCGCGCCGTAGGATTCATGATCGTGCAGCACGCGGCCCGCGAACGCAAAATGCCCGTGCTCGCAATCGAAGATGTCCCCGAGGCGGACGAGTTGGTCGTTCAACGCTCCTGAAACCACGACGATTTTAAAGGTTGATCCCGGCTCCATCACGTCGGCGATGACCCGATCGCGGCGCGCATCGGGACTGGCGGCTCCGGGATGATTCGGATCAAAAGACGGCAGCGTCGCGAGCGCCAGGATTTCGCCCGTGCGGGGCCGCACGACGATTCCGGAGATGCTGATGGGGTCATGCTGCTCGAGGGCTTCCGCCAGCTCGGATTCGACGATATGCTGGACGACCGCATCGATGGTGAGGACGACATTTTGGCCGTCGCGCGCCTCGACGTCCTGCTCGCGCAGCGGGACCAGCTCACGTCCGCGATGATCGGTCTCGGTCAACCGCCAGCCGCGCACGCCGCTGAGCGCGGAATTCAGCGTCAACTCGATTCCGTCCCGGCCGGAGATATCGGTCACAGTCGTATTATTGATGACGCGCTCCTCGGTCTGGGTGTAGCCCAAAACGTGGGCGGCCAGGGTCTCGTTGGGATACACGCGCAGCTCGTCATCCCGCGCGAAGACGGCTTTCTGCCGGAGCACCCGGTAAAAGGCCTGCTCGGAAGCGGGCAGTTTTTTTTCGTCCACGCCAAACGACAGATTGGCCATGGCCGACTGGACGGTCTGCCAGGTTTCGACCGGCACTTTGGTTTTGAGCCTCACGAACCTGTTGGTGGCCGGTTCGACCGTTTCATCCTGCCGGACCCGCGGAAGCAGCCGTTGATAAAGTTCGGTTTCATTCATCTGCAGCAGGGGCGCCAGCACGCGCGCCACTTCGGCCTGGCGGCCGCCGATCAACGACGGATCGGCGCAAACGGTTTTGACCAGGACACTGGTGCTCAGCAGGTTTCCCCGGCAATCGAGAATGTCGCCCCGGCGGGGTTCGAGCAGGAATTCGCGCTGGGTGTTTTGCTGCGCCAACGCGCTCAGCTCGTCATGCCGCAGGACCTGCAGGTCAACCAGCCGGTAGCCGAGTCCGCCAAACGCCGTCACCAGCAGCAGTGCCAGCGCCAGCAGTCTTCGATATTGCAGTCGTTTGCCCATCTAAAAGCGCCAGCCGCCCGCGGCGATTGGTTCCTCTCCCAACGGCGTCACGGGCGGCGGCAAAATTGTTTTCATTTCAGCGGACGGTTTGCGCGTTTTTTAAATTGCCGTCCGCCCGCGGCGATCGGTTCCTCACTGCCGATGGCGTCACGGGCGGCGGCAAAATCCGGATTGACTCAGGGCCACGTCATGGTCTGTGTTTGTTGAGCGTATTGCTGTTCATGACCCGGCCCGGCCGAGGGGGCGCCCGGCTCATTGAGCCGCCACACCTGGGACGGCTGCGGCACGGCCAGCCCCAAATTCAACTCTTTGATGCGAGTCTCGAGAAACTGCGGCGAATGCAGCATGGCCAATTGTTTCTTGAGCTTCTCATTCTGCTCCTGCTGTTCCGTCAGCCGGAGCTCGCGTCTTCGGATTTGCTGGCCGAGCTCGACGATCTGGCCCTTCTGCCAAACGTAGCCCACTCCCGACCCGCCGATCAGGACGCACAGCAGAAAGGCCTTGACGGCGGGTCCGAAACGGATTGCCGCCGATTGATATTTCCGGTTTCGTGCCATAGTCAACAAACTCGACAAACGGGCGGTCGGAGTGCGGAGCACTGGAGCGATGGAGTATTGGAGTATTTCAACTCCATCTCCCGCGCACTCGATTTTTTCCGTTTCTCATATCTTCTCAAACACCCGCAACTGCGCGCTGCGGCTGCGCGGGTTTTCCGCCAGCTCCCCCGCGCCCGGCATTATCGCTTTGCGAGACAGCCATTTCAGCTCGGGCGTGCGCGGTTCGCGCAACTCCGGAACGTCCACCCCTCCCGCGAACGTGTAATCCCGCGCCCGGACGCGCCCGAAATCCTTCACCACCCGGTCTTCCAACGAATGGAACGTGATCACGGCCAGCCGTCCGCCGGGTTTCAATATCTTCAGCCCGGCCGCCAGCCCGCGCCGCACCGCGCCGATTTCATCGTTCACCGCGAGGCGCAGCGCCTGGAACACTTTCGTGGCCGGATGCGTCTTCTGGCCGCGGCGCGGCGCCAGGCGTTCAATCAGTTCCGCCAGCTGCCGCGTGGTCGCCAGGGGACGCCCTTCGCGTTCCCGCGCGATTGCGCCGGCAAACCGGCGCGCATTCCGTTCGCCACCCGATTCCCAAAACAGCCGGCCCAGCGCTTCCACGCTCATGGTGTTCACCAGATTCGCCGCGGTCACTGCCTGCCGGGTGTCCATCCGCATGTCGAGCGGACCTTCCCGCTGGAAGCTGAATCCGCGTTCCGGCTCATCCAGTTGCGGCGAACTCACCCCAAGGTCCAGCAGCACGCCTTCACACCCGTTCTCCGGCACCCAATCGGCCAGATCCGCAAAATTTCCACGGCGGATTTCAAATCGTCCCGCATAGTCCGCCAGCCGCCGCTGCGCGGCTTCAACCGCGGCGCCATCGCGATCGCACCCATATAACCATCCACTCGGCGAACTCGCGGCCAGGAGCGCCGCCGCATGCCCACCGCCACCGAGCGTCCCGTCGGCGTACCGCCCGCCCGCCTTCGGCTTCAACGCCTCCAGCACCTCCGCCACCATTACTGGCCTGTGGACGAATTCGGGCACTGCGCATCAGCTCCCTGCCCCCCAGCCCGTCTGGATTTCCGCCAGCGCAGCCGGGGCTTTGGCTTGCGTGACTGTCCCGGGTTTGGTTTTCATCGCGGGCTTCGCGGCAACAATTTCCACGTCGGCATCGTTCAGGTCGTTGCGCATCACCTTGACGTTGGCCAGTGACAGCTCGCCTTGGACTGCCGGACGATTGAATTTGGGAACCGCCGGCTGGGACTTCGGCTGGCGATTCAGCCAGCGCCCGAGCGGATTCAACCGCTGCGCCCAGCCACCCAGCCATTGCCGCGCTTTGGCTCCGGCCCATGGCGTCGGAACCGCCTTGCGGAAGGCCTCGCGCGCCGGCACGGCCGCGGGCGACGGCAGTTTCGCCGTCTGCTTCAAGCGGGCGGCGGTAAGCTCCGCCGGAGTCATCTGGTATCGCGCCACCCCACGGGTTCCCTCGGACGCGGCCTGGATCAACTCCGTCGGCACTGGCGCGGAGAATGGGTTCTTGGTCGAGCCGAACTTCGGGAGCACGAAACAGCCGCGCACCCGGTAGCGACAGGTTGAGTCTTTCAAATCCATCAGGCTTTTTCCTGCCTTCAGTAATCGTACGAGGCTCATAAATTATTCCATCAACTTGAACGCCTCCTGCGCCATGATGGCGTCGGAGGACCGCACTTTCTGGTAACGTTCGGGATTCCAGATCTCGAACCGGTCCAGCAAACCGACCAGCACGGCTTCGCTGCCAATGCCCCCCGCCTGTGCCATTTCTTCCGGCAAACAAATCCGCCCGGATTTGTCGAGCGCCACTTGGACCGATTCACTGCCGATGAACCGCTTCAAAACCACCTTGTTCGGATCGCCGTTGGGCATGGCGTCGATGTCCCGCATCAACTCCGCCATTTCTTCCGGCGGCAACACCCGCAGGCACGGACCTTCCTTGGATTTCGGCCAGAGAATCAAAGTGAACTCGACGCCCGACCGGCCCGGCCGCCACTTCGCTGGAATCTGGACACGCCTCTTCTCGTCAACTCCATGCCGGTAAAGCGAGTTGTAATACGTCGGCCCAATTGCGTTCTCAGATTCCATTGCTACTTGTTCACAGCAACTCTCAACGACCACCATTGCCCCACTGCGCCCCACTTTTAACCACTTTAACCCACTTCCTGTCAATACTTATTCCTTGGAGTTATTCCGAAGTTATTCACAATTGCAAATTCACCCCCTCTTATCGCTGGTTCGCGGCGTCCAACCCCAACAGATTGTATGCTTGCGCCGCGAAACCACCAGGGAACTGCATTGGACTTTAGTTTCGCGTTTTTCTTTATTGTTGCTCTCTTTCCAGGTTTCATCACGCACGACACCGAGCCGGCACCTCCGCTGCGCCACTCAGGTTTTGGCGGATCGGCTCGGGCCCGGTTACGATGGTCGGACCATGCGAACGGATGATTTTTATTTCTCGCTCCCGGCGGGACGGATCAGTCAAACGCCGGCGCCGCAACGCGATCGGTCCCGCTTGCTGGTCCTGCATCGCGACTCGGAGAAAACCGAGCACCGCCAATTTGGCGATCTTCCGGAGTATTTGCGTTCCGGGGACGTGCTGGTGTTGAACGACTCGCGCGTGATCCCGGCCCGGCTGCGGGGAAGCAACGTCCGGACCGGCGGCCGGTTCGAACTGTTGTTGCTTGAAGAAAACGCGGTGAACGACTGGTGGGTCATGCTGCGCCCGGGCAAAAGAGCGCGAGTCGGAACCGAAATTGCGATCCATCCCTCCGGGGATCCGGTGGACCGCGCCCGGGTCGTCCCGCGCGATTCACCTTCCGAACCCAAACCGGGGCCTTCCGACACCGGCCCCTGCTCCGTTCAAGCCACCGTCATCGAGACCAACCACGAAGGCCATCGCCGGCTGCGCTTCAGCGGCGCGGCGAATATCTTGAGCCTGCTGGATCGCCTCGGCGAAATGCCGTTGCCGCCGTATATCACCCGCACCGCCCGGCAGGGATTGGCGGAGGACAAACAGCGGTATCAAACTGTGTATGCCCGGCCGGCGGGGTCCGTCGCCGCGCCCACCGCGGGGCTGCACTTTACCCCCGAATTGCTGGATCAAATCCGTTCCCGCGGCGTGGAGGTTCGCTTTCTCACCCTGCATGTCGGCCTCGGAACTTTTGCGCCCGTCAAGACCGAAACCGTCGAGGCGCATCCCATGCACGAAGAACGTTACGTGTTGAGCGACGAAACGGCGCGCGCCGTGAATGACGCCAAAAGCCACGGGCGCCGGATCATCGCCGTCGGCACCACCACCGTGCGCGTGCTCGAAAGTGTCGCCGCGGCAAACGCAGGGCAGCTGGTCGCCAGAGCGGGCCGGACGCGGATTTTCCTTTATCCACCCTATGCCTTCAGGATTGTGAATGGACTGGTAACCAATTTCCATCTACCCAAATCCACCCTGCTGATGCTCGTCAGCGCCTTCGCCGCGCCGGGCGAAATCCGCGGACGCGACCTGGTACTGGCCGCTTACGCCGAGGCGATACGCGAGCGCTATCGCTTTTTCAGCTACGGCGACGCTATGCTGCTCTTATGAAGAAGCCGGAAGTCAGAGGCCGGAAGCCGGAAGCCGGAAGGACAGCGCTGCGCAATCGGCCATCGGCTGTTGGCAATCAGCGATTACCAGAACTGCCCTTCGTTTTTGTCAACATGTCGATGACGGCGGATGGAAAGATCGCGACGGCCAACCGCGCGGTTTCCTCTTTTGGCAGCGGGCGCGACCGGGAGCATCTGTTGGAATTGCGCGCCACGGCGGATGCCGTCATGGCCGGCGCGCGCACGGTGGATTCCGCAAAAATCAACCTGGGTCCGGGAGCGGCGAAATATCGCAGGCGCCGTTTGCGGCGCGGCCTTGCCGAGTACAACCTGCGCCTGATCGTCAGCCGTTCCGGCACCGTGAACCCGGACGCCGAGATATTCCGGCGCCGCTTTTCTCCGATCCTCATCCTGACCACCCGGCGCGCCGGGAAGCTCAAGCTCGATGCGCTGCGCGGGCTGGCTGACGCGGTGAAAATCTGCGGAACAAGGGAAATCAATTTTCGCCGAGCGCTGCGCTGGCTGCGCGAGGAGTGGGGCGTCCGGCGCCTGCTCTGTGAAGGCGGCGGCGAACTGAACGACGCCCTCTTCCGCGCCGGCCTGGTGGACGAACTGCACTTGACCCTCTGCCCGAAAATTCTGGGCGGGCGCGAAGCGCCAACCATTGCGGATGGGCTGGGCGTGTCGAAGTTGGCGCATGCGGCCCGGTTGGAATTGAAGTCCCTGCGCCGGGTTGGCGACGAACTCTTTTTGGTTTTTCGTGCGCTAAAGAAGCATTGAATTGATCGCGAACCACGCGGAATACACGAACGAAATCGGAACGGTGGGGCCGTCCTCGCGCCTGCGCCGCCGAAGCGGCTCCGTCGCCGCGAAGGCGCGAGCCGGGTGTGGCACGCACTGCCCGCCTTCGCCGCGCCTCAAAAGTAACTGTTACCCGATCCGGGGCCGGAAGGGTTCCGGTTG
>CAZFOA010000023.1:18951-25118 GCA_964520205.1 uncultured Verrucomicrobiota bacterium | reverse complement strand
GTCGGCGGCGGCTGCGGCACGGTCCAGACCAACTCCGCGACGTTGACGGTGAATGCAAGCACCAGTGTTTCCCCAATAGGTTCTCAGGTTCAGAATCCAGGTGGAACCGCGGTGTTCATCGCCACGGCCTCCGGGACGGGACCTTTTAGTTACGTGTGGAAAGAGAATGGGGTTGTGATTGCCGGCCAGACCTCCAGTTCATTGGTGCTGACCAATCTGGCCTACACGGACGAAGGGATTTACGAGGTGGATGTTACGGGCCTTTGTGGCACCGCGGCACAAACCGGCTCCTTGCATATTAACCTGCCGCCCACAATCAACATCTTTAGCCCAACCAACCACTCGGTATTCATCGCCCCGGCCAGTTTCACGGTCGCCGCCAACGCGAACGACCTCGATGGCGCGGTCACCAATGTCGCGTTTTTCCAGGGAACGAACCTGGTGAACCAGACAACGAATGGCAATCCGTATGTAATGATGACGACCAATTTGCCGCCCGGCGGTTATACCTTTACCGCAAGGGCTGTGGACAACGGCGGTCTCACCGCCACGTCGGCTCCCGTGAACATCACCGTGTTGTCGGGTCCGCCGGTCACCAACATCGGCGCGATGCATTTGGACCTGCAAACCGGCTTATTTGAGCAGACCGTGCGGGTCAGCAACCCGACTTATTCGGCCTTTGATGCCGTGCGCGTCTATGTGTTTGGCATCACAAACCCGTCCACGGTGTACAACGCCTCCGGCGCCACCAATGGCGTGCCTTACGTGCAATCCAATCAATCGGTGCCGCCCGGTTCGTATGTGGACTTCACGATCGAGTTTTACGTGCCCGTCGCGAAGCTCGTGCCGGCTCCAACGTATTTGGCGCAAGTGGTCGCGGCCGACCATGGCGGCGTCGGGCCCGTGCCGGGATTCGGCCAGCACATCACTCGCGGATTGATGCTGCCCAACGGGACGTTCCTGGTCGAGTTCGTCACCCTTGCCAACCGGGTTTATGTCCTGGAATACAGCGCTGATTTGAAAACCTGGACGCCGGTTCAACCGGCGGTCGCCGGCAACGGCACTTCCATCCAATGGATCGACAATGGGCCGCCGAAAACCGCCGGGGGGCCCGCCGGCCAGAGCGCCCGGTTTTATCGGGTCATTTTGTTGCCCTGAGGAAGATAAAATGAATCGACTCCTGCTATATTGTGCCTGGACCGCGGTTCTGCTCTGCGGAGCCGCCGCAGTTCGCGCGCAATCGCCGGCGGACGAGACCATCCCGGTCATTCCGGTCACCAGGCTGGAAAGAATTGCGCCGCAGAATTTATATCATGTCGGTTTGAGCGGCAGCATGGGCTTCAACATTAAATCCAGTTTCAAGAACCTCGGCGAATTTCCCGTCACGGCGGGCAATCCCGGCCCGGCAACGCCGGGAGCCAACCACGTGTATGACGACGGCTACAACAAGGTGGACTCGAACGGCAACAACCATGGTGGATTCGAGGGTACGTGGAATTGGGGTTACAAGAATGCGAGCCAGATTTCTGGAAACACGGTGGCCATGCACAGTTCGTCCTGGGGCTCCGGCGGAAGTTCGGCGAACAATTCGGGCGATCCGCAACCGGGTTTTGAGCTGACTTTTGGCCGTGAACTGCAGCGCGCGAAACACTGGCGTTGGGGCCTGGAAGGCGCCTTTGGCTTCACGGCGGTCACCATCCAGGACAGCCGGCCCGTGAGCGCCAGCCAAATGCTCACAACCGACACGTACAGCCTGAACGGAATCGTCCCTCCGGCGCCTCCTTACCACGGAACACCCAATGGCCCCGGTCCCATTATCAGTGACACGCCTGTGCGAACCAATAGTGTGGCCGGCACGGCAACCATCTCCGGTTCACGCGAAATCGACGCGCAGATCTTCGGGTTCAAACTGGGGCCCTATGTCGAGATTCCGCTCAACGACCGCTGGGCGCTCGAATTCCTGGCGGGACTGGCCCTGGTGGATGTGAACAGCCAATTCTCCTATCATAACCTGCAGACCACGATTTCCGGCAGCACAACGGCTGGCGTTTCGGGAAGCGGTTATCACAATGGTTTATTGGCCGGCGGCTATGCCGGAGCCAGAGTTTCTTACGCTTTCAACACCTCGACCCGCCTGTTTGCCGGCTCGCAATTCCAGGATGTCGGCAATTTCACCCAGAACGTCAACGGCAGGAAAGCGGTGTTGGACCTTGGGAACTCCATCTTCGTTGCCATCGGTTTGTCATATTCTTATTAAAATGAAAACGCTACAATTAACCCCGGCTGTGCACCCGGCCGCGGTGCCGGCGGTTCCTCCGCAGGCGGTAACCGGACTGGCCGGACACATCGAAACTGCCCTGGCATGCAGCCGTGCCGGACAAACAACGCACGAAGCCAAAATGAAAAGACGCATTAAACTGCTGCTGGTGGATGATCATCCGGTCGTGCGAAAAGGAATCAGCTCCTGCCTCGCGCGGCATGAGCAATTGCAGGTCGTCGGCGAGGCCAGCGACGGCCAGGAAGCCATGCTCAAAGCCCGCGAATTGATGCCGGACATCGTCCTGATGGACATCGACATGCCGCGCATGAACGGGCTTGCAGTCGCGGAATGGCTCCACAAGGAAATCCCCAAAATCAAAGTGCTCATCCTGTCCATGCACAGCAACACGGAATATGTGATGCGCATCATTCAATCCGGCGCCTCGGGTTATATTCTGAAGGAAGCGCCGACGGAAGAACTCGTGCGCGCCATTGAAACTGTCAACAACGGGGAAGCGTTCTTCAGCCCTGAGGTTGCCCGGGCCGCGTTGAACAAATACGTGCGCAGCGGGGGCGGGAGCGCCTCCGGACAACTAACCCGCCGCGAACAGGAAGTGCTGGTCCAGATCGCCGAGGGCTTGAGCAACAAAGAAATCGCCGGCAAACTCGGCGTCGGCGTCCGCACCGTGGAAACGCACCGCGAGCGCATCATGCGCAAGTTGAATATTCACAGCGTGGCGGGGTTGACGAAATTCGCCATCACCCACGGAATGATCTCGCTGCACGGATAAACGGCCGTTCAAGCACACTTCAAAGCCTCGTCCGCCGGCGCCTGCTCTCCAAACGGGCCGCCCGGCGTCGCCGCCGAAACCACCCGCGGCTCGCACGCCGGGTTCCCTCAGGTCCGGACCGGGTTTTTCCATTCCCACTGGGGCGAACGGATCTTGGCCAGCGTGTCCCGCACGGTCAATCCGCGCATCGCCATGTTCTTGTATTTCTGCCGCTCCGCCTCCCAGGCCTTCAGCTCGTCGCCGGACGGATGATGGGGATGGCGGCACTCGACTTTTTGGCCCACCAGCAGGGCGAGGTAACCGGTCGCCCCAAAGGCATTGTCCCTGCTGAGCGCCTGGCTCATCCACAGGCTGGGGCCGGTTTCGCGGTAGACCTCGACCGCCCCGGCCGCGCCCGCCATATCCGTCGCTTCCCGGCAATGCCGCCAGAACGGAGTGTCGAGCCGTGTGTTAAACCGATAATGCACGGCCAGAAAGTCCCGGATGTCGTCCCAGGCCGCGGCGTGGAAGCGGTTGAACTGCTCCCTCAACAAGGGCCTCACCTCGCCGTCGCACTCCTTGAGCGTCGAGGCCAGGATCATGCACTCGGACGCGATCGCGCCCAAGGCGGTGGCTTCCAGCGGTTCAACGAATCCTCCCGCATTTCCAACCGCCACGACATTTTTGACCCACAAGTTGCGGTATCTGCCGGAAATGAAGCGGACGATTCGCGCGGGGCCCACCTTGGGATTCTTTGCGCGAAACTCCTTTTCCGCGGCTTCATCCGAAATGAACGCCGAACTGAAGACGTAGCCGCGATTGATCCGGTTTTCATGTTCAATCTGCCAGCACCAGCCGCTATCCATCGTTTCGCACGTGGTGTACGGCTTGATCACGAGGTCTTCGGGGTCTTTCCGATCCCATCCCCCCACCACGGCGCGGTCGCAGAACAGGCTCCGATTGTAACTCACAAACGGTTCACCCAAAGTCTTGCCCAACAGCAGGGACACAAAACCCGAGGCGTCCACATACAGATCCGCCGTTTCCCGCCGGCCCGACTCCAGCCGAAGCGCGGCCACGCCCGCCTCGTTCTGCTCCACCTCCTTGACCGTGTCGTCAAGGATCGTGATCCCCAGGGCGACCGCGTATTCTTCCAGGAATCGGACAAATTTTTCGTTCTCCACATGGTAAGCGATGCTCGTGTGGATCAGGGGGTCGCCCTTGGGATCCTTCTCGAACGCCCGGTTCTGGGACATGAGCGCGGAGAGGGGGTCTTCGTATTCCATCTCGTCCCGGCAATAGCAGGCCTTCATCCAATCCTGACCCTTCGCCGCCCCGGTCAATTGCCCGATGGAAAAGGTGTAATTGAAATACGTTCTAGGACCCCACAGAAACCGCAGGCCCAGCTTCCAGGTCGGCTGCGCCACCGGGAAGAATTTCCGGGGATTCATCCGGACATATTCATGCAGAAACCGTGTCAGCGCCGGAGTCGAACCTTCACCCACGCCAATGATCCCGATGTCCCTGGAGCGGATTGCCAGGACTTCCAGGTCGGGCAATTTGCTCTTGAGAGCCAAGCCCGCGATGAACCCGGCGCTGCCGCCGCCGAGGATGATGACGCGCTTGATCATGCAATGGAAAGAGAGTTTCGTTGATTCCGGCGTCCGGAATACTGCTTCTACTAAAAGAAAAACCCCCAACCGTCAAGAGCCGGTCGGGGGCATGAACCTGGAGCCTTTGCTTAAACAATCAGGCGTGGCGACGTTTTCGAATCATCGTCAGAGCCAGACCTCCCAAGCTTAGCAAGGCAAAAGAAGTGGGTTCAGGAACGCCGTTGAGTGAGAAGACATAGTCGTAACCGGTCGGATTCGGGGCGACCGTCCCGTTAAACGTGAACTTGGGATCGGTGGTCGTGTTCGCGGTTGTGAGGTTGTTATTGAACGCCGTGCCTCCGCTGTAAACATCGGCGGCGCTGTGCGCGAGTCCATACCAATAGCTGGCCGTTCCCGCGAGGCTGAATTCATACAACTGTCCTGCGCTGAGCGTCACCGGATTCGCCAGGTTGAAGGTCAGAAATTCAACGGGTGAGGTTACCGCCGCGCCGGTGCCCGCCGTAGGCGCTGCCGTCCAGGTTGCGGTTTCGGTATCGATCGGAGTTATGACTCCGGACCCATTCACGCTGCCGATCTGAATGCTCAGGGTCTGGCCAATCCAGGAGGTGTTGGCCGCAGTCGATTGAACCCCGTTGTCCAAACCGTTTTGCACGGAGACGGAGCCCAGCACACCGCCGGTGGCCAAAGTGAAGGTCTGGCCCGGAGGGCCGCCGTTGTCGGTATAATCGCGACCGCCATCCAGACTCCCGCCAGCCCAACCGGGTCCAAGTGTCGCAGCGCTGAGTTGCTGCGCTAAAACCGGGCCGCCGCCAGGGGTGCTGCCGATGGAAAGTGTCTGTGCAGAGACGCTGGACGCGAACCCGCAGCTTGCCAGGATTGAAGCGACTGTCAGCCACGTGAGTCGATCATTCCTCAGACAACCCGCTTGTATTGAATGTATTCTCATAGGGTGGGTTAGTTTTGTTCCGACTGAACTTTTTGATTCATTCTGATGCCAAATTTAATGCCAATTCCTGCATTCAGTATGCACCGATACTACATTTTGCTGTCAGGAAGTCAATAGTTTTATTACATTTGTTGCGATTAACATGCAAGAAATGGTTAGTGCTGATAAGTGAAATGCAGAAGTACTGTAACGCGTTCTGATAATGGTTGTTGGGTTGGCTGGCGGCGAGGGCGTCGCAACGGCTGTTGCGGCTGGAGGGAGGGCATCCGTAATTATCCGCAGTCGATTTCTCCCCCATCGTGAAGAGCTGGTTTGTGGAAGGCCGGCGCCCGGTCGCAGGCGAGGCTCTCACAACGCGGTCTGATTCTTCCTTGGGAAACGAGCTCTCTCCGAAACCGGATTGCGTTGGCTCCAACTTTCCAAACGGGCTGACAAGCGTTTCCCGGCCGGGATTCCCTCAGGTCCGGACCGGGATTTTCCATTCCCAGTTTGGCGAGCGAAGTTTTTCCAGCGTCTGCCTCACGGTCAGCCCGCGTACCGCCCGGTTCCGATATCTCTGGCGTTCTGCGTTCCAAATCC
>CAZFOA010000023.1:0-18941 GCA_964520205.1 uncultured Verrucomicrobiota bacterium | reverse complement strand
TCCGCATTTCATCGGCGGAAGGGTGATAAGGCCGGTCATATCCCACCTTTTGCCCGATCAACATGGCCAGGTATCCGTTCGTGCCAAACTGGCTGGCCTTGTCAATCGTGGTGTGCATCCGCAGCCAAAAGGACGGGCCGTTCTCACGATAAACCTCTACCAATTCCGCCGCTCCGGCCAGGTCGGTGGCTTCCCAGCAATGCCGCCAGAAGGGAGTATCGAGCCGTTTGTTGAAGCGGTAATGCATGGACAAAAAGTCCCTGATATCGTCCCAGACGAGGGCGTGGTGGCGATTGAATTGCTTTCGCAACGAAGGAGTCGGTTCACCATCGAGTTCCTTGAGGGTTTCCGTCAGAATGCTGCACTCGCCGGCAATGACGCCCAGCGCGGTGGCTTCCAGCGGTTCAACAAACCCCCCCGCATTCCCCACCGCCACCACATTCTTGACCCATTGATTGCGATATCGCCCCGACAAGAATCGGACGATGCGTGTGGGCCCCACCTTCGGATTTTTTGAGCGAAATTCTCTTTCCGCATCCTCATCCGAGATGAAGCCTGAACTGTAAACGTAGCCGCGATTGATCCGGTTTTCGTGCTCGATCTGCCAGCACCAGCCACAGTCCATCGTCTCGCATGTGGTGTAAGGTTTAACGGCCATGTCTTCCGGATCTTTGCGATCCCACCCGCCCACCACCGCGCGGTCGCAAAACAGCGTCCGGTCATAACTTATGAACGGCTCGCCGAGCGCCTTGCCCAAAAGCACGGACCCAAAACCGGACGCGTCCACATAAAGGTCAGCCGTTTCCCGCCGTCCCGATTCCAGCCGCAATGCCGCCACGCCGCCTTCGTCCTGCTCCACTTCCATCACCTTGTCATTCATGATAGTGACGCCCAGGGCGACGGCATATTCCTCCAGGAAGCGGACGAATTTTTCGTTCTCAACGTGATAGGCGATGCCGAGATGCAGGAGCGGATCGCCTTTGGCGCTCCGCTCAAAGACCCGGTCCTGCGACATGAGTGCGGACATCGGGTCTTCGTCCTCCATCTCGTCCCAGCAGTAGTAGGCCTTGATTCTCGGCAATTGGCTTACCTCTCCCGGCAACTGGTGGAGTGCGAAGGTGTAATTAAAATAGGGCCGCGGACCCCACAAGAACCGAAGGCCGAGTTTCCAGGTTGGCTGGGTAACGGCAAAGAATTTTTTGACATTCATGCCAAGATACTGATGGAGAAACCGCGTCAGCCCGGGCGTCGAGCCTTCACCGACGCCGATGATGCCGATGTCCTTGGAACGGATCACCAGCACCTGGAGATCGCGCAATTTGCTCTTCAGGGCAAGCGCGGCGATAAAGCCGGCGCTGCCGCCGCCAAGAATGATGACTCGTTTGATCATGTGAGTTTGGACATGTTTTCTTAGTTCACAATCCAGCACAATCAAGTTTTGGACTTCTTCCACCAAACGGAAAAGCCCCCGACTCTTGCGAAGCCGGGGGCTTACGAAACTGCAAACTCCTTAAAGGAGCATTAGGCGTTGCGGCGCCGGTTTGCGGCAAGCAAGCCCAAACCGCCCAATCCAATCAATGCCAGAGTAGTGGGTTCCGGCACGCCTTGAACGGCGAACACGTAATCATAGCCGTTAGGGTTAGGAGCAGCGAACCCGCCCATAACCGGAGTAGCACCGCCGTTGGCGCCACCGGGGTTCGCCAAGCTGGTGTTGTTATTCATCGCATATCCGCCGGCAAAAACGTCGCCAACGCTGTGAGCAAGCCCGAACCAAGGATTATGGGTCAGATTGCCTGCGCCATCAACGGAGATAGTCCATTCATAGGTCACCCCAGTCGTCATAGCGACGGGGTTGGCCAATGTGAAAGTGAGGAAGTCAGCGATATTGGCGCCTGCCGAAGCAAACCCTGTCGCGCTCTCGTTGTCCAACACAGTAATCGCGCCGCCAACTCCGACGGATCCGATTTGGATATCCCAAACTTCTGTGCCGTCGAAAGGCTGCGGACCGGTGGTCCAAGCACTGGCGCTATCGCCGCGACCCATGATGGTGACGCTGCTGGCTGTGCCATTGTTGCCCACTTGGAACGTCTGACCTGCAGGTCCTTGATTATTGGCATAATCACGGTTGTTGTCTTGGACGCCCGGATACGCGCTCAATTGGGCTGCGAGGTTGTTGCCACCGGGAACGACTGCAGTTTCACTGATGGTTGCTGCGCTTGCGCTCGAGACCAAAGCACAGCCGGTTAGGACCGAGGCAACCGCGAGCCAAATGGTGCGATCGTTTCGCTGATATGATTCTTGTTTGGAGTTCATTTTCATAGGGTGAATTAATTCGATTCCGACTGGACTAGTTCGTTCATGTTGATGCGAAGTAAAATTACAACTTTTGCACTCATGACGTCCCCCATATTATATATTGCAGAAAAGAAGTCAATAGTTTTTTGCAGGATTGGCTGCGTGAATGCAAAATGCGGGTCTGGATTCCAAAAGATCATTCAGAAGAAATGTAACCTATTCTTATACAATTAGATGGGCATTATTTTGGCGCGCTCGTTTTCACGGTCGTTTCGACTGGATAGCCGGTATCCGTATTTGTTCGCACAAGATTTCTTCCTCGCCGCCAAGAGCGAAAACTGGGGAGGCACGCGCCCGATTATCGGCCACACTTTCGTGCCGCAAATTGCGACCCTCTCGCGAGGCGATGCCAGGACGCGTCCCCAATCGCGCCCATCATCCACACCCCGCTCGACTCCCGGCTGGGCGCCGGGTAGGTTTCGGATCGTTCGCCGGGCGTTTCCACCCGGAAAGCACCGTCATGTTGATTCAATACCTTGCCAAGCTTACCAAAGGGCGGCTCATCCTTTGGTGTTACCTTATCTGGTACTGCGTTGTACTGGCCCGTTATTTCGATCCCAGCCCCAGGCTCTGGCTGACTTCGCTGGGATTAAGCCTCATCGTCGGTTTTGCCCTCTATCTCAGCACGACGGCTGCGGAGGAAAACCGCGTCCGGTTGGGTTTCTGGCCCGTCTTTCGCCTCTTCTTGATGCCGTTCTGTGTCTCCAGCTTCGCCGCCCTCGTGAAGGGCCGGGGCTTTATCCTCATCTTCTCGCCCAGGCCGGTTGAGATTCTGATCGCCGTGGCGTGTTGCGCCGGGTTGTGCGTCGTGGTTTTCCTCCTCAATCGGCGAAGTCTTCGGGCTGCGGATCAACTTCAGTCAGTCTCCAGGATTCCTCCGACAACGGAGCAGCAGGATTAACTGCACCCGATCCGCTGGGCAAAGACCTTCTATAACCGCAGTCAACCGGCGTCGAGATTCATTAAGTCGGCGCTGAACTGCGCTCGCCAGGGATGGCTCGAATCAGCGGCGACCGATCGGATTGCCTCGCGCATTTGTTGGAGAATGGGAACGGTCGCGCGGTCATAGACGTCTCCTTGCAATAACCGGGTCAACTGGCGCCGGGCGTCGGGCTGGGACAGGAGGTCAATGAACAACGGCGGCAATTGATAGTAGAGCATGATGAATTCACGCCAAATGTCCACACCGGCCCGCACAGTGCGTTCATATTCAAGGAATGCGCCGGAGCCGACGGCGTTGCCGGCCAGCGCCTGCGTAATCGCCGCCGCCGCGCGTTTGGCGGATTCCATGGCGACACTGACGCCGGAGGAGAAGACCGGGTCCACGAACCGCGCGGCATCGCCGACGAGCACCCAGCCATTGCCGGCGAAACGGTCCATCACATAGCTGTAATTGCCGTCGCGCGAAAACGGGTGCAGGGCGCGCGCGCCGGCCATCCGGCCGGCCAGCAGGGGATGGCTGGCGATGTGCCGGGCAAAAAAGCGTTCCGCGGATTCACGGTGCTTGGTAAAATCGGTTCCGCGCGTCACCACTCCGACCGAGGTGATGGTGGAATTGATCGGAATCAGCCACACCCAGGCGCGTGGCGCCGACAGGACATGGATATGAATGTAATCGGCGGTCTCCGCCGCGCCCCGGTCCACGCCTTCGAACCAGTTATGGATGGCGAACTGATCGAACAGCGGGTCCAGCCGCTTGAGCCGGAGTTGCGAGCCCAGGACGGTGTTCCGGCCGGAGGCATCCACCACGAGCCTGCATCGCAGCAGCCGTTCCGCGCCATCCTGCTTGACGCGGACACCGGTGGCGGCGCCGTCCGGCCCGAATTCGACACGCTCCACCCGCGCGCCCTCGACGACCCGGGAGCCTTTGCCCGCCGCATGACGCAGGAGCAGCTGGTCGAACCGGCTGCGATCCACGTGGTAGGTGTAATCCTGAGTGAGGCCGAGTTCCGGGATTTCGCGAAAACGAATCACATGTTCGCGCTCATCCGCCCAATGCGTCCACACGGCCCCGTGCTTGTGGACAAATTGTTCGCGCTCCATCACGGGCAGAAAATCAATGTCCTCAAAGATGCGCGTGGTCGAACAAACCAGCGATTCACCCACGTGTGGCCGCGGATGCACCGCCTGGTCAAGGATGACATGGGCAATCCCGGCTCGAGAAAGATAAGCGCCCAATGTCGATCCCGCCGGACCGCCGCCAATGATGATCACTTCGGTGTCCAGTTTCGCCGCGGCCGCAGCGGTGGCAGCCACGGCAGGAGATCCGTGAGATTCGCCGCCGCCCGGTCCCGACCCGCCGGCATCGAGCCCCTGAACGCCGTCGCTGATCGGTGATCCCCTGGCTCCGGAATCCGGCGCGGAGTCTGTCGCCGCATGGCTTCCGAGATGGAGCAGTTCCAAAATATCGCTCCGGAGACGGAGGAACTCCGGGCTGTTCCGCTCGCGCGGGCGATCGAGCGTGACATCGATGATCTGTTCAATCCGGCCCGGCCGGGGGCTCATGATCACGATGCGGTCGCTCATGTAAATCGCCTCGTCGATGTCATGGGTCACCAGCAGCATCGTCGTGCGGCGCGCCTGCCACAAGCGCAGCACCTCATCCTGCAGGCGCATGCGCGTGAAGGCGTCGAGCGCGCCGAGCGGTTCATCCAGGAGCAGCACCTTGGGGTGGTTGATCAAGGCCCGCGCCAGCGCCACGCGCTGGGCCATGCCGCCGGAAAGATGATGCGGATAAGCGTTGGCAAACGCTTCCAGCCCCACCAGGCGCATGAACTCGTCCACCTCGCGGCGTTTTTCACGAAGCATGCCGCGGGCGACGAGGCCGGACTCGATGTTGCGGCGGACGGTCAACCAGGGGAACAGATTGGGGTCTTGAAAAACCAGGCCGCGCTCCGCATGGGGACGCGTGATCCGTTCGGCTCCGACCCACAGCTCGCCGGAATCGGGCGCATCGAGGCCCGCAATGAGGCGGAGCAGCGTGGATTTGCCACAGCCGCTGGCACCGATCAAGGAAGTAAACTCGCCCGGCGCCACCGTCAGCGAAACGCTGTCCAATGCCTGGGTGCGTACGGCGGGATTGTCGGGAGCGGGAAATCGTTTGCTGACGCCGACGATGCGGAGCGACGAGCCTTCGGTTGAAGGCTTGATGGCAGACAGGGCTACCATTTGATGGTTCCTTTTTGCCAGCCGAGCACCCGGTCGCGCACTTTGAACAGCAAGGTCATGATCGTGGAGAAAAAGGCCGCCATGATGATCAAGGCGGCGAAAACCTTGCCGTATTCCGCCCAACCCTGCGCCCAGCTCACATACCAGCCAAGACCGGACTTTACGCCGACGGTCTCGGCCACCACGAGGGTCAAAAACGAGGTGCCTAGTCCCATGAACAAACCGATGAAAATGCTTGGCATGGCCGCAGGAATGGCCACGCGGAAAATCAGGTAGGCTCGGCCCGCGCCCAGGGTGCGAGCCACGTCCAGGTAGGAGGCGCGGGTGTTGGAGATGCCCGAGGCGGTCAGCATCGTCACCGGGAACCAGACGGCGAGCGCGATCAATCCCACCGCCGAGAACATCGCGGACGGAGAAACCACCATCGCCAGAGGAATCCAGGCGGTTGCGGGTATCGGGCCGACGACCTTCAACAACGGCATTCCCCAGTAACGAACCCGGGCGGACCAGCCGATGCAGACGCCGGTGACCAGGGCGACGGCGACTCCCAGCGTATATCCGGAGAAAAGCAGCAGGAGCGAATGCCACGTGCTGTCGAACAAGAGGCCGCGGTCATTCACCAGGCTCTCGAGCACTGCCGCCGGACCTGGAAAGTAAGGCAGTGGCAGCAACCGGAAACCCGACGTGCCCAATTCCCAAACGCTCAACGTCACGACCGCGGCAGCGATGATGGGACACATGCGTCCCATCCATCGCCGCAATTGCGGCCAAAAGGACTGCACCGCGGCCGCCGCCGCCGCGATAACCAGAATTCCGACCAGGAACAAAGTGTATAAATGGGTTTCCGCGGGCGATTGCTTTTTCGAAACGCAGAAGTGAACAACCAGCGCCACACACACCGCCATCGGAACGGCGAGCAGGGTTCGCCGGGGAGGTTTGACATCGGCGTCAGCGCCGCGGTCGAGGGACACGAGGGACACCGGCGATGCCTCCGCGACGGATTTCTGGGTCGGTTCCAATACTTTCGGCATAGGGCCTTGCGGCTTCAGCCATTGATCATTTCGCGCTGCCGGGCTTGATCGAGGCTAGGGACGGGCTGCCCATCAAACAGCAGGCCAACCCGCACCAGGGTTCGCCGAGGGTCCCGTCCAGTTCAGCGCGGAGGCGAACGTCCTCATCCGGAGGCAACTGTCCGCCGGCAACTTTCTCGACCTGCAGGGACTGCAGCCACTCATCCGAAACCCCGTCCAGATGCGCAAAGGCGCGCCTGGCCAAATCGTCAACATCGGTCGTGGAACTCAGCATGCCCGCCTTCTTCATTTCCACCGCCGCCGATTTGACCGCGGCCTCGGCGCCGGAAACGCTGGGGACGTAACGCAGATGCGAAATGGCCACCGCGTTGAGTTCCGGGTTCGAAGCCAGGTACTTTTTCTCGACCGATAATCTCGCCGCGGCGGCGGGATTGGCTTCCACCCATTTGGCCGCTTTGAGCAGGGCCCGAGTCGCGGCGGCGGCGGCCTTGGGGTTGGCGGCGAGGAATTTTCCGTTCACGATCACCGCGCAACAGTATTCGTCCTTGTAAGGCGCATCCGCCGCCAGGTCGGCGACGTTCTGGACTTTGCCACTGGCCATCAGCAGGGTGCCAATCGGCTCGGAGTCGGCCACCGCGTCCACCTCGCCTTTGTCCAGGGCCAACCCCAGCTCGCCGGCCGGGAAAACCACCCAGGTAATCTCTTTGCCCGGATCAATGCCGTGCGCGCTCAACACCCGATTGGCAAAGATGAATGGCGGCGTCCCCATTCCCGGCACGCCGATCCGTTTGCCGCGCAAATCTTCCACCGAATGAACCTTGCCGTTCGCCGCCGACTGGACGCGGAGGCAGCCGCGATGGATTCCGCCGGTAATCTTCACATCCAGCCCCTGCTCAAGCGGCTTGAGAAAATACATGATCAGGTGATGCGTCACGTCAAACCCGCCCAACGCCAGCACATCCTTGTAATTCGCCCACTCGCACTTGACCAGGGTCACATCGAGTCCCTCCTCCTTGAAGAAACCCTTCTCGACCGCGGTGAAAATCGGCGCTTCGCAAGTCAGCCCAATGTATCCGACCCGAATTTTAGCCGCGCCTTCGCCGGAAGTGCCCGAGCTCTCCTGGCTCTTCTGGCAACCGGCCAGAAGCAGCGCGACGCCGGTCGCAGCCGCAATCAGTTTGGTGGGGGACATGGTTTGCACGTTCTTGAGCAAGGATCAGTTCGCGGGTTTTACAGCCGGCAGCCGACATCGTGATTCCGTTGCGCCGCCATGGACGCAACGGTCAGCATTTGGGCGCGCCACCTCCGTGCCGGCCCCTTGAGCACCGTTGCGCCAGGAATCAGAAACAACACCTCACGACCATAAATCGACCTGCTGATGTTCACCAGTTGAGATTATACACAAATTAAACAGAAATGGAACTACAAAGTTGCAGAAAACCGGATGAAACACGGCGGCTTTCGATGTTTGGCGTTTTGCTTCGGAATCCGGGAATCCTGGAAGGCCGCTTTGATTTGGTAACTTCCATCATTAGGGCTTGGTCATGAGGATATTGGCACAACCATCCATTCCGGTTAACTTCGCGCTTCTCCTGGGCTGACTTGATCCTGCCTGTCCGACAGAAAAGCAGGTGCGCGTATAGTTATATAGGTCGTGGATTAATCAAGTTGTTGACACTTTGTCAGGCAACGCCCCGCGCTCCCCCCAAAAGGCTCCCCGTCGGTCGTTTGTCCGGGTGAATCGCGCCGGGATGCTGCCGGGTCCAAGGACCCACCTATTTCTTGCCATCCTTCGATTCCCCCGTTTTTTCCTGCGTCTTGGGCAGGTCCACGGGCGAACCCGCGTTGAGCTGGGCGATGACGGCGTCGGAAATATCGTCGTCGTCGGCGGTGTAAAGCACGGTTGGTGAATAGTAGGGTCCGGTTGGATCGGCCACATAAGTTTGCGCGCCGGAGTCAATGACAACCGCATAGCCGCCGGCTTTCGCTTTGCTGCTGATGGCCAGCTTGATTTCCTCGAGGATATTCTTGCGCATGCGGGCTTTTTGTTCGCTGATGGTGACATTGGCCTGCCGGTCGAACTGGTCGAGTTCGTCCTTCCCGGTTTTGAGGTCTTTCAATTTGTTCTCCGCGGCCTTGGTCCGTTTGCCGCGTTCTTCCGTGGAAATGGCCTGGTTGTTGGCGCCTTCAAGCAGTTTTTGATATTCGTCCCGGGCTTTCTCCAAGCCGTCAACCATCTCTTTGCGGGATTTGTCGATCTCAGCCAGCCTGGCTTTAAGCCCGTTCACGGCCTGTTCGGTCTTCCAGTATTTGTCGAATACCTTCTCCATGTCCACGGTGGCAACCCGGCTTTGCGCAGAAACCGGACCGCACAACACCCCGGCCAGCAGGACACCCGGAATCAGCTTTCTTAAAATCATTCTCATAAAACTAAACAATCAGAATTTACCCGCACCGCAACTCCAAAGTTCATTCCGGCGCGGCTACGGAAATTGTATTTTGCCGACAAAGGCGTCGCTGTGGCTTCTGCTGCCATGGAAGGTGGCGTGAGCGGTTCCGGGAAAATTCGTGGTGGTGGTGGTGCCCACGATGTAGGCGATGGGACCGGGGCCGGTGTTCACGTCCAGCGCAATGCCATTGGCCTGGTCGTTTCCCACCCCGCCAATGAAAGCGGAAAACAGGAAATTCGAGCCGGTGGGATCCAATTCCACAAGGAAAACGTCGTTCGTTCCATATTTCCGGACGCTGGAGTTGGTCGCAGTGAAGCCAAAGCTGTTCGTGGTTGCAAAAAAGTTGGTGAATACCGAGGAATCGATGCCGGCGAAATTCGTCGGCGAAGCCGTGACGCCCACCACATAGGCGTTGCCGTTGGTATCGACATCAATGCCATAACCGGCATCGGCGGAGCGGCCGCCGAAGACGATCGAATAGTTGGTGGTGCCGTCGGGGTTGAACCTGGCGACAAAGACATCCGCGTTGACATTGGTCCGGCTGACGAACGACACGAAATTGGTCAGGAGCACCGGAGCATTGGTCGAGTTCGGGAAGGCCGCGAAGAAATTGGTCACGGTCTTCGGAAAATTTGTCGAATAGGTGTACCCCGTAATGTAGGCATTCTGGGAGCCGTCCACGGCAATGTGGAGCGCCGCATCGTTGTTTTCGGCCCCGAACAAAGTGGAATAAACCAGCGACTGGCCGTCGGCGGATAATTTGCTGATGAACGCGTCGGAAAAGAAAACGAACCGGGCCTGGTCATTGGTCAGTCCGTTTAAAAAACTGTTCGTGGGGTCCACCGTCGGGAAATTGGTGGACAGCGTCCAGCCGGCGACATAAGCGGAATTGAAGGAATCCACGGCGATGCTTTCTCCGACCTCCTGGTTGGTGCCGCCCAGAAATGTGGAGTAAATGAGCCCGGTGCCGTCGGGGCTTATCTTCGTCACGAAAGCATCGCCGTTTCCATGGTAGTTGGTTCCGAAGTAATTGGTGATGGTATCGGGAGTCCGACCCCGCACATACGGCCCCTGCAGCGCATTCGTCGTCGGAAAATTCGTGGATTCCGTATAACCGGTCACATAGGCGCTGGCCGCGCTGTCCAACGCAATCCCCATCCCGACGTCGCGCCCGTTTCCACCCAGGAAAAAGGAATACATCAAGGTTCCATTGGTGTTCAGTTTTGTCACAAAGGCATCGATCGGGTAGATGTGTTGCCCATTATTGTTCCTGCCGTTGATTCCGTGGACTGAGGTCCGAAAGGCGTTGGTGGGGAAAAACGGGAAGTTGGGAGAGTCGGTAAAACCGGTCACAAAAGCCTCTCCGGCCGAATCCGCGGCGACGGCGAACGCAGCGTCCTGTCCTTTGCCGCCGAGGTAAGTCAGATAAACCAGGTTGCTGGTGCCGGCGGCGAATTTCGCCACAAACGCATCGCCGAAGTGACTCGTGCCGCCCTGAAATGTGTTCGTCACCCCGCCTCCGAAAGCATTCGTGGCCATGTCCCGCGATAACGTTTCGCCGGCGATATACACGTTGCCGCTCGGGTCCACGGCGACTCCCCAGCCCCGATCATCCATTTTGCCGCCGAGATAAGTGGAAAAGCTCAAGGTCGGGTCGATGACCAGCGGCAGATCGGAATCATAGGCGCCGACCTGAAAACCGACCGTCGTCTCCCCGGTCAAACGGTAGCCGCCGGGGACTTCTTTCTTCACTCCCCGGACCCGCTGATAAATCAACGGTTTGTGCTGGCGGACTTCATCCTCGCCGATTTTCAGCACCAGGTTTCCCGCCGCATCCACCCGCACCTGGTCCGCGCCTTCGACTCGGATCGAGATGCGATCCGGCCTGGCGCCCGGTTGCACCACGAAATCATATTCCAATTGGCGCTCGTTGCCGTAATACGTCAATTCGATGCCGGGATAAACGTCGTGCACCTGGACCCGGCCAAAGAGCGGCACGCCGGCGCGCCATGCCGCCGGATCGTTTCCGAGAAAATAATTCGCTTTGCCTGGCAGCGGTTCGAGGCCGGTCATCGCCGCCCGGGGATTTCCGCCGGCGAGACGGAAGCGGACGAGCCGGATCGGCGCGCCGCCGCCGCTCCAGCCAACCCGCTCCCACCGTGAGGCGGTCGCGGGTTCACGGCATTTGCCGAGCACCAGCACGGCTTCGGTCGGTGAGATCTGCACGGTGCATTCCTGGCCGCGCGCGACGTAGGGGCACGAACTGTCGATCTGGCCTTGGTTCGCTTCAAAATACAACGCGGTATCGGCGAGCGAGGTGAAAGCCCGGGCTTCGGCGCCGTCCCGTTCGACCGCGCGGCCGGTGAATGCCGTGAGCGCCACGAAACCCAGGATCGCCGAACCCGCGATTCGGCGAAGTTTTGGCGCCGCTCGGAGTCGGTCTTGCCGGGCGGCCGCTTCCGGAGGTTTCGATCTGCAATCTGCTGACGCGTTCATATCTAAAATCCTCGCGTGGCGCCCACGCCGATCTGAATCCGGCCTGTGCCACTATTGAACTGATCATGGTGGATCGGGAACGCATAATCCAGCCGCAAGGGCGTCGAGCCGAAGATCGGCAGGTTCAGGCGGATGCCCAGGCCCCAGTCGTCACTGAAACCGCCCAAATGGTACGAATAGGGGGCGAGCTGCACATTGCCGATGTCGTAGAAAACGGCGAAGCGCAACTGCTGAATGATGGGGATCGAGTACTCGGCTGAGCCGAACCAAAAAGTGTCGCCGCCGATGGGTTCGTTGGAATACAGGCCATTGAGCTCGCGCGGGCTGATGTCCCGGTAACGAAACCCGCGCAGAGTATCCAGGCCGCCCAGATAATACCGGTCATAAAACGGCACCTGCCCCGTTGAGCCATAGGAATCCGCGACGCCGGTGCGGCCAATCAATTCCAACACGTGTCCGGTGGAAAAGCCCTTGAAATACCAGGCCGTCTTCATCTGCAACTGATAATAATCCTTCACGCCGCCAAAGGGGCCGGCGACATCCGCGGACAACTCCGTTCTTTGCCCTTTGTCCGGCAGAAAACCGGGGCCCAGGGTTTCATAAACGAGCGAGCCGTAAACTTTCGACACCACCGAATAACCCTGTTCGGCCAGAAGGTTGGTGGGTGAGGGGACGATGTTCCCGGGAAGCGATCCCGGGCCGCCGGGTTGACCCGGCCCGCCAGTCGATGTCGAGCCGCCCTGGGCCTGGTTGAAAATGATGCCGATGTTTTCCAGCGAATAACCGAGACTGCCGCGCACATGGTCGCTGCCCAACGCGCGGGTGAGCGAAACCCGTGCGCCGGCGTCCACTTCATGATAGAGATCGTTCGGACTTAAAAAATCGAGGTTGTGATAGAACACACTGGTGTCGAAAACCAGCTTGCGTTCCAGAAACCACGGCTCGATGAATTCGAGCTCGGCATCGGTCCGCTGCGTGCCGAGCTGCAGCCGCAGGCGAAGTTTCTGCCCGCCGCCCGTGAAGTAAGGCGGATGGAACATGTCGAAATTGCCCTGGTAAAGTTCGGCATAACCCACCAGCGCGTCCACCGTGCTGAACCCTGCCCCCACCGTCACGTTGCCGGTGTTCTTCTCCTCAACCGCGATGATGAGATCTTTGTGGTTGGGAATGTCGGTTGACTCCGGGTTCGCTTCCACTTTCTCGAAGTAATTCAGGCCCTCAAGGCGCTCCTTGCTGATATTGACCCGGACCATGTCAAACACCTCGCCGGGTGACACCGCGAGTTCGCGCCGGATGACGCGGTCCTTGGTCTTGGTGTTGCCCCGGATGTCGATCTTCTCGATGTAGGATTTCTGGCCTTCATCAATCTTAAACTCCAAATCCATCGTGCCGCTGTCCGTGTTGGGAATCCGCACAACGTTCAGAGCCCGGGGCGGGGTGACGTCGATGTAACCGCGCGAACCGTAAAAATCCACGACTTGTTTTTCGTCGTCCTTGAGCCCATCGGGCGTGAAAGTATCGCCCAAATCCATCTTCAGGCCGTTGGGGCCGAGTTTGGGTTTTTTGATGGCGCCCGCCGGTTGCAGCGCGCGCAGGCCCGTGGCGATTGCCGCCGTGTCGAAGAGTTTATTCCCGGTGAATCTGACCGAACCGACTTTATATTGGCGCCCTTCGTAAATGATGAACCGGATCATCAGGGTTTTCGGAGTCGGATGATCGAACTGCACATCCTTGATTTCAAAATCGATATAGCCGTCCTTCCGGTAGAATTGCACCAGCGCTTCCCGATCGTCCTCAAATTGCTCGTCTTTGAACACGCCGCTGCCCGTAATCCACGAGAACATCCAATGCCGGCGGGTCTTGATCGACTTGCGCAGTTTTGACTCCGAAAAAGCCTGCGCTCCGATGAATTCCACGTCCGTCACCCTGATTTTCGGGCTCTCCGTGACTTGAAAGGTGGCGGTGCCGCGGCCCGCGTTTTCATCAATGTTCAGGACGTACTTCACCTGGGTGCCGGGATAACCCTTCTTTTGATACAGTTTCTGGATTTCCTGGCTGTCGGTGAAAAGCTTGCTCTCCACCAGCGCCACGCCGGTTTTCGAAGTCAGTTTCTTGCGCAATTTGGCGTTGCTGAACTTGGTGTTCCCTTCAAACCGAACTTCCGCCAGGAGCGGATTGCCCTGCAAAATGTAAGTCAAAATCACGCCGTCAGCCGTGGTTTCGTCCGTCACCCGGATGTTGTAGAACTGGCCGGTCGCATAAAGGCCGCGCACATCGTCATCCACCGCTGCCGTCCGGTAGGGATCTCCCACTTTGACGCGAATGTTGGCGCGGACCATCTCGTCGCTGACCGACGGCACTTTTTCGACGTGTTTGATCTCGATTTTGGAGATCTTCAGGGAGGATGAATTGGGCGGGGACGAAAACTGACCCCGCGCCGCGGGCAGCCAGGACCAGAGGAGAAGCAGTCCGCAAAGACGAAACAATAATTTCATCGTGGTCAGTTCGGCACGTCGTCGTCGCTGACTTTCGCCGCGGCCTCAAACCGCGTGTAGGATTTTAAAAATGTCAGGTTCACATCGCCCGTCGGGCCGTTGCGTTGCTTGGCAATCAACAGATTGATCGGCACCGCGTCCTGCTCTCCGCTGTTTTCCTCGTCATCCGCATTCTCGCTCTTGCTTAGAGGTTTATACAACAGACCCACGACGTCGGCATCCTGTTCAATGGCGCCGGACTCGCGCAAATCCGATAACTGGGGTTTCCGGCTTTTATCTCTCTCCATCTCGCGGTTCAGCTGGCTTAATACGATGACGGGGACGTTCAGTTCCTTCGCCAGCGACTTGATGCCGCTGGAAATGTCGGCAATTTCCTGCTGCCGGTTATCCGCGCGCCGCGCAGTAGAATGGAGCAGTTGAAGATAGTCAATCACAAATAATTTGACGCCGTATTGTTGCGACATGCGCCGCGCTTTCGCGCGCAACTGCAGGATCGAAAGCCCGGAGGAATCATCGATATACAACGGCGCGTTGGCCAGCTTGCCCGCCGCCCCCGTCAGCTTCGGAAAATCCCGCTCCGCCAGGAAACCGTCGCGCACACTGCGCAGATTCACCCGCGACCGCGAGCACAGAATGCGAAGCACCAGGGACTCGGCGGTCATTTCCAGGCTGAATACGCCGACCGGCAGTTTCTGGTCAATGGCCACCTGCTCCGCGATGTTCATGGCCAGCGACGTCTTTCCCATGCTCGGCCGCGCGGCGATAACGACCATTTCCCCGCCATGAAAGCCGCTGGTCATCTTGTCCAGATCCGTGAACCCGGTGCCGATCCCGGTCAGCATGCCCTGCCGCTGATGAAAATCCTCGATCGTGTTGATCGCCTTCTTGACCAGGTCCTTGATCGTGTCCGTGCTGCTCTGCACGCGCGATTCGCTGATGCGTAAAATGTCGCGTTCCACCTCATCCATCAACGCGTCCACTTCCCCTTCATAATCATAGACGCGACCCACCACGTCGGTGCAGGTGCGGATCATCCGCCGCAACAGGTATTTCTCCTGCGCAATGTTGAGATAATAACTCAGGTTGGCCGCGGACGGGACGGCGTCCGGGAGCGACGCCAGATAGGCGATGCCGCCGACCGCCTCGAGCAATTGTTTGTCCTTCAGCCGTTGCTGAAGCGTGATGACGTCGATCGCCTCGCGTTGGTCATACATTTCGGCGAGCGTGCTGAAAATCGTCTGGTGTCGCAGGTCGTAAAATACCTCGGCGCCGTCCTTGAATTTCGCGATGCACTCGCCCAGGCACTCGTTGGGCGAAAGCAGGACGCACCCGAGGACGCCTTGCTCCGCTTCCGGCGAGTGGGGAGGCAAACGGTCCACCCCGCCTTGCGGAACGGAATCGGCATGCGCCGTTTTGCGGCGTCGCGCCCGCTTCAGGTCCGCCACGGCGCCCGCGCCCTCGTTGGAAACAGAATCAATCATGATCTATGAAACAAAAATTTTTGGGCCGGTTCAAACCGGAGTTATTGAATCTTAATGACAGGTTCTTCACAAGACCGCGGCTTCGGCTTTCAATGGGCGGTCAACTTTCGCTCAGGCGTTTGGCGGGTTTTTCAAAATACAGCCGGTGCGCCTCCTGCAGAAGGGCGGGAATTCGCCCGGCGAAAGGGCTGCGGGCGAGCGCGGGCTCCAATTTCAGTTCCGCCGCTTTCCCCGCGTTCTCACCCGGAAACCAATGGTCGGCCTGTCCGAGCAGGTTGTAACGCATCTTCGCCCAGGCCAGCAAATCGAGCGGCTGGGCGTAGGTCCACAGGCGCAGAATTTCCATGATGTTGACCCGCCCGGGTACGTCCTCGAAATCCGGCACGCCTTCAAACCAGCGGCGGCACCAGTCCGCGCCCAGCACCCGCTCCATCTCGGCGCGCAAACGCCGCTCAATCGGTTCGATCGTTCCCGCAATCCGGTCGTAGTGCTCAAGCGCGCGAAGGTGCTCGTCGAAATCGCCGGGACGGCTCGCGCCGCAACTCAACGTGTGCACCTGCGGCCGGGCCAGGCAATAAAGATCGTTGAATTGCATCGGCGACAACGGGGCGCAAAGCTCCACCATTTTTTTGGGAGGCTCGTAAAGTTTTCCGCCCTTGTCGTTGGGGCTGATGATGAACACACCCATGTCCCGCGCCCGGGCGGCCTCAACGGCCGGCCAGTTCAGGTCGTTCACGAAATACCAGTGCAGGTTCACGTAATCAAATTCGTCGCTCCGGATCGCCTCCAGAATGATGTCGGTCGTGGCGTGGGTGGAGAAGCCGAGGAAGCGGACGCGGCCCTCGCGCTGCAACTTCCGCGCCGCCGCCACGCAGCCGTCTTTTTTCAGCGACCATTCGAGGAGTTGACGGTTGTTAATGCCATGCAGGGCCAGCAAATCGACATGGTCCAGCCGCAAATACTTCATCGAGGTGTCGAAGGTGCCGAGAAATTCCTTCGCCCCGGCCTGGGGGCCGACCTTGGTTTGGACAATGATTTTGTCCCGCGACAACTTCGGCAGCACGGCGCCCAACTGCATTTCGGACGAGCCGTAGCCGCGCGCCGTTTCGATATGATTGATCCCCAGCTCCAATGCCCGATGAATCGTCGCCTCGAGGTTCTCCTGGTTCGCCGGCGGAATTTCTTTCGGATCCACGTCCTGCCATTTGTATTGATAACGCATCCCGCCGCAGGAGAAAACCGGCATCTGCAATTCCGTGCGTCCAAAGCGGCGATATTTCATCGCGCCAAAGATAGTGAAAAGCCGGCGCGAGGCAACGGCGGAAAAGCCGCGGGCGTGGCAAACCCTGGCGAATCCCGGCTTTGTCCCCGGAGCGCGGACGGTCCCCGTCCGCAGCGGGTGTGAATGGAGCGAGCATGGTTGAATTCCATGCGTGTTTCTGCCGCCCGCATCGATACGAGCCGTCCCGGCTCGCGCTCCGGCTCAGGCAGTGCCCCGAGACGCATCGGGGCTCCGCATTGACGCATGAAAATTCCTTTTGCCGTACGGGGTCATATCCGCTCAAACTGGACCCGCTGACTCTGACCATGTTGACGACACTGCGCATCAAAAACCTCGCCCTCGTGGCCGACCTGACTTTGGAGTTGCAGCCGGGTTACAACGTCATCTCCGGAGAAACCGGCGCGGGCAAGTCCATTTTGATCGGCGCCCTGAACCTCGTGCTCGGCGAGCGCGCTGACCGCACCTTGATTCGCGACGGCAGCGACGGTTGCGCGGTCGAAGCCGTGTTCGACGTCAGCGGGCTCAAGGCGCCGTTGCCCTCGTTTTTGGAGGAAAACGGCCTCGAACCTTGCGCCGACCAGCGCCTCCTGCTCAAGCGCTCCTTCACCAACAGCGGCGCCAATCGGCAGTTTGTGAACGGCTCGCCCGCGACGCTCAACGCCCTCTCCGCCATCGGCGAATGGCTGGTGGACATCCACGGCCCGCACGATCATCAATCGTTGCTTCATCCCGCCAAACAACTCGCCATCCTGGACGCGTTCGGCGGCCTGGAAGCGGAACGGGAATCGTTCGGCGAACTCGTGCGGCGGCGCTCGGTTCTGGAGTCCGAAAAAGCCGCGCTGATCACCGACGAAGAGACCTATGCGCGGCAACTCGACCTGCTGCGGTTCCAGGTCGGCGAGATCACGGGGGCAACGCTCCAGCCCGGTGAGGACGAGGCATTGGATCAGGAATACCGCCGCGCCGCCAACGCCGCCAAGCTGCTGCAGCTCAGCCAGACCGCGGCGGACCTTTTGGCCGAGAACGAAAATTCCCTGATCGCCCAGGCGGGCATCATCGGCCGCACGCTGCAGGAATTGCAGCGGATCGATCCCGGAGCCGGCCCGATGACCGCCCTGCACGAGCAGGCCGTCGGCGCGCTGCGCGAACTGCAGACCGAGCTCTCGCGTTATGCGGACCGGGTGGACCTGGATCCGGAACAACTGCGCCAACTCGAGGAACGCCTGAACTTGATTCAATCCCTCAAACGCAAATATGGCGCGAACTTGCCGGAGGTGATCGCGTTTGGGGAGGCGGCGCGTCAAAAATTGCAGGGCCTGGAACAGCGCGACGCCGAACTCGCCCGCATCAACGCCGAATTGCGCCAGACGGAATCAAAGCTGCAGCGCGCAGGACTGGACCTTTCCGGCAAACGCCGCAAAGCGCTCCCGCAACTGGCCAAAGCCGTGGGCAAACAACTCGCCGAGCTTGGCTTCAAACAAAGCACGTTCGACGTGGCGATTGCCACGGAATCGGAGATTTCAAATCTCAAATCCCAAATTTCATCCTCGGGATTCGACACCGTCAATTTCCAATTTGCGCCGAACCCCGGCGAAGCGGCGCGGCCGTTGCGGGCCATTGCCTCGTCCGGCGAACTGGCGCGCGTGATGTTGGCGCTGAAAACCGTGCTGGCCGCCGAAGATGAAATTCCGGTGCTGGTCTTCGACGAAGTCGATGCCAACGTCGGCGGCGAAACGGCCAACGCCGTCGGGCGAAAGATGCGGGAGATCGCCGCCAAACGACAGGTGCTCTGCATCACCCATCTGCCCCAGGTCGCCGCCACCGCCTCGGCCCATTACGTCGTCGCTAAACACGTCAAGGCCGGCCGGACTCTTTCCGAAATTCATTTGCTGGACGCAAAAGAACGCGTGACGGAACTGACCCGGATGCTGGGCGGCCAGACCGAAGCGGCGCGCAAACACGCCGAGGCGCTGCTGGCGACTTAGCTGCAACAGTTCAGAAGTTTAACCGCAGATGGACGCAGATGGACACAGATGGGGCGGGCAAAACGAACATTCCAGCCAAGGCGATCCAGTCTTGAGACTTGACCGTTCCCAACCTTCGTTCACCGCAACCATTCCTTTTGTTTGATCTGCGTTTATCTGCACTGCTATCCGTGAGAATCCTCCTTGAGCGCGAGGATT
>CAZFOA010000022.1:0-25443 GCA_964520205.1 uncultured Verrucomicrobiota bacterium | reverse complement strand
GCCTCCGCGCCGCCGGCACCGGGCTGAATCTCACCACCGCCAGCTACGTGGTGCTGTACGATCCCTGGTGGAATCCCGCCGTCGAAGCGCAGGCCATCGACCGCTCGCACCGCATCGGCCAGACCCAGACGGTGAATGCCTACCGCCTGATCTCGCCGGGCACGGTCGAGGAAAAAATCTGGGAATTGCAGCAAAACAAGGCGCAGACCATCGCCGACGTGCTCGGGGAGGAAGGTTTCGCGCGCAGTTTGTCCAAGTCGGATCTGGAATATCTGTTTGCGGAGGATTGAACGACGTCAGATCGCCGGGAGAAAGCGGCAAAGCTGCCCGCGGAACACGGAGTATGCAGAATGGGAGCCGTCGCTGGTTTGCACTCGAATTTTCTTTGATCTGTTCGGTAGATGCGACAACCTTCCTTCAGGATTATGAATGGATCTCCAGAGGCATCCTCTTCGCCCGCTCATTTCGGTCCACAAGAAGACCAATCCCATCTTCCGGTCCTGATTTCAGGACTGGTGACGACGGTCCTGGCCTTGCTGGGCGTCTATCTCTTGGATCTGGGCAGGTCTGGCTTTCACATCATGGGCTGGTATGCCAACTACATCCTGCCTGTCGGCGCGGTGCTGGTGGGTGTCGTAGCTTCCAGCGGGTACGGCCTCGCATCCTGGTTCCGGGGGATCAAGATAACGCGCTCTTTGCTGTGGTTGGTTTTATTGTTCCAATTGCTCTCCTATTTTGGCGCGCAATACATCGAGTTCAGAAGCCTGAGATTGATTCACCGGGATGGCCGCGTGGTAGGTTTTTTTGAGTATTTCGATCTGGCCGCGCGCTCATTTGCGTGGAAGCAGGACAACGGTTCGATGGGCCAACCGCTGGGAATGTGGGGCTATGCTTTCCGCGGGCTGGAGATTGCCGGATTTGCCGCGGGCGGCCTGATCGTTCCCGTGTTGTTGCGAAAGGCGCCTTACTGCCAGGCCTGCCAGCGTTATATGCGCACCCGGCAGCTTGCGGTTCTGCCCGCGAGTGTGCCCGCGAGAAAGGTGAAGAAATCCGACACGGCCGGCACGGCGGCATATGAGGCCGAACAGGAACAGGCATTCGAAAGCGGCAAGCAGCGATGGGAACAATTGCGGCAATTGGCCATGGATTCCAAAGCCGCGGATTTCCGGAGCGCACTGGCCGAGCTCGACCCCGAAAAAAAGCGCGCCATGAAATTACCGCGGCGCTTTAGTTTGAAGCTGGTCAGTTGCGGCCGGTGCCACTCCGGCTGGCTCCACCTTCATCTGCTGTCAGGCCAAGGCAAGAAGTTGAAGCAAACCGAGTTTGCCCGGACGGACGTGCAGCCCGAATTTGTGCAGCTGGCCCAAGCTAAACAGCCGGATGCAATCGGACGAGCGTGAGCGGCCAAGCCAGGCTGCGCCACGGCTCCTGTGCCGGTTGAAGCCGGAAACCCCCGAGAACTGTCCGCGCTGGCACTGGAACATCGCTTGGAGGATGGGCCGCCGACAGAACTTCAGGAAGAAGCGGCGGAGAGGCCCGCAGAACACGCAGAACGGGATTTAATGAATCAAATTCCGTTATTCTGGGACCCAGCGGTTCAGAGTCAGTCCCGCGCGGTCTTGATCTCGAACCGGGTCTTGAATTTGCCGATGGTGACTTCCGCCCAGGCATCGCTGTTCTTGTGCGCCGGAGATTTCACCCGGACAAAGACGGCGTCGCCGGAGATCACGTGACCCGGCTTGTCGGTCCATGCGCCCGTGTAAACCCGGTATTCACCGCCGCGGATTTCGATCGCGGCTTCCTTGAGTTCGCCGGGAATCATGATGGGATTGGATTCAATCCAAATCCCGGAAAGGACGTTGGTCCGGGCATTGAATGCCAACCAGGGCTGTTCCTTGACGTTGGTCGCCGGCGGGAAAACCACGCGGTCGCTGCGCGTGGGTTGTTTCAGAGCCAGATTCTTCGGCAGGTCCACGCCTGCGGGAGGCGCCTCGGTTTTAACGGCGACTGAAGCCGGTCGCAAGCCCTCGGTGGAGGCGCGAATGGTCATCGTGCCGGGCACAAAGGCGGATTGCGCCAGGATGATCATCTTGCCGGCGCGAAGTTTGGCCGGGTTTTCACCGATTAATTGGCCCAGGCCTTCGATGGCAAACGACACCGGCAAAACGCAATCATCCACCGCGGTTCCGTTCTTATCAACTGCGGTGACTATCAGACGGCTGAGGTCCGCGCCGTCGGCGGTGATGACCGGGCGGTCCGCCTCGAGCGTGAGTCCGGTGGGTTTGCCCGGTTGCTTCCATTCGGCGACCGCTTTCACAGTTCCGCCGACCAGGCCTTCGGCCTTGAACGCGATCGCCTGGGTGCTGACGGCGAAATGAAACGGCGGATGATGCAGCACGAAACCGGGATCGGGATCCTGCACTGCGAGTTGCCGGTAGCCTTCGCCGGTATCCTGCCAGAGGCGGACCTGGCGGCAATTGCTGAAGACCCAGACCTTGTCGGCGTCGGAACGCACGACATCAGCCATTGGCTGCGGAGTGAGCTCCGATTGGTGCCACCAGAAGGTGTATTTGGGGATGCGGAACAGATCGCAAACCCCATGGGCTGTTTTCCCTTCCGTCGAGTTGTGGAACGAGTTGTAGTCGTACATGCACCAGACTGCCTGGCCGGCGTTGTCTTCCACGCGATAGGCTGCGTCCGTTTGTTCCCAATGCCAGCGGGCGAGGTCCAGTTCGCGGTTGGCGGAGGTCTGGGCCCCTTCCCAGGTATTCTTGTGGTAGCCCACCGTGCCGCGCTCGCCGCGGTCGGCGGGGAACGTATGGCCGGTGTGTTCGATGGTCAGCGCACCGTTGCCGCTCACGATGCCATGCTGGAAATCCATGGGACAGGGGACGTCCACCTGGCCCCGAGGCCGGGTCGGGTCTTCCTCCGTCGCCGCTTGCGCCAGCACGGGATTGCCGCCGCTATGATTGATGCAGGCGTTCCAGATGATGAGGCAGGGATGATTGCGGTCGCGGCGGATCATGGAGCGGAAGGATTTCTCCAGATTGTCCAGCCATTTGGCATTGCCGACATTCATCCAGGTGGGGCCTTCCTCCAGCGCCATCAGCCCGAGTTCATCCAGGTCGTCGAGAAAATCCGGATCGTGCGGGTAATGCGAGAGCCGCACCCAATTCACGCCTATGGCTTTGATTTGTTCGGCGTCGCGGCGGTGCAGGCCGTTCGGGACGGCGTTGCCGATGAACGGCCACGCCTGGTGGCGGTCCGCGCCGATGAGCTTGAGATGCCCGCCGTTGAGGAAAAATCCCTTATCCTTGTCGAACGAAAACCAGCGGACCCCGAGCCGATGGGAAACCCGATCCACTTCCTGGTTGTTTTCCTGGACGAGCGTGTTGACCTGATAGAGATAAGGATCGTCCGGCGACCAGAGATGAGGCTTGGCGATAGGCTCGCTCTTTTGCGTGAAAGTGCTTTCGGCTCCGGCGGCAATTTCGCGCGTCTCCGTCATCGAGGCGACGAGATTTCCGCCGCGGTCGCGCACTTCGGTCAGGAGCGTGCAATTTCTCGGCTGGCTCGAGGTGTTGCGCACGGTGGACTCGGCTTTCAACACGGCGCGGTCCACCGAAGCTTCCGGCAACGTCAAGCGCACCCCGGCTTGTTTCGCTTCCCACGGAAACGTGACGTAGAGCGGGTCGGTGACGACCAAATTCACATCGCGGTAAAGGCCGCCGAACAGGATGAAATCCATCCATTGGCCGTCGGGAGGGATGTCAGGATTGATGGTATTGTCCACGCGGACGGCGAGGACGTTGGCGCCGGTCTTGAGGTGCGGGGTGATGTCGAAGTGGAATGAATCATATCCGCTGACGGCGTACTCGCCGACAAAACTGCCATTGACCCACAGCCGCGTGGTTTGCATGGCGCCCTGGAAATGCAGGAACACTTTCCGGTGCAGCCATTCGGCGGGGACGTCAATCGTCCGGCGGTACCAGCCGAGGTTGCGCCCGCGCGCCCAGAAATTATCGAGGTTGGCGGGAAAAACTTCCATCGTGTGCGGCAGGGAAACCAGGTCCCAATTCGAGTCGTCGAAGCCGGGTCGGAACGGTTCGCCCGCCGGATCACCGAGCCAGAAGCGCCAGGCGGGATTGAGGTTGATGACCAGGCGGCTTTCCGGGGTTTGGCCGGCAAGCGCGGCGGGTGAGGGGTTGAGGGCCAGGACCAGAAAGGGCAAGGCGAAGAAGAGGAGCAAGCGGGAACGGATCATTTCTGTTTCTCCTGGATTTGCCAAACGAGAAGGAACGCAACGACCGGGTTTATGTCTGTTGATCCCATTCATGCTGGCGCCGCTGGGTTGAAACCGGAGATGAGATTGAAAGAACGCAAAAGCCAGGAAACGGAGGCGTTTTCATAAACATGGCATGGATCATAGGGGGTTTCCCGATCGGAACGCAATGAAACGCTTTCGTCGCCCATCGTTCAGGGCACGCGACAGGGCTGGCGCCCGGCGCGCCCAGGCAAGGGAGTTTGCGGTCATACGTTTTGTGGTGGGGATCGCTTCCGCGTCAGGATATTGCGCTTGCGGGAACATGAGCTGCATCTGCGGTTGGGGGTCCGGCGGCCTTTCGCAGGGGCGTGGCAAAAGACAGGAAGGTGAACGAGCGCCACAACCATTCCAGCGGGCCATAGGCGAACCGCTTCAACCACCAATGCGCAAAAGTGCATTGAACGAGGAAGATCGCGACGCCGACGAAAACGCTGTAGAACGATCCCAAGTGGTGGTACATCGCCAGTCCGTAGCCATAGAACAAGGGAATGCCGAACATCCCCTGCGTCACATAGCACGTCAGGCTCATTCTTCCATAGGGCGCCAGCAACCGGAGAGCCGTCCTGGCCCTGGACCATTGGTAAAGCAGGACAAATCCGCCGGCCCAGACGGCTAACTGCGCCAGGTTGCAATAGGACGACACCAGATTGTCGGTTTCATACCGGGCCATGCCTCTCAGACCCCAGGCACCCAGGTGCAGTTTGATGGGATAGAAGATTGCAAAGCCGATCGCTCCCCACAACAGCGCGCGCCAGGCCAGTCGAATGCAACGCGCCGGGTCCTCAAAGATGCGGCTGCGTCCGATCAAGAGACCCCACACCATCAGGCCCATCATCTGCGTGTATCTTCCCGATTCAATCGTCCACCAAATCCTTGACCACTGCCCAGTCCAGAGATTGGTCATTGTCACCTTGTAGAATGATCCGTGGCTGTAGACGTCAAAAAGCTGGCCATAGATCGCCCAGTGGTGAGGCTGGGGCGGATGATAACCGGACTCGAACAGCACCCGGCCCGCGGCCCACAGCGATGGAATCTGCAGCATGAGCGCGACGGAAATCCACGTGAGCGCGCGGTTGCCGAGCTGGTAAAGGAACACCAGCGGAAGTCCCAGGACGGCAATGATGAGCAGAACATCCCCGCAGTAGATGATCCCGTTCAGGTAGCCGAAGATGGCCAATACCGCCAGGCGCCACAGGAACCTGCCGCGGAAGTGGATTCCGCGCCGCGACCATCGGTCCAGGATCAGAAAAAAGCTGATCCCAAACATCATCGCAAAAATCCCGTAAGCTTTGCCGGAGAAAAGGAAGAACACGATATCGTTCGCCTTCCCGTCGAGCGCCCTCAGCCAGTCCGGCGGATGCTGCGGGTTGCCCCCGAAATCCCAGTGCTCGATCGAATGCACCAGGAGAATGCCCAGCAGCGCCGAGCCGCGCAGTGCATCAAAAATGTCAATTCGTGGGTTGGGTTCCAATAGGGTTGTTTTCATTTCGTTGGTTGGCTGCGGAAACAGGTTTCTTCTTTCCATGAAACGGAGCGCCGGTCTCCGACCCGGCGTGTTCCGAAGATCGAGGCTCCTCGCGCCGTGTCGGAGACCGGCGCTCCAATCGGCGGGTTTATTGCCCCAATGCACGTCTTCATGGTTTTGGCGGGTTGGCATCGGCGCAGACCCGGACGGGAGCGGGGTAGCCGGGCGCGACACTCATCAACTCCATCGGATGGTCACAAGACAACCTCCGCACCGCGCGGAAGTTGACTCCCGCCGCGCGGAGCCGCTCGCCAAACGGCTCGCCGAAATACTGGAAATCCACCTCGACTTCACCTTGCTGCCGCAGGGAAGCCATCTGCTCGCGCAACGTGCGGGTGGCCTCGATTTCCCAGCGAAAGTGGGCAAAAGCGACCAGGGTTGTGTTGACCAGCAGCAACGCCGCCAGCCCCCAGGCGGTCCGGCGGGCTGCGTTCCAATCCGGCACCCTGAGACCGGCGATGACGGCGATGATTGGCAGCCACCAGAGTTGCGGTCCATACCTCGCCCACCACGTGTGCGTGCTGATCAGGAGCGACGCGACGGTCGTGCCTGCGAACAGCAGCAGGACCTCGCGCGGCACGCCGGATTTCGTCTCACTCATTCCTGACTGGGTGGGGCGAGCGTCCTGGCGAGCCTCCTGATTTTGAAAGGACGGCGGCTCGTCAGCAGCCTCGCCCCACGCAAGAACCTTCATCCGGCGCCTTCCAGGCCGGACCCAAACGGCGCCCATCAGAACCAGACCGGTGACAAACGCGGCGCTGAAGAGCGGGCCGAAGCCCGAAATGCGGATACCGTGGATGCGAAACATGTTAAAATCTTTCCAGCCGACGTCGAAGGGCCACATGAGCTGCGCATTCTCGCCCCCGCAGACCGGTTGCGCCCCCGGACGGCCGAAGATGGCGTACCCGAGCCGGACGAGGCGGTTGCGTCCAATCAGGTTCTTTGGCGTTTCGTAAAGCTCGCCCGGGTCTTGCCCTCTCTGGCTGAAGCTGGGATGCGCGGCGGTCCCCAGCCAGGGGTAGAACGGGTTGCCCCGATGCACGGTGTTGGTCACGTAAGGATTGAAGCCGAAGACCGCGGAGCCCAACAGGACGCAAGCGAGCTGGAGGATCGCGCAGCGGATCCACACGTCGCGCCGCCGGAGAAGGGCATAGATTCCCGCTGCCGCGCAGGCGAAGCAGAGGTAAACCAGGCCCGTGAGTTTGGCGTTGATGCAAAGAATTGCCGACGCTATCAAGACGCCGTGGATCAACAGGCTCGGCCGCCGAAACCAGCAAAACGTGGCGGCGACAAAGCAGGCCAGGAACGAAACCATGAGGCCGTCCACGAGGTAAGACGCCGATTCACACACGGCCACGGGGTTGAGCGAGACGAGCGCCGCGATGACAATCGCCGCGCGCCTTTGCATTCCGAAGTCAATCGAGGCCGCGAACGTGGCAAGAAACATGGCAGCCAGCGCGATCCAGGTACCGGCTTTGGCCAATTCGATATTGTGGGTTGTTTCAAAAAGAGCCAGGGCCACATACCACGGTCCCTTGGAGTAGTGGCGCACCCAATCCTGGAGATGAGGGACGAAGCTGTGCATCGGATCGCGCAGCGGATTCCAGCCGTGCGACATTTGATACACGGCAGTCTGGTGGTACCACAGGCCGTCCCATCCGAAGTCGAAGAAGGATGCCGCCAGGAACAAGGCGATTCCCACGAGAACCAGGGCGAGTGCGGGCGGCGCGATTCGCCATCGACCGCGCCATCCCTCCTTTTGCGCCAGCCACCGGCCGACGACCAGCGACAGCAGCAGCGCAGCCGGCGCCACGAACGGGGAAACGCGCGCGCCAACACTGAAGCAGAGCAGGACGCCGAGGTGCGTGAGACAGAGAAACGTCAGCAAGATCGCGGTGACAGACCAACAGAACGTTGACAAATCCCCGTTCAAGTCCGGCGGCCGAAGGTCGAGCCCGGCAGTGCTCTGACTTGCCGGTCCAAGCAGATCGGCATCCGGACGGGGATCCTGATTGCCCGGATCGCGGTTTGTGGCCGGTTTTGTGATCTCGGGCATTTTAACTCCTGGAACCGAACCCGGCCGGCAACAACAGCGTCAGGCTCGTGTTTCCACATTCCCGGGGCGATTTGGCAGCATCCATAAATTCTCGTTTCTTGAGAGTCACCGCTCGAAATGGAAAACCGCCATAAATGGAGATCCGGGGCTATTCTCGAGGGGCCGCACCCTCCCAGCGTCGCCATTGCCGGATGCGCAAAGTTGACAGCCACTGCCAACAGGACGAGTCCCGGGCTGGAGTGTTTTCAAAAAAGCTATAGCCGGAGCGCGGCGTTTGCGCCGCTTCAAGGTAGCGTCCCCATTCGATTTCGAAGCCGGCTGAAGCCCGCGCTCCCCTGCGTGAAATGCTGTGGAGCGGCTACGGTTTTGTTTGAAACGCTCTAAGAAGATTCTTGTTCATGATCCGGTGGGGGGTGAAGGTTTTTGAGTTGGTGCTCCAGGAAAGATTCACGTCGGTATCATTCAGTGAAACCGCCAATTGGGGGACAGATGGATGACCACGAGGCAGGCGTTGCGATTTGAGCCTGCAAACCATTTGGAACGCAGGAGCCGGCGTGAGAAAGCCCTGAACAAGTGCCTGTTCCGACGCCCTGCTTGTTGTTTCAGGCGGCTGGTTCCAAAACGTGGATTTCAAACACGCAACGTTTTCCGCCGCGCAGGACGGACTCCTTCAGTTCCACTCGAACCTTCTTCTGCAGCAGGGTTTCCCAGGTGTGTTTTTGCCAGCCCAGCGAACAATTGCAGGCCACGGTCGGCGTGTGGTTCAAACGGCTGATCAGCGGGCAGAAGCAGTCGGTTCTTTCGTCCGAAGCCATCGTGATGACGCCCTTGTCCCAATCGTAGGTGATGTTGTCCCCCGACACGCCTTGTTTAACCAGCGTGCGGTAACCTTCGAGGTCGCCGCGGAATTTCTGGAGCGTTTCATCGCCCAAGCCCGAACAATAGGCGCCCAGCTCGAACAAGGTCTCATTCAATGTCTTTTCATCCATCCGACTGGAAAGGATTCCCAGCAGCTTCGCATAGCGCTTTTTGACGAAAGGCAATCGCCAGTCGTCGGGAGCCTTGGCTTCCGCGCCCGGTGCGGATCCAGGGGCAATCAGACCGACGGCGGCGCAGGAGCACAAGCCGCAGGCGCAGTTCTTCAGGAATTCTTTTCGATTCATAGGATGTCTCTCTTTCCCTAGTCACGGCTCAAGGAGACAATCCGACAGAGGTTTCGCGTTCGATCGAATCCGAACAATGACGCAACCCCGGTTATTCGACCGGCACATTGGCCCGCTGCTTCATGCCGCCCACCGATTGGCCGCCGCTGACCGGATTGCCCCAGGACACCTCCCGTTCGCACGCCACGAAACCGGTCGGTCGATATATTTTGAAGGTCAACGTGATTGTTCTGTAATCCGTCGCCGTCCACGCGCCGGTCACCTGCGCCGGCGGCTGCAGGCTTGACAACGGTTGTTCGCCACGGGCGATCAACCGGCCGTCGTCGCGCCGCGCTTCCCAGAAGAGTTGATAGTCGTGGATTGGATAAGAGGGCAGCTCGGTTGCGGCCCGTTCGGAGACCGTTGCGCTGAAGCCCAGCGGCGGGTAGGGAAACTGGTCGGAACATTTCCATGTCGATTCGATGTGGAGGGGATAGTTCAACTCCTGCCAGACATAGTACGACGGACGCCGCTGGCGGTATTCATCCACCAAACCGTGGTCCACGATCCCATTCGTTTCGCCGGGCCAAAGGTTCCGGTGCGATTTGTAATCCTGGTAGCACCACAACATCGCACCGCCGATCCAGTCGTATTGCGCGATGATCGGCATTTGTTCGCGGAGGAGTTCGACGCGCCGGCGGTCGGCGTCCTCGCGGTTGGCGCCGAATACTCCTGCGAGGCCGACTTCGGAGAGGATGACCATTTTGTCGGGGTAGGTCTTCCCGACCTGATCGAGCACGCCGCGGAGCAGGTGCGCCGGCCCGTGCCAGCCGCCGAAATACTCATTCATCATAATGAAATCAGCATCCCGGGCCGCGTTGGGCGAACCGGCGGCCTCCCGGCCCACGACGTCGTCCGCGTAGGTGACGTAGCGGTCCGGGTCGAGGGATTTGACCCAATCGCGCAGGGTCCGGAAGTAAGCGATCCCGCCGGGCGTGGCCGTGGCGCTTTCGTTGCACACACTCCAGCCCATGATGCACGGGTGGTTGCCGGCCTGCTCGATCATTTCGCGCATCATCTGTTTGGCGAGCGCGATGACGTTCGAGTTGCTCAGTTGTTTCTCGCTGAACTGCCATATCGGAATCTCGGGAACCAAGAGGATGCCGTTGCGATCGCAATAATCCAGGATCGCCGGGTGCTGCGGATAGTGGACGGGCCGGGTCAGGGTGACCTGCAGGTTTTTGAGATCATCATAATCCTGCCGGATGGTGCCGCGCGTTTCGGCCAACCCTTCCCAAGGCGAATCCTCGTGCCGGGTGATCCCCGTCAGCCGCACCCGTTCGCCATTCAGGAAAAGATGCCGGTCGCGAATTTCAATCTGCCGCACGCCAAAGTTATCGCTCCGGGTGTCAAGTGGCTGGTCTTTGGAATCCGCCAAAACGGCTTCCATCCGGTAAAGGTTGGGATGGTCGAAGTGCCAGAGTTTGGGCGAATCGAGCCGCAGGCGGAGGTTTTGATCGTGGGCGCCCGGGGCGAGGGTGACCGTTTGCTGCGCGGTGGCGGCGGGCGCGGCGTTTCCGGGCGCGTAGGCCGATAGCGTCAACTTCACCTGGGTCGCCCGGGCCGAAGTGTTTTCCAGAAATATCCGGTCCTCCACCTCAGCGGCGGGTCCGTCCAGCTTAACGCGGATTTGCTGGCGCCGGATTAAAGCCGGCTCGTTAAAGTTCAGCCACACGTCCCGGACGATGCCACCGTAATGCCACCAGTCGTACCAGGCGTTGGCGGTGTCAGTTGTTCCACGGAAGCGCATCGCGAAGCCCGGGATGGTTTCGTAACCCGGCTGGTTGTCGATTTGGACGGCCAGGTAATTGACACGTTTCAAATGCGGGCTGATGTCGAAGTGATACTCGGTGTGACCGCCTTCGTGTGATCCGACTTCGACGCCGTTGAGCCAGACCCGGGCGCGATAGAACGTGGCGCCGAAATGAATCTCGACGTGTTTCCGCAGCAAGGCTTCATCCACTTCAAAATTGCGGAAGTACCAGGCCGTGCCTTCGTAATCGTCATGCTTCCCGATGTTCCAGGTATGCGGAACGTTGACGGTTTCGGTGTCGTCGGGCATCTGGCGGACCCAGCCTCCCGGTTCGCCCTGTCCGGAGGGATCGATCCGAAACTGCCAATCCCCGTTGAGCTCAACGCGAGTGGCCGCCTGAATCGGCAGGGCTCCAAGCAGGAGTAGTCCCAATGAGATGAGTGTCGAGGTCTTCATAGATTATTTGTGATCTCAGCCTGGAGCATTCAGCCTTTGGCATTCTTCTTTCTGGTGCGGTATTTGGGCGGCGTCTCGCGCAATGAGCCGGGGGTTTCCAAAGATATCCAAACGGCTTCACCATTTCGCCAGACAGCGAGCGGCTTGCCACGCTGCCGGTGGTCCTCCACAACCTTGGCCACGGCTTCGGTCAAAGCCTGCATGGCCTTCTGGGTGAGGGATGTTTTGCTTGGTTTCTTCATGGTGCAAACTTTCGCCGCAACAGGCCGTAAAGCGCGGCATCGCCGATCAGAGTCTGCCCGGCCTCGTCCTTAAAAATCAATCGCGGTGTGTCCGAGGAGTTGTCGAAGCAGTGCAACGTGTCGAGCAGGGGTCGATACAGGGCAAAAAGGTTTATCAAAGAACGGCTGAAGCGGCGGCGGACATCGCGCTCCGACACGTTGTGTCCGCCGCTCTCGACTCGATCGCGAATGCGGAGGAGGGCCAGTTCGCAGCCTGGAATCCACAGGTAAAACATATGCAGATGGAAACCGGCTTGCTTCACCGAATGCAGCAGGGGTACATGCGCGCGACCTGACAAGGTGGTTTCAAAGGCGAAATCGGCGTGGGCTTTCGTGAACTCGGCGATGCGCTGTAAAACGACGCGACCGGCACTCAGCAGCCCGGCGTCCGGATCAAAAGGCGAGTAGGCGCGGGCAATCAGGTCGGCGTTGATGAAATTTCGGCAGTTGGCATACAGTGGCAGGAACTCCGTGGCGAACGTGGTTTTCCCCGCGCCGTTTGGTCCGGCGATAATGTAACAGTTTGGGGTGGCAGGTTTGCGGGGCATTGCCTTCAAATCGCATACAGGGGCGATTGCATGTGGCCGGGGACGGAGCCGTTGATGTTGTTGCTCTTCACTCCTGGTCTTTCCCGGGTTTCCATAGCTGACTGGCAACGGGTGTAGGCCGAACGGCGGAAAGTTGCAACCAAATAGAAGCGCTGGAGAGCGGATGGTTGATGCTGGATTGTCCGGAGATGTTTGTGTGGCGATGTTTCAAGACAGCCCTTTGCGCCTTGGCGTCTTTGCGTTGAAAAGAATTTGCGTTCAGCTGCGGTTGAAATGCATTTGTGTCCGATGCCTCGGGCCTTCGCCGCGCCGACTTGTCCCCCCATAGTGCAACGGCGGCGGAAGCGGCTTCGTCCACGCAGGCGGGAGCGTCGCCCCGCATTTTGCGCTTCCCACCCCGTAATCATCGGGTCAGTTCGAGCAATCGTTTCCGTTCACGAACCGGGAATCGTTCGATGGCATACCGCACCGCTGTTCTCGGAATCGCCGGGCCATGGCGAAGGAGGAAATTCTTGAGCCGCGGCATATCGGTCTTGCCCGTCTCACGCAGGAGCCAGCCGGTGGCTTTGTGCATCAGGTCCTCGTCGTCCCTGAAATGTTCAGCGGCAAGTTCGTACGCCAAGTCCAGGTGCCGTCCGCGCCGCGCGAAGGGCACGAGCGTGACCAGTGCGGCCCGGCGCACCCAGAGCGTCGGATCTCCGGACCACCGCCGCAACGTTCGTTCCACCGACGGATGCCGCTCCATCATTGGACTCACCACGAGACTGCAGAACCCATCCACGAGCGCCCAGTTATCCAGCCGTGTCTCCAGCCACCGCTTCGCCCGGGGCAACAGTGCCGTCGTGAATTCTGTCCGGAACCCGCCCAGAACCAGGATGCCGGCCATGCGAACCTCCATCTCCGCCTCTGCCAACAGCCGTCCGCACAGCGCTGTAGCTTCGGCGACGGTCCAGGCAGGCTTGAGCCGGTTCAGTTCGCCGTGGGTAAATGCCCGAAGCGTGGGCGTATCGATGCCAAGCGCCACGACTGCATGTTTGAAATACTGCTGCACGCCTTTGGCCCGCGCGTCATTACGCCGCGCCCGCAGCTCGCGGATCATCCTGCGCGCCTCGGTTTCAGCAGGCACGACCGGTGTAGACGCGGAAGTCATAAGCGTCCATCAATTCTCGATCTTTATCGCGGCGAGTTTTTTAACCGCCGCCAGGTCCTTCGGCGTTTTCACCGGGATGCGGATACCGGTTCCCTCCGGATATTTCGGCGCTTCGTTCATGATTTTGACGATCCGTTGCGGCAGTTTGCCGGCGCGCGCCGCCCGCATGGCCTTGTCACCGAGAATGAACGCGGCGATGAAGGAGCCCTCACGCGGGCCAAGCCAAACGAGGGTTCGCTCCTTGCGTTTCACGCGCAACGACCAGCCGGCTTTGAGTGAATAGCTGTTCCACTCCTGAACGTCTGCGCCGTGTTCCCGGGCCAGGTCGGCCAGCATCTGATCCCAGGTAGGCCGGGCCGGGCCGAGTGCAGCGGTCAGTTCTTCGTCAGTCGGCTGTTTTGCCTTTCCTATGAATGCGTTCGGAGACATGAGGTCTTGAGTTATTGCTTAAGGTTGCTCGTATGGGTTGGAGAGTGCCGGTCTTCTATGAGCTCTATTGCTGCGACTGGTAAAGGAACGCGACTTCCTTGGGTGAAAGCGCGCGATTCCACATCCTCGGCTCGTCAATAAACCCGCGAAAGGATTTGCCGAGATCGTCCTCCGCCAAATTGGAGCGATTGCAGCCGATGACGAGGTTGAAGCCCGTGGCTCCGACCTGGCCGGGTTTCTCCCACACCAGCGCCTGGCCTTCGGGTTTGCCATCCACGTAAAGCCACTGTTCGGTTCCGTCGAACGTGGCCACCAAGTGATGCCATTGACCGTCGGCCACCATGCTTTTCGTCGAACTCAGGTGTGTTCCGGGTCCAATCTCCAGACTGGCCCGCCCGTTCCAATTGTTTCCCTGCCACTCGCCGGCGATGCTCAGGGCGTAACCCTGGCTGTAAGATTTGTCGAAGATGCGCCGCCATGCCGCATCCTTGTTGGTCGTCTTGATCCAGGCGGCGAGGGTAAGCTGCTTGGGGTTCAGCGATGGGTTGTTCGATATTTCAATCTGGTCGCCGTCAGCGGTGAATTCATACGCCCCGCCCCGCTTGCCATCGGCAGTCCACCGAACACCGGCAGCTATGCCATCGTTGCCCGAGCCGCTGCTGTCGGTTATTTTGCCGCCCTTGGCCTTGCCACTGCTGTCCGTGATCACGCCGCTGCCGGCTTCATCCTGGTCGAAGGTCATATGCAGCACTTGTCCCCGGGAAAGACTGCTCTCCGTGACCGGCGCCTCCGCCCGGGCTTTCCGGGCTGCGGAAACAGCCAGGGGAATCGTGACCGCGGCAATGAGAGCAAGGCCGGCCAACAGGCCGACCGTGGTCTTTTTCGTGAGCCATAACTTGAGCGCGGTTGACGTCAGCGTCCCGGTGCCGGCTGTTCCTGCCAGTGAAGCGGTGGTCACAGCGAAGCCCAACCCCGCCGGGGCGGCTTGAACCGCGTTCACGACCAGGGCCATGCCGATCACGGAAGTCGTGACGGCAATGCCGCGCCGGGACAGGTGCAACCGGAGCTTATCGAGTGCGCGGCTGACGCGCTTTTGCGCCCCATCCTCGCTCAACGACATCGCCGAGCCCACCTCGCGCCAGCTTCGGCCTTGAAAGAACCGCTGCAGCACGGCGTTCTGATCCTCGTCACTCAAAGCGCTCATGGCCTCCTCGAGATGCGGGGCGATGGATTCCCACGCCGCCGATGGTTCCTCCGGGGTCTGGATCATGTTCGTGGCCTCCGTCTCGTATCGGCGGCGGGTGCATTCGGCGCGCACGGCGTTGGCCGCCTGACCATGGGTGACGCGGTAAAGCCAGCCCGGCAGCGCGTTGCCCGACCGGATCACCGGCGCGTGGCGCGCCAGTTGAATAAAGACTGCCTGGGTGACGTCCTCGGCGAGGGCCGGGTTCCGGACCATTCGCAGGGCCGACGAATAGACGAGATCGACGTGCCGGCCGACCAGTTCGGCAAAGGCCTTTTCGGACCGGCAGGTCACATACTCCCGCAGCGCTTCGGCATCATCCATGTTCGCTTCTTTACCCATGAGTCACTGGTCGACGGCGGAAACCGACAAGAATGTCTCCCTATTCGTAACGCAACGATTCGATCGGGTCGAGGTTCGCCGCTTTCCAGGCCGGATACGTGCCGAAGATGACTCCCACGATCGAACAGATCACCAGGCCCAGCACGATCCAGTCGAGCGGGATGGCGGGTGGAACTTTCATGAACCACGCCAGGCTGTTGCCGCCGAGAATTCCGAGTCCGACGCCCATCACGCCCCCGACTTCGCACAGCACGATGGCTTCGAGGATGAATTGCGTCATGATATTGCGCTTCTTCGCTCCGATGGCCCGCCGGATGCCGATCTCGCGCGTCCGTTCCGTCACGGAGACCAACATGATGTTCATGATCCCGATGCCGGCGGCGAGCAGGGCGATGGAGCTGACCACCGCCACGCCGATGCGCACGGCGATGGTGAATGCGTTGAACTGGGCGATCATCGAATCGTTCGAGAAAACCTCGAAATCATCCTCCTGGCCGGGCGGGACTTTGCGGGCTATGCGCATGATGCCGCGCACTTGCTCGACGGCATCCGCGTAACTCGCCGCGTCGCGCGCCTGCACAAGAATGGTGAGGTCTTGCCACCGGCGGCCGAAGCGATTCAACGCGGTGGTGATGGGAATGACGGCGAAGTTGTCCTGCGCGCCCCCGAGCGAACCGCCTTTGGAGCCGAGCACGCCGATGACGGCATAATTGATTCCATTAAGCTTCAATGGTTGGCCCAGCGGTGAGCCAAACGGGAAGACCGTCTTCGCCAACCCGCTCCCCAGCACGCAAACGTCCCGGGCGTTGTCCACGTCGGCCTCCGTCATCAGCCGGCCTTCCGCGGCCACCCAGTTGCGGGCCGGGAAACTGCCCGGGGTTTCGCCATACAATTGAACCGTGGGCGGCGTTTTCTTGTAACGCGTCTCCACCTCTCCGCCCCAGAAGTTGCCCTGGATGCCAACGCTGCTGGCCAGGGTGGCTTTCTCCTGGACCCGGCGTCCCTGATCCAGGGTGATGTCCTTGCGCCGCCGGAATTTCTCCCAATCCGCCGGGCCGCTGCCAAACTGGACCTCCGGCCATCGCTGGATGCCAAACGTCTGGCTGCCCAGTCCGCTCAATTCCGTTTCGACATTCCGCTTCAGCACCCGCATGGCGGTCATGACGACGATGATGGAGAAGACGCCGATCAACACTCCCAGCAAGGTGAGCGACGAACGCAGCTTGTGCGCCGTGACCGCGTTCATGGCCATGGCGAAGCTCTCGCGCAGTTCAGCCAGCAGGAGAGTGGTTCGTTTGTCGGTCATTCGTGATGCGTCCTTTCACTCGCTCCGCAAAGCGTCCACCGGATTCATCCGGGCCGCGCGCCACGCCGGAAGGAAACCGGAAACCAACCCTGTCACCAACGAAACGAGCAGGGCGAGGGCCACGATATTCAAGGACATGGTCGTCGGCAGAAAATGTCCGATGATCAGGGACAGCAATCCGGCGATGACCAGGGCGATCAGGCCTCCGAGCACGCAGATGCAGGCGGCCTCGGTCAGAAATTGGAGCAGGATGGTGCGCCGTTTGGCGCCGATGGCCTTGCGGACGCCGATTTCGCGGGTCCGCTCCGCGACCGAGACGAACATGATGTTCATGATGCCGATGCCGCCGACGAACAGCGACAAGCCGGTCACGCAAAGTCCGATAATGGCAATCGTGCCGGTCATCCGGTGGAACATGTCCACGAATTGGTCCTGTTGATTGATGGCGAAATCATCAGGCTGGTTCGGCGCCAGGTGCCGCACCCGGCGCATCACCTGCCGCAGTTCTTCGCGGGCTTCGTCCAATCCCACCAGCGCCTTGGCCTTGACCTGGATCTCGATATACGGCTTGGCCCAGATATTCGCGATGAATGCCTTCATGGGAATGAGCGCGCGATTGTCGAGGCTGAAGAGGCCCAGGAAGCTTCCCTGGCGTTCCAGCACGCCGATGACGAGATAAGACTTCTCGGAAATCTTGATCGTGGCTCCGATGGGCGGCTCCTGGCGGAATAAATTGGTGGCCACTTCACTGCCGATCACACAAACCGGACGTCCTCCCTGAACGTCGGCCGCCGAAAAAAAGCGGCCTTCGGCCACGCCCACCCCGCTGGTCCGCAAGTAATCCTCGGTCGTCCCGACCAGGTCCACCCGGCTGGCGCTTCGATTCTTATACTTGATCGTGGCATTCAGGTCCGTGTTGGGGACGACCGCGTCGGCGAGCGCCAATTGACCGGCCAGTTGTTGCGCTTCCGCCAGCTCGATCGGGCGGCGCTTGCGCTGTTTGACCCACTCCTCGGCACTGTCGTTGAGCCAGGCGAATTTCTGAACATAAAATACGTCCGCGCCCAGCGCGGAAATGCTTTTCACAAAGGCGCGATCCAGGCCCTGAATGGCTGCAGCCATGAGGGAGACGGTGACGATGCCGATGACAATGCCGAGCGTGGTCAGCGCCGAGCGCATTTTATTCGCGCGGATCGCGTTCCAGGAGATGCCAAAACCCTCCTTCAATTCGGCAAAGAAGTTCATGGCCGGTTTGGGTCGGGAGTCGGGAGTCGAGGGTCGAGAGCCGGAGCGGGTTGGCCCTCGACTCTCGTCTTTCGGTTCCCGGCCAATTTCTCATCGCTGGCGATCAAACCGTCGCGAATCCGGATGATGCGGCGGGACAGCCGGGCCACGTCTTCCTCATGCGTCACGACGATGATGGTGTTGCCTTTTTCCGCCAGTTGTTCGAAGAGCGACATGATTTCGGCGCCGGTTTTCGAGTCGAGATTGCCCGTCGGTTCATCGGCCAGCAGAATGGAGGGTTTGTTCACGAGTGCGCGGGCAACGGCGACGCGCTGGCGCTGGCCGCCGGAGAGTTCGTTGGGCTTGTGGTGAACGCGGTCGGCCAGTCCCACTTGCGCCAGCGCCTCCAGCGCGATTTTTTTGCGCGTTTCCGCCGGGAGACCGGCGTAAATGAGCGGCAGCTCGACATTGTGCAGAGCATTCGAGCGCGGCAGCAGATTGAAGGTCTGGAAAACAAAACCAATTTCCCGGTTGCGAACCTCCGCAAGCTGGTTGTCATCCATTTCACTGACCTGGCTGCCATTCAATTCGTAATGGCCCGAGCTGGGCGTGTCGAGGCAGCCGACGAGGTTCATGAGCGTGGATTTGCCCGAGCCGGAGGGGCCCATGATGGCGACGTATTCGCCGCGTTGAATTTCCAGCGAAATGTCGCGGAGCGCGTGGACGGTTTCCCCGCCCATCTGGTAACGCCGCGAAATATTTTGTAGCCGGATCAGCGCCACGGCTATTTCTTGGCCTCTGCCGAAGCCACGGGGCCTTTGTGGATTTTTTTGCCGTCGTCCAGATCCTTGCCGATCGCCAGATAGCCGCCGGTGACGATTTCCTGTCCCTCTTTGAGACCCTCGGTGATCTCCCAGTAAATGTCGTCACCGATGCCGATCTTCACCGGAGCCGTTTTCACATGGTCGCCATCGACGAGGAAAACCACTTCGGTCAACTTGACTGAATCCTTTTCTTTCGCTCCGGTGGCGGCGCTGTTCGTCGGGGGATCGGCCGCGCCGCCATTCGTCGCCGGATCGGCGGATGCCAGCGAGTTGGTGCCGGTGGATTTTGTGGCTTCCCCGGCACGGCCGTCTTTTTTCTCCGCCGGTTTCGGCGCGCGCGTCGTCACACTGGCCAGCGGCACCGCCAAAGTGTTCGTCCGGTAGCGAGTTTCAATCTCCGCCGTCACCGACATGCCGGGGCGGAAATACTCCTTGTCCTTGACGTGGATGCGGACTTCAAATTTGGTGGCCTGTTGGGAACTGGACGACGCAGCAGCGGCGGCGGCGGCGCGCGAATTCAACCCCTCCGAGGCGTTGGCGATCTGGGTGACGTCGCCGGTGAACTTGCGGTCTTTGAAGGCGTCCACCTCCAGCCGCGCCTTTTGGCCGGGCTGAATCAGCACCACATCCATCTCGCCGATGTCCACCCGCGCTTCCATCTCGTTCAGGTCCGCAATCGTCATGATTTCCGTTCCCGCGTTCTGGACCGTCCCCAGCACCCGCTCGCCGAGTTGTGAATTCAGCACGGTGATCGTGCCGGTGAGCGGGGAGACGATCGTGGTTTTGTCCAGGGAATCCTGGGCGCTGGCGACGGCGGCTTTGGTGTTTTCCACCTGGTGCAAAGAGCTTTCGAGCTGCGCTTTGGCGACTTCGTAAGCGGCTTTGAACCCGATGAAGTCGGATTCGGAGATCAGCCTGCTGGCGAACAGCTGCTGGTTGCGCTTGAAATCCGCCTCCGCCTTGATGAGATTTGCCTCCGACTGGGCTTTGACGGCGAGCGAGGATTCGTAACCCGCCCGGGCCTGGTTGACCGCCGCGAGATAGAAGTCCGGTTTGATTTTCAAAAGCAAGTCACCTTTCTGAATGCGCTGGCCTTCCTTCACAGGCAATTCAATGATTTCGCCGCTCACTTCGGGGCTGATCGTGACCTGCACGACCGGTTGAATCATCCCGTTGGCTTTGACTGTCTCGGTAATATTGGTCCGTATGACCTTCTCGGTCTGAACGGTAATGACCGGTTCCTTCTTCTTGAAAACAGCCGCCAGCGTCAGGATCAGCAGCACCGCGCCGATCCCGGAAAAGATGAGAACCTTCTTGCGTTTTTTAGAATTTGCCATGTCGCTTAAGTATTAAGACACACTTGTCGTGATTTTGTTTCGCCGGGAAATGCGGTCCCCGGTTGACGGGAATCAGTTTTTACCCCCCAAAAGCCTTCTGCGCCACCCCGCTGAGACCCAGCCACAGGGACATCAGAAGGAGCCAGAGTCCAAAGACCCATAGCGCCGCTTTGCCCACGGGCGCTGCGGCCAGTTTGGCCACCCCGATCGCCCGCACGGCCAGGGCCCAGAACGTCATGATATTGACCAGGTTCAGCAAGGCGAAAAGGCCGTTTTTCGGGTCGGGATTTTTCAACAGCAACGCCAGACTGGGAGAAGCGAGCGGGTTGCTCAATCCAAATACGAGCAACATTTTGACGAGGGTTTCCAGCATGTTGATGGCGCTGGCCAAGCCGGCTATTTCGACCACTTTCATGAAATCGAGTTTTGCCTTCAGGCCGAAGCGGGCGATCAGCCATAACAGGAACGCCCACCCGAATACCGAGATGAAGCTTCCAAAAAAAGCTCCGATGGCTCCAAAAACTTTTAACACCGCCGGGCCGGAGAATTTTTCCGCCATCGACAGGCCGCTGTCTGCCTGCTCCCGGGTCATTTTTCCGGCTTTGACCTGGTCTTCAAAAACTTTCTGCTGCCGTTCGTGAATCTGCTGCGCGATTGCCGGTTGCGACAAAATCAAAACCGATGAGAACGCACCCACCAGGCCGTAGAGCAGAATCGGCACGAGCCAGTTGGCAACCCACGTGCGGGACACCTTGACTTCCTCGAAGACGTCGCCCGGCGTGGCGAAGACGTTCAACAGGCGCGCGGCCAGCGACGTCGCCGGCGCCGGCGCCGCGGCCGGGGACGGTGACGGAGATTCGGACAGGAGCGGCGGCGGTTCCGGCTGGGAGGAGGGCGGTGGTTGATCCATAAAGTTGATCGGGTGCGATTGTTACCTGGGCGAAAGCCCTGAGGATATTACAAAAAGCCGGTAAATTGTGAATCGCACGGATCGGTTGGCTTGGGCCTCATCGGTCACTCGCGGAGAATGCCCGAAACCGGCTGACGTGTCCAGCGACGGGAAAATTGAGGCTTGGCTGTCCGACCTGGATTCGAACCAGGACAAATGCCTCCAAAGGGCATTGTGCTACCGTTACACCATCGGACAAACCGTCGATTCTGCCGCATACCGCAATTGGTATGCGTGGAATTATCAGTGAAACTCCGGCCAAATCACCGGCAAACGCATCAAACGGAGCCTCATCGCGCGATAAGGTTCACGGCCCGCAATCTAACAGCCGGGCGTCGGCCACACAAGCGGAGAAACGATTGGGTAGCCCGTGAATGGATTCAGGGAAGGAGTCCGCAGGGTGCGGAAAGGGTTGATGGGAGCTTTGCATTTTGGACTTGGGAGAACTTGGCGGGGAGGGAACTCGCCGGTTGCCTTTATCCCCGCACAAAACACGAAAGCGAATGCCATCTTATCGGCGAATCGAGGAGCGGCTTGAGTGAAATTTTGAGCCTTATTCCGGGCGGCCCCGGTTGGAGGCCGGCGGATTGAGCGCCGCAGCTCACCCATGGACCGCGGGACGTGCCGGACCGCAGCGGATTGGATGGCAGCAGGGTTGCCGGGGTTTGCGAGAATGAATGCAGTCGCCTCGTGCATTCCGGATGCGCTGCGGACGGGGACCGTCCGCGATCCCGGTGCAGCAACGACGCGGCGGAAATAGTAATTAATCTTATCAAGATGATTAAGCGCACCTAAATCGTGAAAAATTTCACAAACTTTTCTTGCAGCCCCGGCGGACCGCCGTTTAAAGTTCCGCCCTCATCAAACGATCCTGCCTCGCCGGGCGGTTGGTGCACGGTCGTTTGATGGAAGCTACTGTTTTTTGCTACAAAAAAGGCAATGGACGGTTGATAAGTCTTAGAAAGAATCAGTTTTTTGCATGAGGTGAGTTGTCCGGTTTGCGGCAAGAGAATTTCGACAGGTTAACGAAGAATCGAGATGTCAGCGATTTTCCCAAAGTGGACGAACCGGTTGCCGGCGATGGTGATTGCGGGTGTTTTTCTGGTGGGCAGCGCGGTGACGGCGGGGGTGTGGTATTATTTCACGCCCAAATACACGCGGGCGGGTTATCAGCCGCTCCAGCCGGTGTCGTTTTCGCACGCGACGCACGCGGGGCAATTGGGGATGGATTGCCGGTATTGCCACACCGGCGTGGAGAAGTCGTGGTTTTCAAATATCCCGGCGAGTTCGACGTGCATGAATTGCCACAATCAGGTGCTCAAGGACGATGCGCGCCTGGAGTGGGTGCGGGACAGCGCGGTGAGCGGCCGGCCGATTCCCTGGGTGCAAATCCACAAACTGCCGGACTTTGTTTATTTCAATCATTCGGTCCACGTGAACCGCGGGGTCAGTTGCGTCGAGTGCCACGGCCGGATCGACCGGATGGACGAGGTGTATCACGCGAAGCCGTTGAGCATGGCATTTTGCCTGGAATGCCATCGGCATCCGGAGTTGAAGCTGCGTCCGCCGGACAAGATCACGGATCTGGCCTGGCAGGCCGCGTCTCCGGCTCAGCAGCAGGAGATTGGCCAGCGGGAAAAGCTGGAGTGGAAGGTTGAATCGCTGCAAACCTGCTCGGCGTGCCACCGCTAAAATGAATTCCAAATCTCAAATCTCAGATTGAACGCGTGAAGACGATTCCGCCCAACTCTCCTCCCGAACAGGAAACCGGCCGCCGTTACTGGCGCAGCCTGGATGAAGTGGCGGCGTCGCCGGAGTTCCGGCAATGGGTGGAGCGCGAATTTCCCGCGGGAGCCGGTGAGTGGACAGACCCGGTTTCGCGGCGGCATTTCGTCAAGATCATGTCCGCCTCGTTTCTGCTGGCCGGACTCGGGCTGGCAGGCAGCGGCTGCCGCCGTCCGGTGGAGCATCTCGAGCCGTTCGGCAAGCAGCCGGAGGATTATGTCTTCGGCACCTCGCAATGGTATGCGACGGCGATGCCGACGCGCGGCGGCGCGGTTCCATTGGTGGCCAAATCGTATGAGGGCCGGCCGGTCAAAGTGGAAGGCAACGCGCAGTATCCGGGCGGCAACGGCGGCACGGACCGCTGGACGCAGGCTTCCATCCTGAACCTTTACGATCCGGACCGGTCGCGGCGGTTCACGCGCGGCGGGAACAACGCCGCGCCGGAGGCGGCGCTGGATTTTCTGGATGAGCTCTCCAGGAAAGCGCAGGGCAACGGCGGGGAAGGTCTCGCCTTTTTGCTGGAGCGGAACACCTCGCCATCCCGCGCCCGGCTGCAGCAACTGATCCGCCAGAAATTCCCGAAGGCGAAGTGGCATGTTTATGAGCCGATTGACTTCGACATTCATCGCCGGGCCGCCTCGGAGGCATTCGGTGCGCCCGTGCGGCCGCTTTACCGTTACGATTTCGCCCGCGTGATTCTCTCGCTCGACTGCGATTTCATCGGATCGGAAGACGATGCGCACAACCACATCCGCCGCTTTGCCCAGGGCCGGCGCCTGGAAAGCGCGGCCGATTCGATGAACCGGTTCTACCTGGTCGAGAGTCTTTTCACATTGGCGGGCGTGAATGCGGACCATCGGCTGCGGATTCCGTCAAGCGCAGTCCAGGCCATCGCGGCGGCGTTTGCCTCGCAGATTGTGCCGGCGACCGCGGGCGGAGCCGCAAACCTGGCGTTGCCGGCCGGCGTGGATCCAAAGTGGATTTCGGAGTGCGCCAAGGATTTGGTCGCGAATGGCCGCCATTCACTCGTAGTCGCCGGCCACCGGCAGCCGCTCGCGGTTCATCTGCTGGCGCATGCGATGAACGCGGCGCTCGGCAGCATCGGCACCACAGTCGTTTTTCACGAAGCGGCGGATTTGATCGAGGGCGGCATTGGTGATTTGGCGCAATCCCTCAACGCCGGAGCAGTGGACACGCTGGTAATTCTGGGGGGCAATCCGGTTTACAATGCGCCGGTGGATTTGGATTGGGCCGGGGCGCAGGCAAAAGCCAGAAGCGTGGTTCGGCTCAGCTATTACGAGGACGAAACCTTCGAGGCGGCGAAACGGGCCGATGACTGGCATTTGCCGGCGGCGCATTATTTGGAATCGTGGGGTGACGCGTTGACGAGCGACGGCATGTGGGTGCCGGTTCAACCGTTGATTGCGCCGTTGTTTGGCGGGTTGACGGAAATTGCAGTGCTGGCGCGCATCGCGGGTGAAAACGTGACCAGCCCGTATGAGATCGTGCGTCAAACGTTCGCGACCATGGCCGGCGGCGGCAATGTCGAAGAGTCATGGCGCAAGTTCCTCTACAATGGTTTTCTCGAAAGCCCGGCGCCGAAACCGGCGGAGGTTCGCTTGAAGGACGATGTCGCGGCCAGGGCCCTCGCCGGCCTCGGAAAGCCCGCGCCACCGGCCAAAGACAATCTCGAAGTGGTCTTTTGCCGGGACCACAAACTGGATGACGGCCGGTACAGCAACAACGGCTGGCTGCAGGAGCTGCCGGATCCTGTCACGAAGATGACGTGGGACAACGCCGTGCTCATCAGCCGGAAGACGGCGAATGAAATCGGGGTCAAGAATTTCGACGTGGTGGAAGTGAAGCTGGGAAACCGGGCCGTGAGCGGACCGGTCTGGATTCAACCCGGTTTTGCGGATTATTCGCTGGGAATCGCGCTGGGTTATGGCCGCGAGAAGTCGGGTCGCGTCGGGTCCGGTGTCGGGTTCAACGCGTATCTATTGCGCGCGACCGGCGCGGAATACATTGCGGTGGGCGCGACGATTTCGCAGACCGGCAAGACGTTCGAGCTGGCCTGCACGCAGCATCACTGGTCGATGGAAGGCCGTGCAATCGTGCGCGAGGCGAATCTCGAAATGTTCCGGGCACATCCGGATTTTGCCCGGCGCGAGAAGCTCGAGGAACCGCCGATCGTGGCGTCGCTGTATCCGAATCCGTTCGACAAGGCCAAGGAAGCGGGCTTGCACCAGTGGGGCATGACGATTGATTTGAACGGGTGCGTCGGTTGCGGCACGTGCATTGTGGCATGCCAGAGCGAGAACAACATTCCGATTGTAGGCAAGGACCAGGTGCGGCGCGGCCGCGAGATGCATTGGATGCGGGTGGACCGGTATTACGCCGCCGATCCGGCGAAGCGGCGGATGACGGATTGGGGCAATTCGGATGAGCGCCAGATTGAGGAATGGATTGACGACCCGCAGGCGGTGATGCAACCGATGTTGTGCCAGCATTGCGAGGCGGCGCCATGCGAGAATGTCTGCCCGGTGAACGCGACGGTGCACGACAACGAAGGGTTGAACGTGATGGTTTACAACCGGTGCGTCGGCACGCGCTATTGCTCGAACAATTGCCCGTACAAAGTCCGCCGGTTCAACTATCTCGATTTCAACAAGCGCCCGTTGAAGGACCTCAAGGGGCCCTTCTACTCGA
>CAZFOA010000021.1:0-25778 GCA_964520205.1 uncultured Verrucomicrobiota bacterium | reverse complement strand
GGAATTGTCAATCCACCGGGATGCCGATAGGTTAGAGTCAGTGTCATGACGTCGACCCAACAGCTTTCCACACTGGCCGCCGCAAATTGCGAAATGGCCTTCGACAACCTGACGCGGCAGCTGTATGCCACCGACGCGTCGATTTACCAGGTCGAGCCGGTGGCGGTCGCTTTTCCCCACGGCGTGCGGCAGACGATTTCGGTCATCGAGGCGGCGAACCACCTGGGGATTGCGATGACACCGCGCGGCGCCGGCACGGGTCTGATGGGCGGCGCGATCGGCGAGGGATTGGTCATTGATTTTGCGCGTCACAACCGGCAGATCACGGATTTGGATGTGGAGCAGCGGACGGTGCGGGTGGGGGCTGGAGTCATTCTCGATCATCTGAATGTTTTTCTGCGGCCGCACGGTTTTTGTTTTGGCCCGGACGTGGCGACCAGTGCGCGCGCCACACTCGGAGGCATGATCGCCAACAATTCCTCCGGCGCTCACGCATCCCTTTACGGCACCACAGCGGATCACTTGAACGAACTGGAGATTGTGCTCGGAGACGGGCGTTTTGTCAGGATCGGGCCGGGGACCACCACGTTGCCGCAGCAATCCGGTTTGATCGAAAATCTGGTGTCGTTCAACCACGTGCGGATCGCGGAGTGTTTTCCGCCCGGTCTCGTGAAACGCTGGCCGGGTTATGCCCTCGACCGCCTGTTGCGCGACCCGGCCAATTTGATCAACGTCCTGGCCGGCAGCGAAGGCACGCTGGCCGCCATCGTTTCGGCCCAGGTTAAAATCGTACCCACGCCGGATGAGATCGGATTATGCCTTATTTGTTTTGATTCCACGATCGAGGCCTTGCAGGCGGCGCTCGAAATCGCCGATCTGAAACCCGCGGCCATCGAGCACATGGACCGTCTGCTGCTGAATCAAACCAAGGGCAAGCGGGAATTTCAGGCGGCGCGCGATCTGATCGAATATGACGCCAAGCCCTGCCAGTCCGTGCTTGCGGTCGAGTTTTACGAAGACGTGGAGGACCGGTTGGCGGCGCTGCAAAAAAGGCCGCTGGGCACCCGCAAGAAAGTGCTGCAAACACTGGCTGAAATCAACCATGTCTGGGCGCTGCGCAAAGCCGGACTGTCCCTGCTGACGAGCCGCAAAGGCGACGCCAAGCCCGTGACATGCATCGAGGACACGGCGGTGAGGCCGAAGGATTTGCCCGCGTATTACACGGAGTTGCAGTCCCTGGTCCGGCGGATCGGTTTGGAGGCCTCATTTTACGGACATGCCGGCTCGGGATTGCTGCACGTGCGGCCGATCCTGGATTTGCATTCCGCCGAGGATCTGAAGAAGTTTCGCCAGGTCACGGTGGAAGTGGGGGCGCTGGTGCGGCAATTCAAAGGCTCCTTCTCGGCCGAGCATGGCGTGGGCATCGGCCGGACCGAATTCATCAAGGAACAAGTCGGCGAGGAAATGCACCGGCTGATGCAGGAGATCAAGACGGCGTTCGATCCGCACAATCTTTTAAACCCGGGGAAAATCATCGCCGACGGCCGATACCAGCTGGACACGAATTTGCGCACCAGCGCGGGTCATCCGTTGAAGCTGCCATTCGAGCCGGTGCTGGCGTTTGCCGCGCGGGACGAATCGTTCGTGCGGAATTTGGAACAGTGCAACGGGTGCGGCGCGTGCCGCAAAGAGACGCCGACCATGTGCCCCACGTTCATCGCCACCGGCGAAGAATTGATGTCCACCCGCGGCCGGGCCAATGCCATCCGGGCGGCGCTCGAGTTGAGGGGAATCACCGGCGGCCACGCGCTGGACTCGCCGGAACTCGCCGCGGCTCTGGACAACTGCCTCTCGTGCAAAGCGTGCCTGTCCGAATGCCCGTCCAACGTGAATCTGGCGCTGCTGAAAGCCGAATTGCAACATGCCCGCATCCGGGAGCATGGTTTGGCCGCGCGCGAACGGCTGTTCGGCGCTATCGACAAACTCGGGCGCTGGGGCTGCAAATGGCCGTGGCTCGCCAATGAATTGCTTTCCTCGTTCTTCGTCCGCCAGGTTCTGTCCTGGGGACTGGGCATTTCCGCGAAACGTCCGCTGCCCCCGTACTCCCGAGTGCGCTTCGATCATTGGTTCGCCCAACGGCAACGCTCCGAGCGCCGGGCCGCCCGCGGACGGGTCATTCTTTGGGATGACACATTCGTCCGCTACCACGAGCCAAACGTCGGCATCGCCGCGACCAAGGTGCTCGAAGCGGCCGGTTACGAAGTCATTCTCCCCGCCGGCCGCGAGTGTTGTGGCCGCCCGGCTTTCAGCCAGGGGAATCTGGTCAAAGCGATGAGGCTGGGGCGGCACAATCTGAAGCTGCTCGAGGAAATGGGCGGCGACATTCCCATCCTTTTCCTGGAACCGTCCTGTCATTCGATGTTCGTGGAGGATTACCGCGAGATGAAGCTGGACGGGGCGGCGTCGGTCGCCGGCCGTTGCTGGCAAATGGAGGAATTTCTTGACGAACTATTGCGCCGCGAGCCTGACGCTTTGCATTTTCAACTGGTGCCGGAGTATGTGGCCATTCATGCCCATTGCCACACCAAGGCGCTGACGAATCCGGCCTACTTGCACCGGCTGATGATGCGTCTCTCCGACCGCAAAGTCACCTTCATGAATACCGGCTGCTGCGGTATGGCCGGGTCCTTCGGCCTGCTTGAATCCAAATACGATTTATCGGTGGAAGTCGCCGGGCCGCTGGTCGAAAAAATTCATGCACTGCCTTACGGCACACTGGTGGTGGCTTCCGGCGCAAGCTGCCGGCAGCAAATCGCCCATCTGAGCCGAACCCGCGCATGCCACGTCGTCGAAGTGCTGGCCGAGGCGCTGATTTGAGTGGTTTCCAATCCCACCTTTGGCGGAACGATCCGGTCAATCCGGGGAGCGCACCCGCCTCGGGTGCAGTGGTGGGCGCCCTCGCCCGCCACCTGGAGCCTTGGAACCGGACGCATGTTTTGGTTTGTGCCAATGCGCTCGAATCGACCGGCGAGGGCGCCGCTCGGAACACGCGGGGGCGCGTGTGCTCCCCAATTCCAATTGCATAATTGGACGTGGCCCAGTGCGACATCAATCGCCCGATTACCCGATCCCGTGAAAGAACTGCGCCGCGGTCGCGCAGGTCGCCGCGCTCAGTTCTTCCATCGAACACCCTTTGGCTTGAGCGACCGCTGCCGAGATTTCCTTCACGTAAGCCGGTTCGCAGCGCTTGCCGCGATACGGGACCGGCGCAAGGTAGGGACAATCCGTTTCCAACATCAGCCGGTCCAGCGGAGTCGCCGCGATGGTGTCGCGCACGTTCTGGCCGTTTTTGAACGTGGCAATGCCGGTGAAACTGACGAGCGAATTCATGGCCAGAATGCGCCGCATGGCCGCAGCGTCGCTGGAAAAACAGTGGAACACGCCCCGGACGCGAGCGGCGAACGGCTGTAATTGAGCCAGGGTGTCTTCCAGGGAATCGCGCTGATGAATCACGCAATTCAGCCCCAACTCGGATGCCACTTCGAGATGCTGGCGGAACAGTTCGGCCTGCCTCCGCTTGCAGCGTTCGTCGTCGCCGCCTTTGTTTTCCGGATTCTGACTCGGCAACCGGTGATAATCCAACCCGGTTTCCCCAAGTCCAACCACCCGGCGATGCGCCGCCAGTTCGCGCAATGCACCGCGGAAATCGGCCGGCGCTTCGTCCGCGTGCGAGGGATGCCAGCCCACGACGGCGTAAACGCCGGGGAATCCCTCCGCCAGTTGAATCGCTCGCCGGCTGCTTTCCAAATCCGTGCCGATGCAAATAATCTTTGTGATGCCCGCCGAGAGGGCCCGCTCGATCACTTGCGTCAAGTCCGGCGCGAAGTCCGGATCATCCAGATGCGCGTGGGTGTCGAAAAAAGTCGTCATTCCATCCGCCAAGTCCAAGGGATCTGATTCATTCGGAATTAAGGATTGAGAACCTGTCCGCCATCCTGAATTGCGGTTGATTTTGTTGGTGAACCCCGCTATTGCTCCGGCGGATGTTCAACGTGCGACCCTGGTTTAACTCCTGACGCCCCGTGACTCAACCTGTTTTTCATCCCGGCATCGAAGGCGCCCAGCACGGCGCCAAGACTCTCGCACAATTCCTGGACTTCGCCAGGAAATCCGGCGCGACGGGCGCGCAGCCGTCCAATTACATGCTTCAGGAGGGAGCAAAGTTCAAGCCGGCCAAGGAGATCAAGGCCGCTTTTGCCAGGGCGGAGATTGGCCTGGACGGTGTTTCCGCCCATTGCCCGTTTTGGGTGCATACGACTGCCTGGACCGGCAGTCCGACCCTCCGCCCGTTTATTCCCGCCGGGATGGCGAAGCAATCTCCCGCGAAAATCGAGAAATGGGCTGGGGATTATTTGTCACGGTTGCTGGATTTATGCGCCGAATTGGGCGTGAAAATTGTGCCCATGTTCTGGGGCGCGGCCTTCGGCTGGGAACTGGCTGCCGGCTATCCCTGGGGATTTTGGAAAGGAGCCGATTACGATTTGCTTGAGGAAGGGCAGGAGCGTTTCGTGAAGAAGACGGCCAAATTGCGCCGGCAGGCGCGATCCCTCGGCCTGTTTCTCTGCCATGAAATCCATCCCGGCACGGCGGCACTGTGCGCGGACGACTTCAACCTGCTGCTGGACATTTGCGACGGGGACCCGTGCCTGGCGGTGAACGCCGACCCGTCGCATTGCTGGGAAGGGGAAGACTGGGAAACCCGGTTCCTGAAAGTGGCGCCTCGCATTTACGCATGCCACGTGAAGAACAACAGGGTTCGGCCGGGCCAGCCCCTGCGAAGCATGGAGCCGGACTGGCAAAAGCGCGCCATGCAATTCGTGGACCTCTCCTCCGGCGACCTGAACCTGACTCGATATGTCGAGTTGCTGATGCGCGCGGGTTATCCGCAGCGCTATTGCCGGCTCATGAAACGAAAAACCGCGCCGCTGGTGGTCGAGGCGGAAAGCGCCTACCGGGACCTGGACGCGACCAGTGCGGACGGCATCCGGTACGTCCGCGACCGCCTTTGCTTTCCGGCTGCCGCGGGTTCATTCGAGGAAGGCATGGGGGATTAGAGCGTTTCAAGTTATTACGTAGCGCAGGCTTTCCAGCCTGCGGGTTCAGGCGACTTTCCAGTCGCCTCTTTCGTGCTGATGAAACACGGGACAAGAATGTCCCGCAAACCCGCAGACAAGAATGTCTGCGCTACATAAAAGTTGTAAACGCTCTCGTGCCAGGGGCAGAACACTTTCGCTGGTGACAACCGCAGTGACGAGGTTTGGCGGCCCGATGAAAGAATAGGAGACGACGCGAGGAGGCTCTGGATTCGCCCTCGTTTTCAAAGAGGTTTTGAGCCTCCTCACATCGGCTCCTACACCGGAAATTTTTTAAATAGGGCGGTGTTCAAGGCGGCGAAGTGAGCAGGCGGATGGACTCTTGGTATTTGGCGGCGTCCTCGGTCTTGCCCAGTTTCTGTGCCAACGGCAGCAGTTTCCGGTAAATGGCCAGCTTGTTAGGATAGTCCGGATTCTCGGAAAGCAGAGCGGTGTAATCTTCCATCGCGTCCTGGTATTTGTGTTTATCTTCAGTTGAACTGACCGCCATCAATTCTTCACCCAGATCGAGCCGCAAGCGCACGCGCTGCTGCGGCGACGGATCCAATGGCAACGCCTTTTTGCGGGTTTCGATTGCCGATTCCGGTTTGCCCATCATTTCGTACAAATCCGCCAGTTTTTCGGTCAAGACCGCGCTTTGCTTGGTCGCGGGAATTTGTTCCAGGTACGCGGCCAGCGCGCTCGGCGGCCGGCCTTTGGCCAGGTTCAGGTCCGCCACGCGCAGGTGCGACCATTCAATCAGTTTGCTGTGTTTCTGTTCCAACCTTTCGTGAAGAACTTGCGGGGACGTTCCAAAGGGGCGATAGAGCGGGTCCCCGACAATCGTGGTTTGCCACGAAAGGACGGGTTGGGCCGCATACGCGGCTTCCCCGAAGGTCATTCCATCGTAAATGAGCCGCGCCACGAACACCGCGACTTCGGGAGTGCCGCTCAGAAACGGCTCATCCACACAACCCATGGTGATGGTGGCGCCCTTGGCCAGCAGCGGGCCGACCCAGTTGTCGGTCGCGCTGCGGATATTCGCCGCGCTGTAAGAGTGCAGATGGTACGCAAAGGCTCCCGGCATGAACTCCACTTGCGGCCGGGTGAACGGTCCCGAAACAGTCCCATCGTACCAGCCGCAGTAAATTGCAATCTGGCTCATCGGAAAATCCACCGGAAAGGTCGACGCATTGGTGTCCACCACGGTTTCGAACCCCAGTCGCCGGCAGATCTCCGCGGCTCCGCGAATCCAGTCGTCACCCGGTTTGTAACCCGGGTCGGTAATGCCGCGCAGATCGAAATAGGCGCGGCCCCACAATCCGTCCGCCTCCGCCTGCAGGGCTTTATCCACCAGGCCGCGCGCAATTTCAGCGCTGGGTCCATCCAGCCGTGCGACCATGAGGACGCCGTTGGTGGGGTCAAATGCTGCCGCGTTCGTGGCGCCAAACAGCGGGTTTTTCAACGGCCCGGCCAGCGGCAGATGTTGCTCAATGCAGGGCAACAAGGCCAATTCCGAATCCACCGCCGCCCCGTTGCGCCGCAGTTCCGGACGCATATTGTCTTCCACCGCTTCCTTGAGCGCGGGGTCGTTTACAATGCGCACCGGCACGCCGTAACACAACACAGCGTAGCGGATGCTGGAGTCTTTGACCCGCCACTTGACTTGCGCCGGCTGGCCGTTGGTCGCGGCCATGATTTCGGGGCCGAGCCGCCAAAGCTTTTTCTGCTCGAGCATCCGGGCCAAAGGCCTTTGGAACGAATCCTGAAATTCCGCGCGCGAGATGTCCTGGGACGGCGTCAGCCCAAAACCGAAAACATGGTCTCCGGGAACGTTCCGGCGCCGGGCGTAATAGTCGGCGATGGATTTCGATTCCGGCACGCGGCTGTTGTAAACCACGATGACGTCATCGCCCGAATCCGCGCCGCGCAGGGGAGCCGCTGCGACCGCGACCAGCGCTGTGAATGCCAGGCCAAGTTTATTCATGCTTTGGATTGGACGCGAAAGCTACCCGCAATTCCTCAGGCCAACAAGCTTTACTCGGCGCACGTCACCTTCAAGCCGTCGTATGCCAGTTCCACGCCGATGGGCAATTCGGCCTGCGCCACGTCGTGGTCGTAGTCGTGCGTCAGGTGGGTGAAATACGTCCGTCCCGCGCCGATGCGCCGCGCCGCCGTGAGGGCTTCGTCCAGGCACATGTGGGTCGGATGCGGCGCGCGCCGCAGCGCATCCAGGACCACCACTTCCGCGCCCCGGACCTGTTCCACGACGTCGGGCGGCACTGCTTTGCAATCGCTCATATAGGCCAGGCGCTTTTTCCCGTCCTGGACAAAGAGATAGCCGTTGGTGTTCACGGAACCGTGCGGCAAGGGCAGGGGAGTGATCTCCAGATCACCGAGCTTGAACGGGCCGTCAACGAGGTGCGGTTCGGGAATGAAATAGCCTTTTGGGATGGGACCGCTCCGGAACGCGTAAACATAAACCCGCTTCAATGCCCGCATGGTGATTCGGTTCGCGTAAATCGGCAGCCCGGTGCCCCCGCGCAAATCGCAAAAGCGGCGGCAGTCGTCCAACCCCATAATGTGATCGGCGTGCGGGTGGGTGAAGATCACCGCGTCCAGCCAGCGAATGTCTTCGCGCAATATCTGAATGCGAAATTCCGGGGTGGTGTCCACGACCAGTTTCAGCTGCTCCGTCGCGATGTAAATGGAAGGGCGGGTGCGATGGTTCCTGGGATTGGCCAGAAATTCCGGCGGGTAAACCTTGCCGATGATGGGCACCCCCTGCGAGGTGCCCGAGCCGAGAAAAATAAAGGAAAAAGACATGGTCAAATTCAACGCTCTATACGCCGGCAGCGGCCTTGCCGTGCGCCGGATGAATCCTCAGGGCGTGTTGTTTCAATGGATCGATAGTAGCGCGCGCCACTCCCTGGTAAAATGGCAAAATTCGCAACCTGGACTCCGGCGGCGGCGCGCAGGGAGCGAAAAGGGCGGCACGCGAGGGCGTTTGGGGCACCGGACGTCATTCTGGAGGCGGTTCCCAGCGCCACCGGCATTCCACTTCCGTCGCGAATGCTTTTGACCCTTGGCGCAACTTTTCCTAGTTTGAAGTGTATCAGAGACAGACGATTGAAATGATGATCGAATGGCCTTCGTATCGCTGAAAGAATTTTTCGCCCGCATGGGGCTGGTGACTTCGGGACAATTCGACGAGCACAGCAAAGCCTGGCGTGTGACGGTGGAAAACGGCTCGACTGAGCCGTTGCTGGCGTTTATCTGCCGCGAACGCGGGATTGCCGAGGATGTTTTTCTGCAAAAACTCGCCGTGGCGCTCAACTGGCCGTACCTCGAACTGCCAAAGCTGGACATTCCCCAGCAGGCGCGCACCCGGATCTCGACCAAGGTGGCTTTCCAACACTCGGTGCTGCCCACCAACGTTTTTGACGGCACCGTGCAGGTCGCCGTCAGCAACCCGTTCGACACCGCCATGCTGAATGCCGTCCGGTTTGACGCGCGCGGCCCGGTGCAGTTTGCGCTCTCGACCCGAACTGAAATCGAGAAGGCGCTCAAAAGATACTACGGCGTCGGCGCCGAAACGCTCGATGAAATGCAGGAAGTCGGCGTGGACGAACCGATCGAGTTGCTGATCGGCGACAAGGAAATCACCGAAGGCGAGCAGGAGGCCAGCGTCATCAAGTTCGTCAACCAGGTCATCTGGGAGGCTTATAAGGACCGGGCCACGGACATCCACCTCGAGCCGCAGGAGGATGAATTGCGCATTCGGTACCGCATCGACGGCATCCTGCACCAAACGCCAATGCCGCCGCAACTCAAGCGGTTTCAGTCGTCCATTCTCTCGCGCATCAAGGTCATGAGCGGCATGAACATCTCCGAGAAACGCCTGCCGCAGGACGGCCGCATCAATGTCCGCATCAAGGGCGAGGAAATCGACATCCGGGTGTCCACGGTGCCGACGGTTTATGGCGAGAGCACGTCACTGCGGCTGCTGTCGCGCGGGAAGATTTTTCTCAGCCTGGACAAGCTGGGTTTTTCGCCGAAAGACGAGGTGGCCATCCGCGAGATCATCGTCAAGCCGCACGGCATTTTGCTCGTCACGGGCCCGACCGGTTCCGGCAAGTCCACCTCGCTTTACGCGATGCTCAGCACCATCAACTCGGTCCACAAACGCATCATCACCGTCGAGGAACCGGTCGAATACGAACTCAAAGGCATCAACCAGATCGCGGTCCGGCCGGAAATCGGCCTCACCTTTGCCATGGGCCTGCGCCACATCCTGCGCCAGGACCCGAATGTGATCATGATCGGCGAAATCCGGGATTTGGAGACGGCGGAAATAGCGATTCGCGCGGCGCTGACGGGCCATCTCGTGTTCAGCACGCTGCACACCAACGACGCTCCGAGCGCTTTCACGCGGCTGATCGACATGGGCATCGAGCCGTTCCTGGTGGCATCCTCGGTCGAGGCGGTGATGGCGCAGCGGCTTGTGCGAACCATCTGTCCGTCATGCCGGACCGAGCAGAAGGTCGAGCGCAGTTATTTGGATAAAATCGGTTTTCCGGAAGCCGATATCGCCGCCACGAAATTCATGCGGGGAGCGGGTTGCGAGGACTGCCGGCAGCTTGGGTACCAGGGGCGCCTGGCGATTTACGAGCTGCTGGTCCTGAACGAGGCGCTGCGTCCGCTGATATTGAACCGGTCCGCGGCGACCACCATCGCTCAAAAAGCCATGGAGCAGGGCATGCGCACCCTTCGCGACGATGGCTGGAACAAGGTCAAAGCCGGCATCACGACCATTGAAGAAGTCCTGCGCGTCACCCAGATCGAAGAGCATCTGGACGCGCTGGGCGGGGGCAAGACCTGAATCACGGTGAAACGATGACGATGAGAAATCAACGGAGCAATGGAGCAACGGAGCATTGGAGTATCGGGCTGCGGCCACACCCCGGCGCTCCGGCGCTCCGTCACCCCCGGTTTTAGCCATGGCACGCTCGCATACCTGCAATGTGCTTGAGCTGGGCGCCGATGCGCGCCGGCTTTGGCAGTTCAACGCGCACAACGGTTCGTTCGCGCTGAACCGGGAACAGACCCTCCGCTCCGGCGAACCGCTGCCGGCCGGTCTGGCCACCAAAAGCTGGAGCTCACTCTGGCAGCAGAAAATGAACGTGGCCTGGCTGCCGCCCGAAAACGTTTTTATCCGCGTCGCGCATTTTCCCCAAAGCAATGCGGAGGAAACGCGGGCGATGGTCGAGTTGCAGTTGGAGAAACTTTCGCCCATTCCCGTCACCCAGGCGGTCTGGACCCTGCACGTATTGCCAAATACGGCCGGCGCGCCGCACACCGGCGAGCCGGAGGCGGATAAAATGCAGACGGTGCTGGTGACGATCGCGGCCCGAAGCCTGGTCGAGGAGTTTCTCGGGCAGTTGGAAGGGCAGAAGTATCTGGCGGATCGCCTGGAGTTGCCGCTGCTCGACCAGTTGCAGGCGACGGTGATTGATGGGGACGGCGCCTGGGTTTATCCCGACGCCGACCGGAGCACGGCGCTGGTGGCCTGGTGGTATGGCGGGGTGCTGCGGAGCCTTGACTTGCTCCGTCTTCCGGCGGGCGCCGACAGCGCCGCGGGTCTGAGGGATCAGTTGGTACAAATGGCGTGGGCGGGGGAATTGGAAGGCTGGCTGACTGCACCGCCGGCCTGGCGCCTGGTGGCCGACGCTGCCACGGCGAAACGCTGGGAGCCGTTGTTGCGCGAGGGGCTCGATGATCCCATCGAAACCATTGCGCCATTGTCCAGCGCCCAGCTTGCCGCGCTCACCGCCAGGCGCGCGGCGCAGGCGGATTCCAAAAGCAACATGCTCCCGGACGAATTCGCCGTGCGTTACCGGCAGAAGTTTGTGGACCGGCTCTGGCTGCGCGGCTTGATGGCGGCGCTCGCGCTTTACGGCATCGGCTGCATCATCTATTTCGTTGCGGTGGCCGTGTTGAGTTACCGCACCCGCGGAGTGGAGGAGCAGGCCGCGGGTTTGAGCCTGTCCTACACGAATGCGTTGCAGACCATCGCGCGCTACGGCGTTCTCAAAGACCGGCAGGAACTAAAATTTGCCGCGCTGGATTGCTGGGAAATCACGGCGGAACAGATGCCGGAAGGCCTCACGCTGGAATTCTTGAATTTCAGCGACGGCAAATCGCTGTCACTCGCCGGCACCGTGCCCGCCCAGCAGGTCGGTGGCGCCAATGAATTCAGCGGCAAACTGCGCAAGGCCACCTTTCACGGCCAGCAGCTGTTTGATCCGAATGGCGGTGAACCCTTTCAATACCACAATACGGCGGGAGGCATGGCAAATTGGAGTTTCAGCCTCGAATTGAAACGCGGGGAGGCGCAATGAACCAATTCCTGTCCCGATTGACCCACTCCGAACGCCGCTTCGTCGTCGGTGTGGCGCTCGTGTTGTTCATCGTGCTGAACCTCTTCTGGGTGTGGCCGCATTTCTCGGACTGGGACAATTTGCAGGGCCGGCTCAACAGCGCGCGCGCCAGCCTGCAGAATTATAATGCCGGGATTCAACAGGGCGAGCGATTGAAGCCGGAGTTGAGCAAGTTGGAGGGAGAGGGCGCTTCGGTTCTGCCCGAAGACCAAGCGACCGCATTTTTTCAAACCATCAACGCCCACGCGATCCAAAGCGGCGTGATTTTGGGGGGCAACTCGCGCACCACCACGCGGTCCAGCCAGTTTTTCATGGAACAAGTCCAGACGATCGCCGTCCAGGCCACCGAAAAACAGCTCGTGGATTTTCTGTACAACCTCGGCTCGGGCAATTCCCTCATTCGCGCGCGGTCCTTGTCCGTGCATCCCGACCCCAGCCGCATGCAGTTGAGTGCCAGCATTACCCTGGTCGCCAGCTACCAGAAGAACCCGAAAGTCAACACCGGGACGCCGGCGGCTAAATCGGCGGCACCTGCGGGAACCCCTCCGACACCCAAGTCCGCAACGCAAAAGAACAAATGAAAATCATTCGGCCCTTACTCTGCCTGCTTTTCCTGGCCTCGTGCTCCCAGCCGCCGCCCCGCGGATTTCAACCGTATGGCTCCGCTCCAGCCCCCCGGCCAGCCGCCGCGCCGATTGCCCCCAGGCAGTCCCCGTCCGAGCCCAATCCAAAAGCTCCCGTCCCCGAGGCTCCCAGCGTGCCCCTGACCGTTACGAATTCAGTTGAAACCAATCGATCACCGGCTGTCGTCAAGGAAAGTCCGCCGGCGCCGCGTCCCGCCATGACCAACACTCCAGCGGCACGAGCCTTGACTCCAGCCATCGCGCCGGCCGGGGCAGGTCAGCCGTCCGATGAAGTCATTCCGGCCGGCACGATCAATTTCCCGGCCACAGACCTCAACCAGGTGCTCCAGATTTATTCTGAACTGGTGAACCGGACGGTCTTGCGCCCGGCCAACCTCGGCGCGCCGCTGATCACGCTCAAGACGCAGACGCCGCTGACCAAGAAAGAAGCCATTGCCGCGTTCGACGCCGTACTGGCGATGAACGGCATCACCATGATTGACGTCGGCGACAAGTTTGTGAAAGTCGTTCCCACCGCCCAGGCGCCGACCGCCGCCCAGGCCCCCGACACGCGCAGCGCCGGGGAGCTGGCGGAACTCGGACCTTACGTGACCCATGTCATCCAGTTGAAATACACGAAGCCAAGCGAAATCGTCCCGGCCTTGCAGCCGTTTGCCCAGAGTCCCAACTCCATTCTGCCGATTGACAGCAGCGGAATTCTGGTGCTCCGCGACTTCACTGAGAACGTCAAGCGCATGCTGGAGATGATCGACCGGATTGATCTCGAAGTGCCGTCGGAGTTCATTTCCGAAGTCATCCCGATCAAGTATGCGAAGGCTTCGGAGATTTCGGATGCGTTGAACAGCCTGAGCGGCGGCGGCGGCGGTGCGAGTGTGGGCCGAGGCGCGGGCGCAGGCGCCGGCGGTGGCGCCGGCCGCGGCACCTCGCGAACCGGGGCGGGCTTCAATCGTTCCGGGGTGGGCGCTGCCGGCGGCACCACGGCTTACGGCGCACAGGCCTCTCCGGGCGGCACCATGCCCGGCCAGCAGGCGGCCCCCGGCGGAGGCACCAGTTTTACCGAACGCCTCCGCAGCATCATCAAAAGCGCCTCCGGCTCCGCCGATCTGCAAATCATCGGCCAGACCAAGATCATTTCGGATGAGCGCAGTAATTCCCTGCTGATTTTCGCCACCCGCCAGGACATGGAGATGATCAAGAGCATTATTTCGAAGCTGGATGTGGTCCTGGCGCAGGTGCTCATCGAAACGGCCATCATGGATGTGCAGCTAAGCAACTCCCGGCAACTCGGTGTTTCCGGCGTGCAAACCCCGAAACAATTCAGCTCCAACCCCAACGTGGCCGGCGGCGGCGGCTATAACAACGGCCAGTCGTTCTTCGATCAGTTCCTCAACAATATTAACTCCACCGCGACCAATGCCAGCGCGTTCCTGGGAGCCATCCCGGGAGGCGGCTTCTCCTATTGGGCGCAGCTCGGCCAGAATTACAACGTCGCCCTCGAAGCCGCAGCCAACGACGAGCGCATCAATGTGATCCAGAAACCCCAGATCCTCACGACCCACGCCACGCCGGGATCCATCTTCATCGGCAGCACGGTCCCCTATATCACCAGCACCTATTACAACAGCGGCTATGGCGGCGGCCCGAGTTCGTCCTACCAGCAGTTGCAGGTCGGCATCGGGTTGCAGGTGACACCCTACATCAACTCGGACGGTCTCGTGGTCATGCAAATCGACGAGGATATCAGCGAGCTGGCCGGTTCAACTTCCATCACCGGCGTCGGCAATGTGCCGAATACCACCAGCCGGAAGTTTTCGGCGGAGGTCGCCGTTCGCGATGGCGATACTGTCATGCTGGGTGGATTCATCCGCAATGCCTCCGACAAGGTGAGTTCCGGCATCCCCCTGCTGAAGGACATACCGCTGCTGGGCTTCCTGTTCTCGAACCAGTCCAAAACGAAATCGCGTGATGAGCTGGTCGTTCTGATGCGGCCAACGGTGCTGAAAACGCCCGCCATCGCCGCGGCTGAAACCGCCAAGTGGAAAAAAGGGCTGCCAGGTGTCTCCGGCGCGGAACAGGAAGTGCGCGCCGAAGAAAAGGAGGAGCTGAAACGCGAGCAAAAGAATACTTTCGACCACTCCGCTCCGGTAACACCCGACGAACAGAAACTCTACGGATTACCGCCCTCCTCGACACCGCAGCCATGAGCCGATGAACGGCCGCTCCGCTCCCTGGTTTGAATCCGGTTGCGCGAATCTGACCGCGAGCCGGTGATTCCCCGGCTTGCATCGCAGCGGCGGGAACCGCGCCGACCCAAAGTCAGTGATGTGAGGAGGCTCCCGAGGACCGGCTCACTGTCCGCCGGGGCGGGATCCCTGCGCTCCAGGCATCGGTGGAAGGCGGAGCGTCCGGGGGGGGATGGTCCTCAAGGCCGGGTTGAACCGGAACGTATTGGCATTCGGCGGCGTTGCGCCGGCCCCCGGCATGCCGGATGGAATGGGAATGGCGGCTGGATTGTTGGGAAGTTTCGAGCCGTCTTTGTCAAATGTCAACTCCTGAACCGTCCCGTGGTTGTTGACTTTGACGCTCCCGGCTTGCTCGTCAATGGCCAGAACCTCGACCTCCCCGTCCCGCTGGCCTTCGGTGAGAATATAGGATTCTTCCTTGGCCGGCTGGGGCGGCCGGGGCGGCTCCTGCACTTTCATCAAGGCCCGTTTGTTGCCGAGAATGGTCGTAATCCCCGTCAGCGTGATTTTCGGCGGAGGAGCAGCAGGCGGCAGATTGTCCTCGGGCCGGGGCGGCGGTTTCAGATTGAAGACATTCCGCTCGACGATTCCCTGATACGGATTATCCGGCGCGTCGGCGACGAGCGCCTGCGTCCCCAAGCCCAGCGCGACGCCACCTAAAAGGATACCCAGCGTTTTGACACCCCGCATCATGAATGCAATATAGCCGTCCTTATGCCAAACACCACGCCAAAGTTTTCGTTGCGGGAATAGCCTGGAAATGGCCGGAGCGAAGGGCCGCGGGCGCAGGGTCGAGAATGTCTCAAAACCATTTCTTGTCGGAGGGGTGAGTTACACGAGCCCCCATATTGCCGTGGATTCGATTAGTCAGGGGCTCGCCCCGCCGAATGTTTCGAGACGGTCTCGGCCGGCTCGCCAGGAGTCTCGCGCCACCGTACGAAACCGCATCGCGGCTTGACCCGCGGGCGGGTCAGTAAGCAGCCTGCGCTCCTTTGATCGAGCGCTTCCGCATCCAGGGCATCAGGCCGCGCAGCCGCGCGCCCACCTTTTCGATCGAATGGTTTTGGCCCCGCTTGAGCAACGCGTTATACCGCTTGTATCCGCCCTTATATTCGGCAATCCAGCCCCTGGCAAACTTGCCGGACTGAATGTCCTTCAACGCCGCCTTCATCCGCTTCTTCGCACCGGCGTCAACAATCTTTGGCCCGACGCTCACGTCGCCCCACTTGGCGGTTTCTGAAATGGAAAAGCGCATGCCGCTGATGCCGGATTCGTTCATCAGGTCCACGATCAGTTTCAGTTCGTGGAGGCATTCGAAATAAGCCATCTCCGGCTGATAACCGGCTTCCACCAGCGTTTCATAACCCGCCTGGACCAACGCGCTCAGGCCGCCGCACAGCACGGTCTGCTCGCCGAACAGGTCGGTCTCCGTCTCTTCGCGGAAACTCGTCTCGATCACCCCCGCGCGCGTCGCGCCGATGCCTTTGGCCCAGGCCAGCGCCACTTTCTTCGCCTGCCGGCTCGGGTTTTGATAGACGCCGATCAATGCCGGCACGCCTTTGCCTTCGACATATTGCCGCCGCACAATGTGGCCCGGCCCTTTCGGCGCGACCAGGATCACGTCCACATTCTTCGGAGGAACCACCGTTTTGAAATGAATCGAAAAACCATGCGAGAAGAGCAGCGTTTTGCCCGGACGCAGGTTCGGGGCGATGTCCGTTTCATAAACCCGCGCCTGCTTCGTGTCCGGCAACGCGACAAAAATCACGTCCGCGCGTTTCACCGCTTCCGCCGTGCGGAACACCTTGAATCCCTTTTCCCGGGCCACCGGTATGGACTTGCTGCCTTCGTAGAGTCCGATGATGACATGGCAGCCGCTGTCCTTGAGGTTGAGGGCGTGGGCGTGGCCTTGCGAGCCGAAGCCGAGCACGGCCAGCGTTTTGTTTTTCAACGCGCCTAAGTTCGCGTCCTTGTCCGAATAAACTTTTGCAGGCATAAATGGTTCAGAGTTGGGGGTTGTGGGTTGAGCGCCGGATCCCCTGGAACCGGAGATCAGGAACCCGGAATTTATTTTCTGGGCATGGCGACTTTGCCGGTGCGGGTCAAATCCAGCACGCCGAAGGTCTTCATCAGCTCGAGAAACTTCTCCACCTTGCTTTCGTTGCCGGTGATTTCAATGGTCAGGCTCTTCGGCTGCACGTCCACGATCTTGGCGCGGAAAATGTCCGTGACCTGCATCACCTCGGCGCGGGTCTTGGAATCCACCGAAACCTTCAGCAACACCAGTTCGCGGTCCACATATTCGTCTTCGTGGAAATCATGGACTTTGATGACGTCCGGCAGCTTGTTGAGTTGCTTGACGATCTGTTCCAGCGTGGCTTCGTCGCCGTGAGTCACGATGGTCATGCGCGAAGCGGTGGCGTCCTGCGTGGGCGCGACGTTGAGCGTGTCGATGTTGTAGCCGCGGCCGCTGAACAGCCCGGCCACGCGCGTCAGCACGCCGAACTTGTTTTCCACCAGAACCGAAATCGTGTGTCGCATAAGTCCCGCCGAAACGGGGTCAAGAAGCTAGCAATGTGACCCCAGCCGGTCAAATTGCAATTTCAGCAGTGAAACATTGCGGGTGCATCCTGGCGCTGCCCCGGAGCGCGGACGGTCCCCGTCCGCAGCATATCCGCAATTCTCGAGGCACCAGACTATTCGGTAGTGGTACATTTTACAACTTTCGGTGGGGCGAGCGTCCTCGCGAGCCGGCCCCGGCGCGCCGAAGCGTAGCGAAGGCGGCTCGTCAGTAGCCTCGCCCCACCAAAACGTACCACCGCCGGCTTTTCGCAAATCCGCGTTCCCGGGCTGCCATCCAGGCCGCTGCGGTCCGGGACGTCCCGCGGTCCCAAACACGGAGCGCAGACGCTCATGAAATGTTTTCCACCTGGCGTCCATGGCGGCTGGGCGCTCGACGACCGCTTCCCAATCAAAAGAACGGATTGTGTTCCTTCTCCTCCGCCACCGTCGTGAACGGCCCGTGACCGGGAGCCAGCAGCGTTTCCGGCGGCAGGCTGAAAATTTGTTCGCGCACTTTCTGCTTCGCCAGGTCCCAGGATTGATTCCCCCGGCCGATCGAGCCGGCGAAAATCGCATCGCCCACAATCGCGACGTGCGGCGCATCCTCCGACCAGTTGCCGACGATGTAGGTGACGCCATCCTCGGCATGGCCGGGCGTTTCCCGGTTGGTGATGCGCAGGCTGCCAAGATGGATGCAATCGTTGCGCCGGTTCTTGTGTTGCGGCGGGGCGCTCTTGGCGTCGGTGTGCATCAGAATTTTTGGGAAACGCTCGCGAATCCCTGCCAGGCCCGCCATGTGGTCCTGATGCGTGTGGGTGATGAAAACATGCTTCAGTTGAAGCTGGTTTTCGTCGACGAGCTTGAAAACCGGCCCGGCCTCCCAGCCGGTGTCGAACAACGCGGCTTCGCGAGTGACTTCGTCCCAGATCAAATAACAATGGACGGCGTTGCCGCCTTCGGTTGTGGTGATTTGCCGCAACTCGCGCCAGAGCCCCAGGTCTTTTTCCGCCGGCTGCCAGCCTCGGGCGATCGCTTCGAGTTTGATTGCATTCAAACCAATCAGCGGGGCGAGTTGGGCGAAGTTGATGCCTTTGGCCACCTCGCCTGAGTCTTCAAGCGCTGCAAACTCGCCTTCCGTCAAACCGCCCGCCTTCGCCGCCGCCGCCACGGACACGCCGGTCATCGCCCGCGCTTTGCGCAGGATGTCGCCCAAATGATCTTCGAGGTTCATGGCCAGACCTTAGTCGGCCGATGGATGAGTTACAAGTTGCAGGTTGCAGGTTGCAGGTTGCAGGTTGCAGGTTGCAGGTTGCAGGTTGCAGGTTGAAAGTTGCAGGTTGAAAGTTGCAGGTTGAAAGTTGCACCGGTTCACAGGGCAACCTCCGGTCCAATGCCATTTGCTTGACCCGCGCCCGATTCAAGTTGCCAAATCCGGCGGATGTGGCAGCTTACAACCAGATTTTGACATCTGAACAGCAGGATTTGTAAAGTTATGAACAAACCGAATGTGATTGCTTATCTGAAACCGACTTGTGGTTGGAGCCAGGGCGTGCGCGCCGTGCTCCGCAAATACGATCTGCCGTTCGAAGACCGCGACATCGTCAACGACCCGATGCAGCGGCAGGAAATGATTGAGAAGAGCGGCCAAATGCTGAGTCCATGCGTTGAAGTTGGCGGCCACATGCTGGCCGACATCAGCGGCGAGGAAGTCGAAGCCTACCTCCTGGCGAAGGGATTGGTGCAGCCTTCGGATCGACAGCCCGACGCGCCGACCAATCAACCGTGCGCCCATGAAATGCCGCAAGCGGAGCCGATGCAGTTCCGCCGGTAATTCAAATTTTTCGAGCGACGCGAAGGTGAATCCCTTCGCGTTTTCTTTTTGCGGTTCCTGTATTTGGACCGCGACCGGTCCCCGGTCGCAGCAGCTGCGACTGCACGAGGGCGTTGCGAATTCCACCATGCACCGCTTCACCCTCGACCCGCTGCGCGCCGGGACGTCGCGCGGTCCGGGATCTTTGGAGCGCGACCGGTCCCCGGTCGCAGCAGCTGCGACTGCACGAGGGCGTTGCGAATTCCACCATGCACCGCTTCACCCTCGACCCGCTGCGCGCCGGGACGTCGCGCGGTCCGGGATCTTTGGAGCGCGACCGGTCCCCGGTCGCAGCAACCGCGACTGCACGAGAGCGTTGCGAATTCCACCATGCATCGCTTTACCCTCGCACCCGCTGCGCACCGGGACGTCGCGCGGTCCGCAACAGTGCCGGAAGACACCGAGTCCGACTTGCCGCTGACATTGGAGTTGATACTTTAAATTTGCTGCCGCACTTTCTGACCATGCGACTGGTCACTTCCGTCGCCGCCATGCAGCGGCTTGCCCGGCAATGGAGCCGGGCCGACACCCGCATCGGTTTTGTGCCGACCATGGGTTTCCTGCATGCCGGTCACGTGAGCCTGATGAAACGGGCTCGCCGGGAAATCGGCGCGCGCGGCAAGCTGGTGGTGAGCATTTATGTCAACCCCGCTCAATTTGGCCCGAAGGAGGATTTTTCACGTTACCCGCGGGATTTGGATCGGGATTTGAAGTTATGCCGGGCGGCGGGAGCAGACGCCGTTTTCACCCCGAGCGATGCCCAGATGTATCCAGGCCGCGGTGGTGTCTCGCGCAAGCCGGGCCGTCAGAACACCGATCCCGCCCGCACCGGACACAGCACCTATGTCGTCGAGGAAGAATTGTCGCAAAGCATGGAAGGCTCATCCCGGCCCGGGCATTTCCGCGGCGTGACGACGGTGGTGGCCAAGCTGTTTAACCTGGTGCAACCGGACATCGCGGTGTTTGGGGCGAAGGACTGGCAGCAAGCGGCGGTGATCAAACGAATGGTTCGCGATCTGCATTTTCCGGTGAGAATAATCATCGCGCCGACATTGCGCGCGAGGGACGGACTGGCGATGAGTTCGCGGAACAAATATCTCACCGGGGATTTGCGGCGGCAGGCGACCGTGCTCTGGCGCGCGATTCAAACCGCTCGCGCGGCCGTGAAGAAATCGGGAACCATTCCGGCGGCAAAGTTGAAAGTCAGGTTGAAAAAGTTGATTGAAGCCGAACCGGATGCGCGTTTGGATTACGTCGAGTTTTTTGAACCGGACAATTTCCTGCAGGTCACCAAAGTCACGCCCGGCACGCACCTGGCCCTGGCTGTGTTTGTGGGCAAAACGCGGTTGATCGACAATGCGCGGCTTTATTGAATTGGGGTTGGCATGAAGCAATTTGACTTTCTCGTCCTTGGCAGCGGCATCGCGGGGTTGTCCTTCGCGTTGAAAGTCGCGTCGCGGGGGCGGGTGGCTATTATCACCAAGAAAAACAAGGCGGAATCGAACACCAATTACGCCCAGGGCGGGATCGCCTCGGTGACCAGCAAGGAGGATTCCTTCGAGATGCACGTGCGCGACACCCTGGAGGCCGGCGCGGGGATCTGCAAGGAGGAGGTCGTCCGCACCATCGTCGAGGAAGGCCCGGCGCGGATTCAGGAATTGATTGATTTGGGAATGAAATTCAGCGAGCGCGAAGCGGCCGGTGGGAATGGCGGGCGCGAACTCGATCTGGGCAGGGAGGGCGGCCATTCCAAACGGCGCATTTTACACGCGAAGGACGTGACCGGGCGCGAGATTGAGCGGGCGTTGTTGAACGCGGTGGCGCAACAGCCGAACATCCGGATTTTTGAAAACCACCTGGCGATTGACCTGATCACCAGCCAGAAACTCGGTTGCGCCGGCGAGAATCGCTGCCATGGCGCGTATGTGTTCGACAAGAAATCGGGGCGCGTCTGGACGTTCACCGCTCCGGTGACGATGCTGGCCACGGGCGGTTGCGGCAAAGTGTATCTCTACACGACGAATCCGGACATCGCCACGGGTGATGGCGTCGCCATGGCTTATCGGGCCGGGGCGAGCATCGCGAACATGGAGTTCATCCAGTTCCATCCGACGTGCCTTTATCATCCGCTGGCGAAGTCATTTCTCATCAGCGAGGCAGTGCGTGGCGAAGGCGGCGTGTTGAAGACGATCGACGGCCGGGAGTTTATGGATGCGTATCATCCGTTGAAATCGCTGGCGCCGCGCGATGTCGTGGCGCGGGCGATTGACAGTGAAATGAAAAAGAGCGGCGCGGAGCACGTGTGGCTGGACATCACGCACAAACCGGCGCGATTCATTATCGAGCGTTTTCCCAACATTTACGAGACCTGCCTGCGTTACGGCATCGACATCACGAAGGAACCGATTCCGGTCGTGCCGGCGGCGCACTATCAATGCGGCGGCGTGGTGACGAACGTGGACGGTGAGACGGACCTCCGAGGTCTTTACGCCGTGGGCGAAGTGGCCTGCACGGGTTTGCACGGCGCGAACCGTCTGGCGAGCAATTCACTTTTGGAGGCGATCGTTTGCGCGCACAGGGCGGCGGGCCGGGTCACCGCGAATGTCCCGCCCGCGGCCGATTTGAAAATTCCGCTGTGGCAATCCGGCAACGCGCACAATCCGGACGAAATGGTCGTGGTATCGCACAACTGGGACGAAATCCGGCGGCTGATGTGGGACTATGTGGGCATCGTGCGAACCAACAAGCGGCTGGCGCGCGCGCAGAAGCGCATTGCCAACCTGCTGGAGGAAATCCACGAATATTACTGGAATTTCACGGTGACCAGCGATTTGCTGGAATTGCGCAACATTGCGACCGTCGCGGAGATTATTGTGCGCAGCGCACTGCGGCGCCCGGAAAGCCGCGGGCTAAATTACAACCTGGATTATCCCCAACCGAACCCCGATTGGGCCCGGCGCGACACGGTGCTGCAACGGCCGGCTTAACCCCGAGGGCCTTTGGGTCCGGCCAATCCGTGCATGATCACCGCCGCCGTCCCGATCATGCCCAGGGCAAGGGCGATCCCCCAATTCTCTTGATACAGCAGCAATCCGCCCAGCAGCGCGATGATCAGCGGCAGACTTTGATCCAATGTCTGGCCGCTCCAACCGCGCTGCAGCAGGGCAAACAAACTCACGGCCGCCATCAGGCATCCGACTGCCAGCGCGGTCAGAGAAATCGCAAAACTCACATCCACCCGCTCGGGCCAACGCCCCATGCCGGTCGAAATCCGGCCCAGCCACAGCGCGAGCGCAAAAAACAGTCCGAGCAAGATTAAAAAGTAGCGCATCTTCATAGTCGTAAATTTCCCGCGGCTCAATCGCCAAAGCCCTTTCTATATGCAGCAGACCCCGCAGACCATGCGAAATCCTCAGATCTGCTTTAGGTCCAGAATCCCGTCGTATTCAGGGGTGCCTCTTACTTCGGCCAACCGTTCCAGCACCTTGTCACGGTCCGTGGTTTCCATCCGCCGACACAGCACCGCCAGGACGAAGGCATCCTCCTGGCCGAAACTTTTGACGGGCCATTTCACCCCGCCGTGAAATTCGCAGCCCGGCCAGCGGGCCACCCAGGAGAAAAACTTGTACTTCTTGATGGTCCGGCCTCGGCGCCGGACGATGATTTGCCGATGCCGGTGCACGCCCACCACTCCGGAGACATTGCGCGAAGTCATTCCGCCTTTGGGCGTCAGCCGGGGCGGGAGGTTCTTGACCAGGCGGTTGACCCAGGTTTCCGCAGCCGCCATCGCCGTCTTCCAGTCTCCACACTGTTTCAGGGTAAAGTTCGCCTGATAGCGCTTCCCTTGGCGCTGAATTCGCGCCATCACACAGCGCTCGGTTTTGTTTTTCGTCAGATACATGCTGAAAGTGATGATGATCCGGCCGAAATTTCACGATTTGACCCGGCTTTGTCGAGAAGATTTGGCGGACGGAACCATTCGGCCGAGGGAGGCTGAAAATGTTTCTCCCGATTTGGGCGGAGGGGTTCAGCCGGGCAAACCGGTTGTTTTGCGGCCAAAGCGCGGGCTAAAGCGCAGGCGTAAAATTTTCTTAAAAAACTGTTGCACCGCTTTTTACGTTTGATATATTCGCCGCTCCGTTTCCCCCGAACCTGGGGAATACGGACAGCAAACCTGCGGAACCGATAACTGACCGCCCGTCCGGGGGCAGGATTGATGGCTCCGCTCTCCAAGCAGCTGACTTGGTTGGTAACTGTTTTGATTTTATGCCAGTAAAGACATTTAGACCGCTGACGCCGTCCACGCGTTACATCAGTTACGCGGACTTCAGCGACATCACGAAGAGCAAGCCGGAAAAGCGGCTGGTTGAGATCCGCAAGAAGAGCGGCGGACGCAACTGTTACGGCCGGGCCACGGCTCGCGGCATTGGCGGCGGTCACAAACAGAAAATCCGCATTTTGGATTTCAAGCGCCACAAGCACGGCGTGGAAGCCACGGTTTCGGCCATTGAATATGATCCGGGCCGCACGGCGAGGATCGCTTTGCTGCAATATGCCGACGGCGAAAAGACTTATATCATCGCCCCGTCCGGCCTGCAGGTCGGCGCCAAATTGATGAGCGGACCGGCGGCGCTTCCGGAACTGGGAAATTGTCTGCCGTTGAGGACGATTCCGGTGGGCATCGCGATCCACAACATTGAACTCAATCCCGGCCATGGCGGACAGATGGTGCGCACCGCGGGCGGCGCCGCGACGTTGATGTCGCGCGACGAAGGGTACGCGCAGGTGCGGCTGCCTTCCGGCGAAATCCGCCGGATCAACGAGGATTGTTATGCGACCATCGGGCAGGTGGGCAACACCGAGCACGAGAACGTGGTTTTGGGCAAAGCCGGGCGCTCGCGGCATCGGGGCATTCGCCCGATCAACCGCGGGGTTGCGCGCAATCCGGTGGACCATCCGAACGGCGGCGGCGCCGGCAAATCAAAATCCGGCGGCGGCTGGCAGCAGCTCACGTCGCCTTGGGGGTTGATTGCGAAGGGATATCGGACGCGGCACAAGAAGAAGCATTCGAACCGGTTTATTCTGGTCCGCCGGGACGGCCGGCCGATGAAGCGCAAGTAAAGGCAATGAAAACGAATTGGAATCATGGAGCAGTGGAGTGTCGGGCCGCCGGGTCCGGCGCGATCGGCTTTCTTTGCATGACTCCGACAGTTCATCACCGCATTTTCTGACTATGGGACGCTCGATCAAAAAAGGTCCGTTTGTCGATTTTCATCTGCTGGAAAAGATCCAGAAGGCGAAGGACACGAATCAAAAGACGCCGATCAAGACCTGGTCGCGCCGCTCGATGATCACGCCGGACTTTGTGGGTCTGACGTTCACCGTTCACAACGGAAAGATATTCAGCCCGGTGTTTGTGACCGAGAACATGGTGGGCCACCGGCTGGGAGAATTTTCACCGACGCGCACGTTCAAGAAGCACGGCGCGCACACGGCCAAGGCCGAGGCCAAGTAAAGCATTATGGAAGTTCACGCCATTACCAAGAACGTGCGGATGTCCGCGCAGAAGATGCGCGAAGTGGTGCGCCAGATCCAGGGATTGCCGGCGCTGCAGGCGCAGGCGGTGCTGGCGGTTGTGCCGCGCAAAGGCGCCCGGTTTGTGGCCAAGACGCTGAGGTCGGCCATGGCGAACGCCGAGGATTTGAAGGAACACAAGCAGGAGTACAAAGGCATGAACATCGATGCCTTGCGCGTCAAGGAAGCGGTGGCTCAGACCGCCAGCACGCTGCGGCGGTTCACCCCCAAGGCGCGCGGGTCGGCCGGCCCGATTCTGAAGCGAAATTGCCATGTTAAAATTATTCTGTCTGACGAGTAACTTGTATGGGTCAAAAAACTAATCCAATCGGCCTGCGCGTCGGCGTCAACAAAGACTGGCGCTCGAAGTGGTATGCCGGCAAAAAGGAATTCGGCAAGCTGCTCACCGAAGACCGCCAGATCCGCGAGTTGCTGAAGAAGAAGCTCGAGTCCGCTTCCGTTCCCAAGATCCTGATCGAGCGCGCCGCCAACCGCTGCCGTATCACCATTCTTACCGCCCGGCCGGGCGTGGTCATCGGCCGCAAAGGCGCGGAGATCGACAAGCTCAAGGAAGAGTTGAGCAAGATGACGGGCAAAGAGATTTACGTGGACATCATCGAGATCAAGCAGCCCGAGACGGATGCCCAGCTCGTGGCGGAAAACGTGGCCCTTCAGTTGGAACGCCGCGTCTCGTTTCGGCGCGCGATGAAAAAGGCATTGCAGACGGCGAAGGATTTTGGCGCCGAAGGAATCAAGATTCGCTGCGCCGGCCGCCTGGGCGGGGCGGAACTCGCGCGGGTCGAGCAGTACCACTGGGGCCGGGTGCCGCTCCATACCTTGCGCGCCAACATTGACTACGGATTCGCCGAGGCGCACACCGTTTATGGCAAGCTCGGCATCAAATGCTGGATTTGCAAAGGCGAGACGCGCTCCGACAAAACGCAGAAACCGGCCGTGGAGGCCGAGCCGATCCCGGTGAAGTAAGATGAGTGGATTCGTTACAACGTTAGAATGTTGCATCGTTGAATCGGCTGTCAGCCGTGACGGTGTGACGAATCAACGATTCAACGCGGTTGTGAATTAACGGAATTTTGTTATGCCTTTGATACCCGAGAGAGTGAAGTATCGCAAGATGCACCGCGGCAACCGCGCCGGGCTGGCGTACCGCGGATGCACGGTGGCTTTCGGCGAGTATGGATTGATGGCGCTGGAACGGTGCTGGCTGGACACCAAGCAAATTGAGGCCGCGCGGGTGGCCATTGCCCGCAACATGAAGCGCAGCGGCAAAATGTGGATTCGCATCTTTCCGCAGA
>CAZFOA010000020.1:0-25779 GCA_964520205.1 uncultured Verrucomicrobiota bacterium | reverse complement strand
TGGCAGAAGCCGGAGGAACTGGCGCATTACGCTCGAGCCACGGTGGACATCCTTTTCAAGTTCCCATTCGGAACGCAGGAGCTGGAGGGCATTGCGGCGCGCAGCGATTTCGATCTGTCGCAACACGAACGGTTCTCCGGCAAATCCATGGGCGTGTTCGACGAAGAACTTCGCGCCGCGTGGGGCAAGCTGGACGACGCGAAGAAGAAGGAGCTTTCGCAGAGATACTACGAAGCACGGTTGAAGTATCTGACCAAGACGGGCGTCGAGCCGGCAAAAGCGGGAAGCGAGGCGAAGGAAGACGCCGACGGCCTGGCCAAAGGCCAATACATCCCGCACGTGATTGAACCGAGCGCGGGCGTGGACCGCCTCATCCTCGCGTTGATCTGCAACGCCTATCACGAAGACACGATGCCGGATGAAAAGGGGAAAATGGAAACGCGCGTGGTGCTCCAGTTTCATCCGCGCGTGGCGCCGATCAAAGTCGGGGTGATGCCGTTGCTGAAGAACAAGCCGGACCTGGTCAACAAGGCGCTGGAGATTCGCGACCGGCTGCGCCCGCACATGAACGTGTTTTACGACGACGCCGGCGCGATTGGGCGTCGCTACCGCCGCCAGGACGAAGCCGGGACCCCGTTTTGTGTGACGGTGGATTTCGAAACTCTCGAGGGGGCAAAGGCAGGCGCGCTGGCCGGGGAGAAGGACACTGTCACGTTGCGGCATCGCGATGATGGGCGGCAGGATCGCGTGAAAATTTCGGATTTGTTGCCGTTGCTGCTGGAGAAAATCCGTTGATGGCAGAAGGAAAACCATCCGCAAAACCCAAAGCGGGCAAGGGCAGCCGCGCTCCGACATTGTATGTCATTGTCGCGATCAAGCTGATCAAGGGCAGCCTCCTTCTCCTGGTGGCGCTGGGCGCTTACAGCCTTTCCGACAACAATCTGCCGGAGGAATTCCGCCGGTTGCTGGACTTTCTCCATCTCGACCCGGAGAAGAAGTTTTTTTCCGAACTGGCGGACCGGGTCGCCGATGTCACGCCGGCCAACCTGATTTGGCTGGCGCGCGGGACCGTGCTCTACAGCCTGTTTTCGCTGGTGGAAGGCGTGGGATTGATGTTTCGCGTTCCATGGGCCGGCTGGCTGGCGATCGGGGAATCGGCGTTCTTCATTCCGATCGAAGTTTACGAATTGCTGCGGCAGCCTTTTTTTCGCCGTTCCTTTAACGGCATCTTCGTGGTGCTCGCGTTGAACGTGTTTATGGTCTGGTATCTTTTCCAGAACCGGCAGCGTCTTTTTCGGCACCATTCCCGCGGACGTTCTTAGCCGCGACTTTTCAGCGGGAAAACCGCAGATGGACGCAGATGAGCGCAGATAAGGCGGGGGATGCGAACATTCTAACGGAGGCCACAAGCGCCAAAACGCGGCGGTTTCCAGCCTTCGCCTACCGCCATGATTTCTTCGTTTGATCTGCGTCCATCTGCGGTTTAAATACATTGTTCCGGCTGAGGCATTCGCCGGACCGAGGAATTATTTTGCAGCGGTGAACTTGAAGAGCATGACGCCGTGCGGCGGAATCGTCAGTTTGAAAGCATGCCGCGTGTTGTGTTCCAGGTCGGGCAAATCGGTCTGCCGCCACAAATCGCGCACGTGCTGGCGGCCGTTGATTCCGACATAATCCAGTTTGTTGAACGAGAGATTCTGTTCGGCCGAATCGCGATTGAAGAAGCCGACGGCTTTGGATCCGTCATCGAGTTGCTTCACATAGATGTCGACCGGTCCGGAGGTCCAGGTGCGCGTGGCTTGTTTGCCAAGGGCATCCTGATCGAGCGCGAGCACTTCATCATTGCTGAGAAGATTGAGGGTGAAGGGATCGACCTGTTCGAGGTTGCACCCGATGAGCAAGGGCGCCGAGAGCAGGCACCACAGGCTGATGTGCGAATACTGCTCGTCCGGGGTCAAGCCCGTTGCGTGGAGTGACGGGCCCCAGCCGACGTAGCCGACCACCAGCATGTCCGGATCGTTCCAATGTCCCGGTCCGGAAAAGGGCGCCCACCGGTCCTGGTTGAATCCGATTTCCGAGACTCCGGTTTCCCAGGACGCGCCGGTCGCCACCCACCGGTCGCGGATGTCGCTCGTCGTGCGCCAGCAATTCGCCCAGCGCGCCCAATCCGCGCCGTGCTCAAACGGCGCGGAGTTGGAGAGGCTGAAGATGATGTCGCGGCCGGATTTCCGCAGGGCTCCGCTCATTTCCGAAACATGTTTGAGGTCGTTGGGGTTCCAGTCGTACTTGAGATAATCAAATCCCCACGCGCCCAGCTGGTTCGCGTCGGCGGCGGCAAAGGAGTATTTTCCATGTCGATGAGCCGTCTCATTCGCGAATGACTTCGACCAGGTGCCGTCGTCACGGTCGCTCGAACCTCCGGGAAACGAGGCGTAGGAGGTGATCCACGGCGTGGAGTAAATTCCGGCTTTCAACCCCATTTGATGGATGCCGTCGCAAAGCCCCTTCATGTCGGGAAATTTTTCATTGCCCTGGAGGGCATGATCTTTTCCGGTGCGATTGCCCTGCCAGGTGTCATCCATGTTGATGTAAGTCCAGCCGTGATTGGCCAAACCCGAGGCAACCATCGCCCGCGCCGAGCGCAGGACTTTTTCCTGGTCCACCGACCCGGCCCAGCAATTCCAACTGTTCCAACCCATGGGCGGTGTCAGCGCGATCTGGTCACCGACGACGATGCGGAATTTCTTCTGCGCTTCGCCTTTGGCGTTTTTGGCGCGCAAGGTGACCGGGCATTCGCCTTTCTTCTTCAGCACGCCGGTGATTCTGCCGCTGGCCGGATCCACCGACAGGCCCGGGGGGAGGTTCTCCACGGTGAACTCCATCGGCCGCTCGCCCGTGGCTGGAATCGCATAAAGAAACGGCGATCCCGGGCGGACCCCGAAGATGGCCGGCCCGTTGATGCGCGGCGCAGGCGGAGACGGAGGTGTGAGGACCGCGCCGGAATAGTCCGGGACATCTGCGGCGTGTAACGGCGAGGCGAATGCCATGACGAGGGCAATCAGAATCGGGATGCCTGAGGTCTTATGGATTCCCCTGGTGGGATCGTAAATGTTCATCGGCTCTAAGAATGGCATTGGGCAGTGGCTGTCAAGAATCAACTCGGGTTGGCAGCGTCATCATTTCCCATGACATCGAGCCGGCGGCCCGCCGCAGCGGTGCTCGGGGCTTTCGCGGGAAGCCCTGTCGGTGCCGGATGCCAGGCGGGCGGTGGGAGCCCTTTTCCGGCGTGACCGCGGGCAAATTCTGTGGCATTTTGGGCGCGTGACTACAACTGAAGCGATTCGACTCCTGGAGAAATTCCGCGCCGGTGGCGTCGGTCGCGACCGGGTTTTACAGGCATTTCAAGCGGCGCCGGTGGCCGACCTCGGGTTTGCGCAAGTTGACACCCACCGGGCGCTGCGGAAGGGGTTTCCGGAAGTGATTTTTGGGGCGGGCAAAACGGTCGATCAAGTTGTGAAGGTGGCGGCCAAACTCCTGGAACGCGAACCGCACGTGCTGGTGACCCGGATCACGCCGGAACATGCCCGCGCGTTGCGGAAGAAATTCCGATCGGCGGTGCACCATGCATTGGCGCGGTGCGTGACGATCGACCGCAAACCGATGCCGAAGCGGCCGGGAACCATTGCCGTGGTCTGCGCCGGGACGAGCGACCTGCCCGTGGCCGAAGAAGTGGCGGTCACCGCGGAAATCATGGGCAACCGTGTCGAACGGGTGAACGACGTGGGTGTGGCCGGCGTGCACCGGCTTTTTAATCGCCTGGAGACTCTCCAACGGGCGAACGTGGTTGTAGTCGTCGCGGGCATGGAAGGCGCACTGCCCAGCGTTGTGGCCGGATTGGTGGCCGTACCGGTCATCGCCGTTCCGACCAGCATCGGTTACGGAGCGAGTTTCGGCGGCCTGGCGGCATTGCTCGGCATGTTGAACAGTTGCGGCAGCGGCGTGACGGTGGTCAATATTGACAACGGTTTCGGGGCGGGTTTCGCCGCGAGCCAGATCAATGCCCTCATAGAAAAGCAATTGCCTCAGAAGAGCGCAAAAAGCTCAAAATCGGTTATTTAGAATTTTACGCTTTTTTGCGGCAAGTCCATGAAAACTCTTTATCTCGACCTTTTCAGCGGCATCAGCGGCGACATGTTTCTGGGTGCGTTAATGGATATTGGCGTGGACCCGCGCCGATTCGAACGTGAACTGAAAAAACTCCGGCTCGACGGCTACCATCTTCACGTAACGCGCCAACAGCGATCCGGCATCGAAGGCGTGAAATTCGACGTGCATCTGGGCGAAGGAGGAGGGCATCGGCACGAGCACGTGCATCATCACGATCCGCATCACGATCCGCATCACGATTCCCACGATCACGAGCCTGGCCGAAATTTCAGGGAAATCACCGCGCTCATCAAGCGGAGTGGTTTGACGCCGTGGGTGAAACGGAAAGCCGTGGCCGTGTTTGAGCGCATCGCCGTTGCCGAGGGAAAAATCCACGGTCTGCAGCCGGAAAAAGTGCATTTCCACGAGGTCGGCGCGGTTGATTCGATTGTGGACATCGTCGGCACGTGCCTCGCGCTGGAAATGCTCGGCAAACCGCAAGTGCTGGCATCGCCGGTGATCGAGGGCGTGGGTTGGGTGGATTGCGATCATGGGCGCTTTCCGGTTCCGGCACCGGCCACGCTTGCCATACTGGGCGCTCGCGGCATCGGCGTGACCCAATGCGACGAGCCGCATGAACTGGTCACACCCACTGGCGCGGCACTGGTGGCGGAGTTCGTGGAACATTTTGGCCCGATGGACGGCTTGGCGGCGGACAAGATCGGGTTCGGCGTGGGGACTCGAGAGAACAAGACCCGGCCCAATGTGTTGCGCGCGGTGCTGGGAAATGAGTCCAAAGTCCGAAGTTCAAAGTCCAAAGCCGGCCCCACGGGCGGCCGGGATTGGGAGACCGACACCATCGCGGTGCTGGAAACGAACCTGGATGACATCAACGCCGAAATCCTCGGTCATTTTGTCGAAAAAGCCTTTGCCGCCGGCGCACTGGACGTGTTTCACACGCCGATTCAGATGAAAAAGAACCGGCCCGGCGTGTTGCTCACGGTGTTGTGCGCCGAGGCGGACGCCGACGAGTTCAGCGAACTGGTTTTGCGTGAAACGACGGCTTTCGGCGTGCGGCGCCACCTGGCGGAACGCCGCAAGCTCCGCCGCGAATTCACCACGGCGAAAACCCGGTTCGGCCCCGTCACCGTCAAGCTGGGCAAACTCGAGGGCGAGACCGTGCAAACCGCCCCGGAATTCGAGTCATGCCGGAAAGCGGCGGAGCGGGCGAAGGTGCCATTGAAACAGGTTTACGTCGCGGCAATGAAAGCACTGAAGCTGTAGCAGCGTTCACAGAGTCCCGCAGGAAGAACATGGATTCCCAATTGTTGAAAATGCTTTGCTGTCCGGAAACACACCAGGATGTGCGCGCGGCGGACGCCGGGCTCTTGGACAGGTTGAATCAGCAGATCGCCGCGGGCAGCTTGCGGAATCGCGCCGGCCAGCCGGTGAAGGAACAAATCGATGAAGGATTGGTTCGCGCCGATGGAAAATTCATCTACCCAATCCGGCAGAACATTCCCGTGATGCTGGTTGATGAGGCGATTCCAATCGAACACCCGTAGAATGGCGCCGGGGAGCCTCTTCTGCCGTTTTGGGATTGGTAATCGGCACCCGGTTGACTAGTCTGTTCCGGTTTATGAAACAGCGGTTCAATTCGATCGAGTCCATCATCTCCGATTTGCGCAAGGGCAAAATCGTGATTGTGGTGGACGACGCCGACCGCGAGAACGAAGGCGATTTGATCATGGCGGCGCAGTTCGTCACGGCGGCGGCGGTGAATTTCATGGCCAAACACGGGCGGGGGTTGATTTGCGTGCCGACGAGTTCCGAGCGCTTGCAGCAACTGGGCATCGAGCGGATGGTGCAGCAAAACCGGGAGAGTTTCAAAACTGATTTTCAAGTCAGCGTGGACGCCGCGCGCGGCGTGACCACCGGCATCAGCGCCGCCGATCGGGCCGAAACGATTCGCATCCTGGCCGATCCCACGGCCGTGCCGGAAGACCTGGTGCAGCCGGGTCACGTGTTTCCATTGCGCGCGCGGTCGGGCGGCGTGTTGCAACGCGCCGGCCATACCGAGGCGGCCGTGGACCTGGCCAACCTGGCGGGTTGCCGGCCCATCGGCATCCTCTGCGAAATTCTGAACGATGACGGCACCATGGCGCGGCTGCCGCAACTGGTTAAATTCGCCAAGCGCCATCACCTGAAGATTTGCACCGTTGCCGACCTCATCCACTACCGCCGCACTCGCGAGAAACTGGTTGAGCGGGTGGAAGTGGTGAAGCTGCCGACCGATTACGGCGATTTTGATCTGCACCTTTACCGCTCGAAAATCGACGGCCGGCATCATCTCGCGCTGGTTTGCGGGAATGTTGCCGGCAAGAGGAACGTCCTCGTGCGCGTGCACAGCGAATGTCTCACCGGCGATGTTTTCGGTTCGCGGCGCTGCGATTGCGGGCCGCAGTTGCACCAGGCGATGCGGCAGGTCGCCGAGGCCGGTTGCGGGGTGGTCGTTTACATGCGGCAGGAGGGGCGCGGCATTGGGCTGGCGCCGAAGATCAAAGCCTACAAATTGCAGGAACAGGGCTATGACACGGTGGAGGCCAACCAAAAACTGGGATACGGCATGGACCTGCGGGAATACGGTCTGGGCGCGCAAATACTCACGGACCTGGGATTGAAAACCATCCGGCTGCTGACGAATAATCCGCGGAAAGTCGTCGGTCTTGGCGGTTACGGGCTGAAGATCGCCGAGCAGGTGCCGATCCGCACCAAACCCAATCCGCACAACGCGCGCTACCTGGAAACCAAGCGGAAGAAGATGGGACACCTGCTGTGAGTTCATGATTTACGAATTGCGAATTGGGAATTGTGAGCGGAGAATGCCGCCATGCTAAAAAGGGTCAGGGCAGGCAAGCCGCGCCATGACGGCGGTTCGTTCGCCATCGTCGCGTCAAAGTACAACCGGGAGTATGTGGACGCGATGCTGCGCGCGGCGCGGGCCGAGTTGCAAAATGCCGGGGCAAGAGTCCGGATTGTGCGCGTGCCGGGCGCATTTGAAATTCCGACTGTCGCCGCACGGCTGGCGGAAAAGCATTCGATTTCCGCGTCCCGCGTCCCGCCTCCCGCGTCCCGCCTGTCCGCCATCCTCTGTCTCGGCGTCGTGTTTCAAGGTGAAACCAGCCACGCCGAGCACATTGGCTGGGGCGTCACTCATGCGCTGGCTCAGATTCAAGTGCAGCACAAAATTCCCGTGATTCACGGCGTGTTCATCTTTGAAAAGGAAAAGCACGCGCGTGTGCGGTGCCTTGGCACCAAGCACAATCGCGGCACGGAAGCCGCTCAGACCGCCTTGCAAATGGCGCGGGTGATGCGGAGCGTTCGCTGACAGCGCGTCAAATAGGCAAGAGACGACGCGAGGAGTTTCCAGATTCGCCGTCGTTCTTGAAGAGATTTGAGCCTCCTCACGCCGGCTCCTGCAACGGAATAAGTTTTTAAACGAGCTGCTGGAGCGTTTTAAACAAAACCGTAGCCGCTGCACAGCATTTCACGCAGGGGAGCGCGGGCTTCAGCCCGCTTCGAAATCGAATGGGGACGCGACGTTGAAGCGGCGAAAACGCCGCGCTCCGGCTACAGCTTTTTTGAAAATGCTCTGAACGGCGGCCGGCGGTTTCAGTGTTCCCAGAAGCGGAACGCTTTCCAGCCCACGTAACCCATGTACGGATTGACGCCCAAGGCGGCACTGATGTGCCAGACGACGTTCCAGAAGGCGTCGTTCACGGGCGGGATGAACCAGAGGACCATAAACAGCAACATGCCGCCTCGGCCTGACAGGGCGAAAAAACGTTCCCGCATTTCCTGGGGCAGCCACGGCGCCAGGGCCTGGAAACCGTCCAGGGGCGGAATGGGAAGCAGGTTCAGGAGGACGGCGCTGACCTGCAATTGCAGCAGGAATCCGAAAACAACCGAGGCCAGATGCTCCGGATCATTGTGCAGCAGGCCGGATTTGAACCCGAGGGCGATCAACAAGACCAGGAGCACATTCATCGCCGGACCCGCGAGCGACACCCAGGTATCCCAGGCGCGGGAGCGGAGCAATTGGCGCTCGATATAAACCGCCCCGCCGGGAAGTCCGATCCCGCCCAGCATCATGAAAACCACCGGCATCAGCAGGCTATAGACCGGGTGAGTGTAGTGCAGCGGGTTCATGGTGAGGTACCCCTTTTCGCGAACCGTGTGGTCGCCGCCATAATACGCCGTCAGCGCGTGGCCAAATTCGTGCAGGCATACGGAGAATACCCAGAGCACCGTGACGGCGATGAAACACTCCATGGCTATTTCGCGGACACGACGACGTAGTTCTTCTTGCCTTTGCGCAACAGGATGTATTTTTCGGAATGCAAATCGTTCGTCGTGATTGCGCGCTGGAAATTTGTTTCACGATCGTTGTTCACGTAAACACCGCCGGCTTCGATGTCCTTTCGCGCCTGGCCTTTTGACGAACACAAGCCGGAGTGAACAACCAGTTCTGCCAACGGCATACCTGCGCCACCCAGCTTCGTGATTTCAATTTCTTTCGTCGGAACTTCATCGAGTATCAAATCCCAGCCTGATTTTAGCGGGTCGAGTTTTCCGCCGAAGAGAACGTCGCTCGCGATCCAGGCTTTCCCAGCGCCATCCTTGCCATGGATCAATGCCGTCATCTCCCCGGCCAATTTTCGATGCGCGTCTCTTGCGCCCGGATTTTGTTCGTGCTTTCTTGCAAGCTCGTCAATTTCGTCCTTCGAAAGTTCCATGGAAAAAAATTGCAAATAGCGAATGACATCACGGTCATCGGTGTTGATCCAGAACTGGTAAAAGCGATAGACGCTGGTCTTCTTCGGGTCGAGCCAGACGGCGCCGGCGGCCGTTTTGCCGAACTTTGAGCCGTCGGCGTTGGTGATAAGCGGGAGCGTGAGCCCGTAAACCGTTTTGCCGAGTTTCTTCCGGGTGAGGTCAATGCCGGCGGTGATGTTGCCCCACTGGTCGCTGCCCCCGATCTGCAGTTCGCAATTGTGGTCCCGGCAAAGCACGTAAAAGTCAAACGCCTGGAGCAGCATGTAGCTGAATTCAGTGTAGCTGATGCCCACCTCGCGGTCTTCCATCCGGGCGCGGACGCTTTCCTTGGCAACCATTTGGTTGACGGAAAAATGCTTGCCGATGTCGCGCAGGAAATCGAGATGCGAAACGTTCGCCGTCCAGGAGGCGTTGTCCACGAGACGGGCGGGATTGGTCTTCGCCTCGAAGTCGAGCAGCCGTTTGAGCTGCTCCTTCACGCAGGCGATGTTGCCGTCGAGGACTTCCTTGGTTAGCAACTGGCGCTCCTGTGTCTTGCCGCTGGGATCGCCGATGGAACCGGTCGCGCCGCCGGCCAGCGCAATGGGATGATGCCCACCCAGAATTTGAAACCGGCGCAGCGCCAACAGTGGAACCAGATTGCCCACATGCAGGCTGTCCGCGGTTGGATCGAAACCGCAGTAGAGCGTCACGGGGCCGGACTGGATGCGCTTGGCCAACTCGACGCGGTCGGTGCAGTCGGCAACCAGTCCCCGCCAATCCAATTCTGCCAGAATACTCATCGCTCCCGAGACTAAATCGCCGGTGATCAAATGCCAACACCGACTTTCTCGGGTGGTGGGTCCGAATGCTTCTTCGGAGGGGCGAGCGTCCGGCTCGTCGGTCGTTTCCTGTTCCTTTTTGAACGGCTCACGGACCTTGAACCCTTGGTTTTTTCGCGGCCCGAAAGCGCCGGTCAATCGGACTCGCTCTCCCGCCCTGTGGCGGGACTTCGCGGCAACCGGGGCCATCAGACGACGCGACAATCCCGCCGCGGCGGAAGCGCGCGCGTCTTCAGGGCCGTTGTTCGAAACCTGCCCCGCGCCTTCGGACCCAATTGGTGCAACAGGGGAATCCTCCCCCCAACAGGCGGACTCATTACCGTTTTCGTGAACCTGCTCGCTGAACGATGTGCAACCTTTTGTTGCATATGCGACAAAAGGTTGTCATCCAATTACACACAAGGCACTTGTAGCGCAGTCAATCAAGTGTCGGGAAAGTGCGGCTTCCGGCAGCCGGTTCATGGCCCGTGAGCAGTTCCAAAAGAAAAGCAACCGGTGGCTTTCCAGGACGCGCGGAGTGGGCAGGCAGACATTTCACCTCCAGATCTCTGCGAAAACCGCACCCGAGAATCATCCTAAAGGGCCGTCCAAATCCTGCCGATAGGCATACGGCATGCTGCTCACACGTTGAAAAACAGGAACATATGCATTTGCGCGAAACATTTGCCCTTGGCTTGCGGCGGCGACATCGCATCGCCGGGACAATGAGGTTCCAGCGTCCCGGAGGTCGAGTCAACCAGTATGGCTCGGGCAGCATCAGCGTCGCTCCGCTTCGCCGGCTGATTCAAGCGGGCATTATTTCCCTGGGTTTGATTGTGGTGAATCCGGCCGCCCTTGTGGCTTACGCCGACACTTCAACGCTCCATGATGTGCCGCCGGCGCCGGCGCTGGATGGAACCGATTCGTTCATGGGAATGCCCGTTGGCTCCCAGGTCCGCGTGAAGTGCACGGACCCCGCGATCGAGCTTAACAACGCCAAGCTGCTGGCCATTACGACCAATACCATCACCGTCGCCAGCATCAACGGCGAGCGGTTCACCCTGCCCAAGGAATCAACGGAGGTTGGAGTCCCCGTAAACTGGCAGAGAACCACGAGTGTTCTCGACGAGGACAAGCCCCGTCCCCGGCATGGGGGCTGGGTTTGGGTATTGTGTCTGTTTGTGTTGGCTGGTGTGGGCGCCGGGGCATGGTCCTTGCTAATTCGCCGGCGCGAAGTTGAGGCTGAGGCAGGGAAACCTATCGGCAATATCGGCAAATTTAAACTGGCGACTGCGGGAGCAGATTCGGGCGTTCCCGCCGCCCCGCCTGCTCCCCAGGAGGGATTGCATTCCGATGCCATTGAAGACCTGATTGAGACGCGCTGTTATGGAACCGCCATTGAGCGCCTCGAGCAGGAGATCAAGCTCAAACCTGATGAATTCCCGCTCCGGTTGCAATTGCTCAAGGTGTATTCCATTGTCAGCAACCGCAAGCAAATGGACCGCGTATGGCATCAGATTGAATTTCACCCGAAGTTCTCGGAGAAGCAGAAGCGGGAGGCTGGCGCTATCTTTTCTACATCCAATGAGAAAGAACACGCGGCGCCTTCGACGGTGCCGGCACAACCCGCGACGCCCCAAACTGTGGCGGCCCAAACCATAGCCGCTCAAACCAAGGCGGCCCAGGTGGCGGCATCCCAAGCGGCAGTAGCCGCGGCCGCGGCGGCTCACGCGGCGGCAGTCAAAGCAGTGGCGGCCCCAATTACCACCGCTACAACCAAGGGAGCTTCAGGTGTGACGACTTCAACCGAGCCAACTCCGATTGTGGCGACGTCAACCCAGGCGGCGGCTCCTGCCAAGGCGACCGCAGCCGAAGCCGTTGCGACAAAGCCGTCGGCCCCCGCGAAGGCGGCAAAGCAGAAAAAGGCGGCTGCAACCAAGTCGGCTCCAGCCCGAGGACCCGCCGCGCTATCCCCGCAGAAATCGGGCTAGAACCCACCCGCGCTTCGGAATCGCGGCTCTCCGCCGACGTCCGACCTCTGTCTTTCGGCTTTGTCCCGGGCTGACTTGCCGCCCGGATTTTCCAAATTGTCACGCGTCCGACATGCGGTTGCCGCATTTCGGGGGGATAAAGTGTCCCGGCGCGCAGACGTTTGAAAGCGCGTCGTCAGTTCCTCGAAATATAATCGGGCCGTGGCCAAAACCGTGTGTGGCCGCGGCCTGTTTTTTTGGCTTTGTCTGCAATGCCCTGGCTTTTCGCCAGCGTCAGACGCGTCCGGTCTTTTCCGTTTTGTAACTTGGCCGCCACGGGTTTGACAAGGTCCTGGGGCAAAGTCTCCGCAAATTCAATCGCATGCGGACACTGGCTTGATGATTTCGGACGAATTCGAGTTATGAGAATCCAACGCAACAATTTCTTTCTGAACCTCCTGTTCTACCGGGAGCGGCTCCGCCCGGAACAGAGACGGCTGGTCATCCGGATTTCCGTGCCGAGGCTCGAAATCCGAAGCCGCAAACTGCCGTCCCCGGTCAAGGGATTTGATGGTGAACGCTGGGGAGCAGTTTGACGGCTGAACCGGTCCGGCGACAGCTTTTGCGCCTGTCTGCGTGACGGCTACGACCGGCCTTTTATATCCCAGGCATCCCGCAGGCCGTCGCCGACAAAATTGAGCGCGAGCAACGTCAGGACCAGCGCGGCGCCCGGAAACACCACCAGCCACCAGTAAATCCGGATGGGATTGATTTGGTCCACACCCTGTGCGAGGAGCGATCCCCAGCTGGCCATCGGCGGCTGGATACCGAGGCCCAGGAAACTCAGGAACGTTTCGTAGAGAATAATGCCTGGCACCGTGAGCATGAGGTAAACGATCACGACACCGAGAACATTGGGGATGATATGACGGCCCAGAATCCGCAGCGGGCCGGCTCCCAGCGCGCGGCTGGCCTCCACAAACGGCTGGGTGCGCAAAGACAGCACCTGTCCGCGAACGATGCGCGCCATGGTCAACCAGGAAACCGCGCCCAGGCCGACGAACAGGAATGCGACGCGAAAATGCTTGAGCAGCACCGGCGATTGCTGAACCCAATGCGTTTGTTTCAACAGTTCGCCGAGCGTCGTCAGCAGGACGATCACGAAAATGATGGAAGGCAGGGAGTAAAGCACATCCACAATCCGCATCATCAGGCTGTCCACGCGCCCGCCCGCGTACCCGGCAGTGGCGCCCCACAAAACACCGATGATCAGGCTCACGCCCGCGCCGGCAACTCCGACGAGCAACGAGATTTGGGCCCCATACAAAACCCGCGAAAACACGTCGCGGCCATGGTCGTCGGTCCCGAACCAATGGCGGAAGCCGGGGGGCTTGAACTGGGCATCCGACAACCGGTCCGGAGCATAAGCTCGGGCCAATTCCGCGCCTGTGGGACCCGCTCTGCCGCCCAACCACAGACCCAGGGGCCACAGGGCGATCAGGAAAATCAGGATGCCCAGATACCCGGCGCTGAAGACGGCGAGACGGTTGCGGCGAAAGCGGCTCCAGGCGCGCCGCCATGGACTGGGTCGAGAGTGAGCGGCGGCTGAGTTCGGCAGCCCGACCGTCTGGCCTTCGACTTTCGACGTTCGACTCTCGACCGGTTCACTCATATTGCACCCGCGGGTCGAGCCGCGTGTAGGCGAAATCCACGGCCAAATTCAGCACGATCAGGATTGCGGCATAGAGTATCGCCAGCCCCACGGTCAGGGTGTAATCCTTGTTCAACGAGCTGTTGATGAAATAGACGCCCAGGCCGGGGATTTGGAAAATATTTTCGATGACGAACGATCCGGTCAGCAAATCGGCGACCATCGGCCCGGAGTAGGAAACCACCGGCAACACGGCGATCCGGAAGGCGTGCCGGAGCAGCAGCGAGTTTTCGCCGAGGCCTTTGGCGCGGGCGGCGGTGATGAATTCGGATTGCACGGTGTTGAGCATTCCTTCGCGCAGCAGGCGGGCGATTTTGCCGGAGTAAAACAAGCCGAGGGCGATGGTTGGCAGAATGGCGTGCAGCGGCGATTCCCACAGCGCCACCGGCAACAGCCGGTATTGGATGGCCAGCACTATGATCAAGAGCGGCGCGAGCACCAGTCCCGGCACGCACACGACCAATAACGCAAAAAAACTTCCCGCGTAATCCTCCCATCGCCCGCGGCGGGCCGCGCTTAAAAAACCGAGCGGCAGCCCGACGCCCATGGCGAAGCCGAAAGCGAGGGATCCCAGGAGCATCGAGACCGGGAATGCCTGTTTGATGATGTCGCTGACCGAGTGATTCCGGTATTTGAGCGAGACGTCCCAGCTTGCGGGCGCGCGATGCCAGCGCCCGTCGGGCTCTTGCTCCCAAACCAAACCCAGATAGCGCAGGTATTGTTTCAGGAGCGGTTCATTGAGATGGTACTTGGCCTCGATTTGCCGCTTGATCTCCGGGGAAGCCGGCGCGCGTTCGCGGTCGAACGGCCCGCCCGGCGCGGCATGCACCAGCAGGAACGACAGCAGGCTGATGACCAGCAACAGCGGGATCGCGAAAGCGAGGCGTTTGAGAAAATACATGTCAGTGGTTCATCGTCCGCGGCCCGTTTGCCAGGGCCGCCGTGACTGCCGGGGGCCGGCCGGCGGCGGATTGTTTCCTGACTTTATGAATGAACTGCAAGGGATGCTCGTCCAGGGCATTCTGATAAATGCCTTGAATTTTTGAAGGGTCGAAGGAGTTGAATCCTTCAAAAAAATAGAGTGGCACAATCGGCGCTTCCTCGTTGACCAGAATCCGTTCGGCCTGCTGGAACAGCGCCGCGCGCCGGCCCATGTCTGTTTCCAGATTTGCGTTGTGCAAAAGCTCATCGTAGCGGGGATGCTTCCAGCCGGTGCGGTTGTTGCCGCTGTTGCTGGTGAACAAATCGAGGAATGTGTTGGCGTCGTTGTAATCTCCGATCCAGCTTGAACCGGACAGGTCGAAATCCAGTTTCGATTGCGCGTTGTAGAAAATTTTGCGCTCGATCTGGCGCAGCTCGATGTTCACTCCCATTGCGTCGCGCCACATTTGCTGAAGTTCGACGGCAATCTTGCCCTGGACATGACCGGCGCCACCGGCTGCCGCGGGAAACGCATATTCGACCGGGGGAAAACGCTTGCCGTCCGGAAACCCGGCTTCGGCCAGCAAACGTCGCGCCTGCTCCGGGTCGAACGGCAGTCCCGCTGGCGATTGGTAGTTCGCCGTCGAGTCGGGCACGAAGTGGGCCGCGGGTTTTTCACCGGTCGGAAAAAGCTTTTGAACGAGGCGTGTTTTATCCGTGGCGAGCGCGAATGCCAGCCGGACGCGGACGTCATTGAACGGCGGCCTCGTGGTGTTGAACCGGTAAAAATAGGTGCCCAGCATGTCAAACTCGTGGAAGTCCGGCCGTTTCACCATGAGGTCCAGCAGTTCGAACGGGACGAGGTCCTTATCCCACACGATGTCGGCGCCGCCGGTCACGTAGAGGTTCAACGCGGTATTCGCCGAACCGATGGGCAGAATGTCAATGATCTCCGAGGCGGTATGCGCCGCGTCCCAATAGCGCGGATTGCGGACGAGCCGGACCCGGTCGTTCAAGCGCCAGGCGCCAAGTTGAAAAGCGCCGCTCGTGGGGAGAGGTTTGGCGTTGAGCCAACGGTCCCCGTAACGTTCGATGGTTTGCCGAGGCACGACGGCCAGCGCCGGCACGGAGCAAAGGTCAAGAAAGAACGGCAACGGCAGGTTTAATTCCACCCGCAGCGTATGCGCATCCAACGCGTGAACGCCCAATTGCCCGGCGTCCCTGGCTTTGCCGGTGTAATAGTCCTCGGCGCCCTGGATATAGAACAATTGACCTGCATAGTCGCTGGCCGTGTCGGGATTCAACTCCCGCAACCAGGACCAAACCACATCGGCGGTGGTGATCGGCTCACCCGTGGACCAGACCGCGTTGGGGCGGAGGTGAAAGGTGTAAACGCGGCCATCCGGGGAGATTTCCCATGATTCCGCCAGCCCGGGAACCGGGCGCCCCGTGTGGGCGTCGAGCCGGGTCAACCCTTCAAACAACGCCTTGGTGATTCGCCATTCGGGGACTCCGGTGACAATGGCCGGATCCAGCGATTCCGGTTCCGCGCCGTTGATGATGGTAATGTCCGCAGCCGGCTCGCGGCGGAAGCAGCCGGACGTCAGCAGGCAGAGGACGGAAGCCAGAAGACAGAAGACAGACGGCAGAGGACGGAGAGTGGAGAGCGGCAGGCGGAACCTCGGACTTCTGGCCTCTGACTTCTGGCTTCCGGCCTCCGGCCTCCGACTTTCGATCAAGGCGCTCGGCGGGCCGTTCATCACTGCCTATTTCCCCGGAGCGGAAGCCGGGTTGGTCGTCGTCGCCGGCGGTGCCGCGATTGGAGGCAAGCTCAACAGCAGATTCGTGCCGGTTGGGGGGGCAGCCTGCGCGGGCGGCGTGCCCGCGCCCGGTGTCGTGGGTTGGGTCGATGCCGCCGGAGGCAGTTGCGGGACCTGCGGGTTTTGTTGTTGCTGGAGGATCTGGCGAAACTCCGAGCTGCGGCGATGGAATTGATGGCTTTGCAGCAGAGAAAGCACGATTGCCAGGACAAAGAAAGCCACGGCCGCGTACTTGGTGGTTTTCGTCAGGACGTTGCCGGAGCCGGCGCCAAAGAGTGCGTCCGTGGCTGCGCCACCGAAGGCAACACCGGCGCCCGCCTCTTTCTTTGGCAATTGAATCAGGACCAGCAGGATCAGGATCAGGCAGTCCAGCACCATGACGAAGGTCAACAGACCGATAACAAATACCATACAATTATCGCTTAAATCGAATTTTTGATGATGTCGGCAAAGCTCCTGGCTTCCAGCGCCGCTCCGCCCACCAGCGCGCCATCCACATCGGGTTGGCTCATCAACTCGCGCGCGTTGGAGGGTTTGACACTGCCACCATATTGGATTCGCACGCGCCGGGCAACTGTTTCGTCGAACATTTTGGCCAGCACACCCCGTATAAAGGCATGCGTTTCCTGGGCCTGCTGCGTCGTCGCCGTCTTGCCGGTGCCAATGGCCCAGACCGGTTCGTAAGCGACGATGGTTTCGGCCATCAGATCTTTCGACAGCCCGGCGAGACTGCCGCGGATCTGCGTCTCCAATACTTTCTGGGTCTGGCCGCCTTCGCGTTCGGCGAGCGTTTCCCCGACGCAGACGATCGGCTTGAGTGAAGCCGCATGCACGGCGAGCGCCTTCTTGGAAATCAAGGCGTCCGGTTCCTTCTGATACTGGCGGCGCTCCGAGTGGCCGAGGATGACGTAGCGGACCGAAAACTCCTTGAGCATCACGGCGGCGATTTCGCCGGTGTAGGCGCCGACGTTGTGCTCGCTCATGTTCTGAGCGCCGAGGCGGATGTTCGAATCCAGCACCGCTTTGGACACTTCGCCCAGGGCGGTGTACGGCGGGCAGACCACGATGTCCACTTCCTTCACGTTCGCCAGTTCGATTTTCAGGCCGCGCACGAGGTCCAGCGCCTCGGCGACGGTTTTGTTCATCTTCCAGTTTCCGGCAATGATTAATTTTCGTTCTTTGTTCATTTCAAAATCGCCTGGCAGGAGACGGGGTGCTCCATCTCAAATTGTTTTCTCGCTCAGAGCCGCCACGCCCGGCAGAACGGCGCCTTCCAGGAATTCCAGGCTCGCGCCGCCGCCGGTGCTCATGAAGCTGACTTTGTCCCCCAGCTTCGCCTTGTTCAGCGCTTTCACGCTGTCGCCGCCGCCGATAATGCTCTTGGCTCCGTTCTTCTGCGTGGCGTCGGCCACGGCTTGCGCGACGGCGTTCGTGCCGGCGGCAAATTGTTTGTTCTCGAACAACCCCATCGGCCCGTTCCAAAGAATCGTCTTCGCCCGGCTGATTTCGGCCGAATACGCCTTGGCTGTCGCCGGTCCGATATCCAGTCCGGCCGCGTCGTCCGGGCAATTCATGTCGGTGGACGTGCGCGGATTCTGGTATTCGATGACCGGTCTGCCTTTTTTGTCGAGCTTGTCGGTCTTGACCGGCGTGGCGACCACGTCGTCCACCGGCAACAGGAACTTCACCTGCCGGCTCTTCGCCTTTTCCAGCGCGGCTTTCGCGATGTCCACTTTGTCGGGTTCGACGAGCGATTTGCCGGTTTTGTAGCCCTGGGCGAGGCGGAACGTGTAGGCCATCGCGCCGCCGATGAGGATGGCGTCGGCCTTTTCCAGCAGGCGGTCGATGACTTTGATTTTGTCCGACACCTTGGCGCCGCCGAGGATGACGACGAACGGGCGCGCGGGCTTCTCCAATTCATCGCCCAGAAACTTCAGCTCGCGCTCCATGAGCAGGCCTGCGGCGCAGGGACCGCCGCGTTTGGCTACGAGACGGGCGACGCCCTCGGTTGAGGCATGGGCGCGGTGCGCGGCGCCAAAGGCGTCGTTCACGAAAACCTCGGCCACCCGGGCGAGCTTCTCCGCGAAGGCCGGATCGTTTTTTTCCTCCTCGTTGTAGTACCGGACATTTTCGAGCAACAGCACGTCGCCGTCTTTCAGCGCGCCGGCCGTTTTCTCGACCTTGTCGCCGATGCAATCATCCACGAACGCCACCGGGCGGCCCAGCAAGTCGGCCAGCCGGGCGGCGACCGGGCGCAGCGACAGGGACGGATCCCGCTGGCCCTTGGGGCGGCCGAGATGGGCGCTGAGAATCAGTTTGCCGCCTTGTTCGATCAGCAGCTTGAGCGTGGGCAGCGTTTCCTTGATCCGGGTGTCATCCGTGATGATCATCCGGCCGTCTTGCTCTTCCAGCGGCACGTTGTAATCCACGCGCACGAAAACGCGCTTCCCGCGAACATTCAAATCTCGAATCGACAGCTTTGCCATAAAATCAATTCCCGAAAAGGGGCGACGGCTGCCCCGCCGGCTCCTGGAGCCAATGCCGCCAGTCCCCGGAAACAGGAGCGCCAAGAATAGCCCAGCCACACGACGAGTCAAAACGATTTCGCGACAAACGATCTCGCGGCCATGGAATGATGCTTAACGATGTTAATGCCAAATTTAAGCTTTACTTGGGCCGAAATTCTGTTAATATTCACAGTTAGAGTGATTACTGTGCATGACTGAGACGTTTCGCAATGGAGGCGGTTCCAGTCGATCGCAGTATACCCGCTGACGCGACCTTGCCTGCACATGAAAATCCTTGAAACTGCTGCTGTTGCCGCGCTGGCGCTTGTCCTTTCGCACGCGGCATTGGCTCAAACTCCGGTGACGCTGCTGGACTTGGGCACCACGGCTCCGGCACCGGGTCCCTTTGACGTTTCCCAGTTGGGCGCGGTCGGGAACATGACCTTTCCTGACACGCTGAATTATTACACCGACAATCAGACGGACCATGGCGCGGGTGAACCGGGCCAGACGTTCATCACGGGAACCAATTCGGGCGGATATCAATTGACCTCCCTGTCGCTGCAGAGCGCCGGGCTCGATTCGGGCGGCGGTTCCCCCGGAGGCGCGATCAATTATTTGCTGCACATTTATTCCGTGTCGGGCGGCAATGCGACCCTGCTGGCGACTTACATCAGCGCCAGCCCGGTCAGCTACGTTGACGGGGATTGGTTGCAGTGGAGTGGACTTTCGGTGGCGCTGTCTCCCGCCACAACCTACGCCTATTCTTTCGGCAAAGCGGTCGCGGGCGGCGGTTGGGACGCAATGGGCGTCGCCGGCGGCAATCCCTATGCCGGCGGTGAAATCGGTTTGATTCCCACGAGCGGCGGGTTGATCACGTTCGGGAGCAGCCACGGTTTTGACGCGATTTTTGACGCGGGGTTGTCCCTGGCCGGCCCGCCCACGGCGCCGGTGGTGACGAATTCTCCGGTCACGGGCATCCAGGCAAACGTGGCGACGCTCAACGGGCGGATTGTTTTGACGGGCGGCGCGTTGCCGGTGGTGACGCTTTACTATGGAACCAGCGATGGCGGAACCAACGCGTTTGCCTGGGCCAACAGTGTCGGGCTGGGCCAGCAGTCGGGATCATTCGCGGCGACGGTATCGGGGCTGGCGACGAACACGACTTATTTCTACACCGCCAAAGCGGTGAACAGTGCCGGCACGGCCTGGGCCGCGCCCTCCCAAAGCTTCACGACGCTGGCGGCCAATCCGGTGGTGACCCTGGTGTCGATGTTGACTTATCACAACGACAACACCCGGGACGGCGCGAACACAAACGAAACCTTCCTGACGCCCGGGAACGTGAATGTCGGCAGCTTTGGCCGCCTGTTTTCCTATGCGGTGGACGGGCATGTTTACGCGCAGCCGCTGGTCATGACGAATCTGAACATTCCCGGTCAGGGAGTGCATAACGTGGTCTTTGCGGCCACCGAGCACGACAGCGTTTACGCCTTTGACGCCGACAGCAACGCGGGGTCGAACGGCGGTTTGTTGTGGCAGACCAATCTGGGTGTTTCGGCGGTGATGCCGAACAGCGACTTCGGCAATCGCTACGGACCTTATCACGACTTGACTCCGGAGATGGGCATCACGGGCACTCCGGTGATCGATCCGGTTTCCGGCACTCTTTACGTGGATGCCTTCACGCATGAAGGGACCAACTATTATCACCGGATTCACGCCTTGAACATCACCAACGGCAACGAGCGGTCCTTCAGCCCCGTGCTCGTCGCGGTGACGATTTCCGGAGGGGGTGTGGACAGCTCCGGTGGAAAGCTGGCCTTCAACGCGGAACAGTCGTTTAACCGCTGCGCCATGACGCTGGCAGGCGGGATTCTGTATGTGACGTACACCGGCTACGCGGATACCGACCCGTATCACGGTTGGATTCTCGGCTACAACCCCGCCAATCTCCAGCTCCTGACCAATTACGTGTTTAATACCAGTCCCAATTCCACGATCGCCGTCTGGGGTCCCAACGCCGGCGAATGCGGCATCTGGATGGGGGGCAACGGACTGAGTGTGGACGCGAACACGAACCTGTATTTTGAAGTGGGCAACGGACCGTTTAATGCCAACACGAATGGGACGGAGTATGGCGACAGTTTCGTCAGACTTTCCACGTCCAGCAAATTGGCCGTGGCGGATTATTTCACCCCCTTCAACCAGGCCAGCCTGTCCTCCGCGGATTCCGACGTCGGTTCCGGCGGACCGTTGTTGTTGCCGAGTGCGGTGGGAAGCTCGGCCCACACGAATTTGATTGTGGGTTGCGGCAAGGAAGGAAAAATCTATCTGGTGGACCGCGACAACATGGGCCATTACAACGTCGCGAACGACAACGCCATCGTGCAGGAAATACCCGGCGCGGTCGGCGGCACCTGGAGTTCGCCCGCCTACTTCAATCACTTCATTTATTACCATGGGAACGGCGACGTGCTCAAAGCGTTCAGCATTAACAACGCGGCGATTGGAACCACACCGGCGTCGCAATCAACAACCAGCTACGGTTTTCCCGGCTGCACGCCGGCGGTCTCCGCCAACGGCAACAACAACGGGATTGTGTGGGACATTCAAGCGGATGCCTACGGGAGCGGCGGACCATCGATATTGCACGCCTACAACGCCACCAATGTCGCCCAGGAGCTTTACAACAGCAGCCAGAACCTGACGCGCGACAACCCTGGAGGCGCGGTCAAGATGACGGTTCCCACCATCGTCAATGGCAAAGTCTATGTCGGCGCCAAATTCGCGTTGTCCGTCTATGGCGGAAGCCTTTTCCTTGCCACGCCCGCCATCTCGCCCAACGGCTCCATTTTCACCAACTCGATCACCGTCACACTGTCCGACGCGACTTTGGGCGCGACCATTTACTACACGCTGAACGGCACGGCGCCGACCACGAACTCGACGCTCTACTCCGGTCCGTTTGTCATCACCAATTCCGTCCAGGTGCAGGCCATTGCCACCAGGCCCGGCTCGGTGAACAGCGGGGTGGCCAGTGCCAGCTTTGTCAACAGTTCATCCCTCGGCAGCGGGACGGGCCTTTCGGGGGCGTATTACTCGAACCACAATTCGACCAACCCGTTCACCGGTTCCCCGACGCTGGTGCGCACGGATGCCACCGTGAATTTCAACTGGGGCACCGGCTCGCCGGATCCCACCATCAGCACCGATAATTTCACGGTTCTCTGGTCGGGCTCGGTGCAGCCCCAATACAACGAGACCTACACATTTTACGCGACCGCGGACGACGGGGTCCGTTTGTGGATCAACGGCCAGGAACTCGTGAACGGTTGGGTTGACGAGGGGGCGACGACTTACCAAGGCTCCATCGCGCTCAACGCGCAGCAGCTGTACACTATAACAATGGAATATTACGAGCACACGGGCGGTGCTGTAGCTCAACTGGCCTGGAGCAGTCCCTCGACCGCGCAGGCGATCCTCCCGCAGACCCAGCTTTATCCGTACACCAACCCGCCCCCCGGCGTCGTGCTGACCGCTCCCGCCAGCGGCTCTACTTACACGGCCAGCGCCAGCGTTTCGCTCGCGGCCACCGCGGCGGCTCAGTACAACAGCCTCAACAATGTGGCTTTCTACGCGAACGGCCTCTTCCTGGGCAGCATCAGCAACCTGCCTTACGCCTTGACGGCCACCGGCCTGGCGGCGGGGAGCTATGCCCTGACCGCCGTGGCCACGGACGGCAGCGGTTTGAGCAGCACCTCGGCTCCGGTCAACATCACAGTCAACGCCGGCAGCGGCTTGCCGTACGGCCTCACGTCGCGCACGACGGTTCCCGCATTCTACAACATGCCGCAGACCGGGAACGGCTCGTTGCCGGCATTGCTTTCGCAAACGGGCGTGTTCGCCAACACGACCAACATGCTCACAGCCCCCGGCCTCATTCCCTATGTCCCGAACGTGGCGCTCTGGTCCGATGGCGCGGCCAAAACGCGGTGGATGGCATTGCCCTTCAATGGCGGACTGGATACGGCGGCGCAGCAGATCGGTTTCGCGACGAATGGTGAGTGGTCGTTCCCGACCGGGACCCTGTTCGTCAAACACTTTGGCCTGGTGACCGATGAAACCAACACCAATGCCCCGTTGCGCCGGCTCGAAACGCGGCTGCTCGTGCGCGATCCCAACGGCGCGGTGTACGGCGTCACTTACAAATGGCGGCCGGACAACAGCGACGCGGATTTGTTGAGCGGCAGTCTCAACGAAAACATTCTCATCACCAACGCCACGGGAGTCCGAACCCAGACATGGTATTATCCCAGCCCGAGCGATTGTCTCACCTGCCACACGCCCGCCGCCAATTACGTGCTGGGTCTCAAGACCCGGCAATTGAACGGCAACTTCACTTATCCGGCTTCCGGCGTGACGGACAATCAGTTGCGGGCCTTCAATCACCTGGGATTATTCAACCCCGCGATCGATGAAGCGCAGATACCCGGCTATTCGCAATTGGTGGCGCTGACCAATCTGACCGCATCGCTGACGAATCGGTTCCGGTCTTACATCGACGCCAACTGCGCCCAGTGCCATCGGCCCGGCGGAACCGGGCCCACCTTCGACGCCCGGTACGACACGCTTCTGGCGAGCCAGAACATCATCAACGGAAGCGTGCTGGGCAATCTGGGCTACGACAACGCCCACGTGGTGACCCCGCAGGACGTCTGGCGTTCCGTGCTTTACGACCGGATGAACACCTTGGACGGAACGATCAAAATGCCGCCTCTGGCGCGCAATTTGATCGATTCCAACGCGGTGGCGGTGGTGGCGGCGTTCATCAACGGGCTGTCGGGCACGCCCGCTTTGCCCCCGCCGACACTCGCTCCGAACGGCGGCACGTTCAACGGTTCCGTGAGTATTGCGATGCAGGATCCGAATCTCAGCGCGACGATTCATTACACGCTGGACGGCTCGTTGCCGACGGCCCTTTCTTCCGTCTATTCCGGACCGGTCGTCCTGACCAGCAACGCGGTGGTGAATGCCAACGCCTTTGAAGCCGGCTTCAACAACAGCGTGGCCGCCAGCGGCGTGTTCACGATCCTGCCGGCGTTGTTTTTCAACTCCGCAGGCGCGTTCAGCAACAGCGTGTTCCTGGTGCAACTGTCCGGCGCTCCGCTCCAGAGTTATGTCTTCCAGGCCTCAACCGACCTGGTGCACTGGGTTTCCATCAGCACCAATGTGCCCCCGGTCAATCCGTTCTATCTGACCGATCCCAACGCCACAAATTTCCCGCGCCGCTTTTATCGCGCGCTTCAGGGACCATGAGCCATCTCCCATCCCCGGTATCCTCGGCGGTTGACCGCTCCGATTCACCCCGGTTTTCGTGGCGATCGGCGATGGCCGCGAGCCTCTGGATGCTGCTGGCCTCCTCCACGCCGGCTGCCGGGGTGGAAACCAACCTGATCCGGATCGCCAATCACACTCCGCCTTCACTCCCGGCCTCCGGAAGTTCCGGGTCGGGCACCAACCTTGTCCACGAGGCCAAAACGCGGTCCCAACGGGCCGAGGCGCTCCGAACCGTCTGCATCAATGGCAGGCGCTACCTCTGCGGCCAGGTGGTGCAGATCGTGCCTCAAGGATTGGTGGTGGACAGTGGATACACCAATCTGATGCGACCGGAACTCAAGGGCTCGTGGCTGGTCCGGGGCAATGTTTCCGCGAGCCGTCCGTTGCATCTCGTGGAAGGCAAAACTCCCGACTCCATCTGCGCCGGCCTGGTTTTCGTGACCGACATTCCGAGGAAACCGGCGGTCAATCTCTATGATTACGTGGCCATCGAGGCCTATCCCGCCGGAGATTATCTCTACGCGCCGGTTCCCAACGTGAAAAAAAATATCCGCCGATTTTCCGTTGGACTTTTGACCGCGGTTGAATTGAATCTGGATGCCGGTGAGCAATAATCCGAACCAGACGCACTTCAAAAACCGGGTCGGGTGGATTTCCATTGCCAGTCTTCACGGCGCGATCCTCGCGGCGGCACTGTTCCTTTTGGCGGCATCTGGCTCCGGTCTTGCAGCCGAGGACGCCCGCCGGACCTGCGGACTTGGCGCGCGCGCCCAGACCAAACCCTATTTGCTCCTGCCTGATCGCGCGGAAGGGATTTTGCCGCGGCGGCTTTCTCAAACCGGCGCATTCAAGGACACCCGCCGGCTCGTGCCGGACGGCGCGCTGATTCCTTACGACCTGAACGTGGCCTTCTGGTCCGACGGCGCGGATAAATCGCGCTGGGTGGCCGTGCCCGGCGGCGGCCGGATTCGATTTGCTCCCACCGGCGAATGGGCTTTCCCCAACGGCACGGTTTTTGTCAAACATTTCGATCTCGCGACGAACGAAGCGCGTCCGCAGGCCCGGCGCCGCCTCGAAACCCGGCTGCTGGTGCGCGATGCGAACGGCGGCGTTTACGGCGCCACTTACAAATGGCGCGCCGACAACAGCGACGCCGATTTGCTGGCGACGAATCTGACCGAGGCGGTGTTGATCCAGACGGCCACCGGTACGCGGACGCAATTGTGGTACTATCCGAGCCGGTCGGATTGCCTGGTTTGCCACACGGCCAATGCCGGCGGTGTGCTCGGCGTCAAGACGCGCCAAATGAATCGCGATTTCACGTTTCCAAACGGTGTCACCGACAATCAACTCCGCGCCTGGAATCACGCCGGCCTCTTTGAATCGAATCTCAACGAAGCCGAACTCCCGGCTTATCCCCGGCTGGCGCGCGCTGATGACGCCACGCGAAGCATCGAAGATCGTGCCCGTTCCTATCTCGACGCCAACTGCGCGCAGTGTCACCGTCCACAAGGCACCGTCGCTTCTTTTGACGCGCGCTACGACACGCCGCCGGCGAGGCAGGATTTGATCGAAGGGCAGGTGCTCATCAACGAAGGCGTGGATGGCGCGCGCCTGATTGCGCCGAACGACATCTGGCGTTCTATTCTTTTCATGCGTGTCAACACGCTCGAAGCCTTCAAGATGCCGCCGCTGGCGCGCAATTGCCTGGATGAACGGGGGATCGCG
>CAZFOA010000019.1:11663-25998 GCA_964520205.1 uncultured Verrucomicrobiota bacterium | reverse complement strand
GCGATGAGGGCAGGAACCGTGTTCTTGCTGAAATTCGTGCTCGAGTTGGGAATCATTTCCGGCGGCATCGGCTGCCTCCAGGCCGCCGCGTTCGTGCCGCCCGCAAACCACCGGGTGGATATCAACTTCAATGCGGACTGGCTCTATATTCAGGGCGATGTTGCCAATGCCCAAACCCCGGCGTTCAATGACAGCGCCTGGACCAGTGTCGGGCTGCCGCATACCACAAAATTTGTGTCCCCGGAAAGCCCGGCGGCCTACGTGGGAGTGAGCTGGTATCGAAAGCATTTCACTGTAACCAATGCGTATTCCGGGCGGAAGATTTTCATCGAATTTGGGGCGGCGATGCAGGCGGCGAGCGTCTATATCAATGGCACCCTGGTGGTGCAGCACAATGGCGGCTATACGCCGTTCACGGTGGACGCGACCCCGCTGATCACTGTCGGCGGGGCGGACAATGTGATTGCCGTCCGGCTGGACAGCACCCCCAGTTCCAATTTCGCCCCCGGCAACTCAAACCCGGATTTCCAATATCACGGCGGGTTGTATCGGGACGTGAAAATGCACGTCACGGATCCCTTGCACGTGACGGATGCTGTGTACGCGAATCGTATCGCCGGCGGCGGGATTTTTGCGACTTATCCCTCCGTCACGAGCGGTTCCGCCACGGTGGACGTGAAGACCGATGTTCAGAATGAAAGCGGCGCTGCGCAAAGCGCGACGGTCATCTCCACGCTGGCCGATGCGAGCGGCAATATCGTGGTGTCCGCCACCAACACATTTTCCATCGCAGCCGGCACGAACCATGTTTTCGATGAGACCCTCGTCGCCGCCTCGCCGAATTTGTGGCACCCCTTCAATCCTTATCTCTACACCTTGCACACCGTGGTTCAGGAGGGAGCGGCGGCGGTGGATTACCTGCAGACCCAGATCGGCATCCGAACCGTTCAATGGACGCACAACAACGGATTCCTGATCAATGGAGTCCAATTCATTGCGAGAGGCGCAGATTTTCATCAGGATATTTACGGCGAGGGAAATGCCATGCCGGATCGCACGGTTTATTACGACGTGAAGCGGTTGAAAGACGCGGGCTTTGACTTCGTCCGCTGCTCCCACTACCCGCACAACACCGCCTTTTACGACGCATGCGACCAGTTGGGCGTGCTCGTGATGGATTCCGTTCCCGGCTGGCAGTTTTACAACGATACCTCCACGTTCAGAAACAATACCTACCAGGATTGCCGGGACATGATTCGACGCGACCGCAATCACCCGTCCATCGTGATTTGGGAGACCAGCCTCAACGAATCCTCCTTCACGACGCCATGGGCGACCAACGAGCAGGCGACCGCGCATGCCGAATTCCCGGGCAACCAGATGTTCACCGCGGGCTGGACCACGACCGTTTTTGACGTGTTCTGCTCCGCGTCGCAGGCCGGTGTGAGATCCTCCACCGACACCCGGCCCATCATCATTGACGAATACGGCGACTGGGATTACGGCGGCAATTCTTCGACCAGCCGGGTCGCCCGCGAAGACCCGGACACCAATCTCCTGGTCCAATGCGACAACTGGCAGCAAAGCGTTGACCTGAATCTTGCCTTGAGCTGGTTCTCGGCGGATGCGGTTTGGGATTTTGCCGACTATACCGGTTACCTGAGCACGACGACCAAGTGCGGGGCCATGGATACTTACCGGCTGCCGAAATTCTCCTATTATCTTTATCAAAGTCAGCGGGACGCGACAGTCCCCAGTGTGCCCAATGTGCAGAGTGGGCCGATGGTTTACATCGCGAACACGATGCAGGCCAATTCGCCGCCCGCAATCCGGGTGTTCAGCAACTGCCAGCAGGTTTCGCTTTACACCAATGGCGTTCTCTTTGCCACCCAGTCGCCCGACACCACTTATTCCAACCTGCCGCATCCACCCTTTACCTTTAACCTGTCCACCCGCATCAACGGCACTATCCGGGTCGATGGAATCACCAACGGTCTGGTGGCCGCCTCGTTCACACGGTTCACGCCCGGCACTCCCAGCCAGATCGTTTTGAATGCGGAAGGAATGGATGCGCTTTCAGCGGATGGCGGCGATGCGCGGCTGGTGTTCGTCAGTGTGTTGGATGCCAACGGCCAGGTCGTTCCTAACGCGGCCAACACGGTGACTCTGTCTGTTTCCGGGCACGGGAAGATCATCGGTCCCACGACGATCCAGATGAAAGGCGGCCAATTGGCCACCTGGGTGGAGGCGGGGCGCGCAGCGGGCACGGTGACGCTTACGGCCAGCGGGACGGGGTTGACCGCGGCTTCCCTGACATTGACGAACCAGGCGGTGCCCAACATTGATCCTCTGCCGGTGCCGTCGGCGCCGACAGGGCTGACTGCAGCCCAGGCTTTAAACTGGGTGACCCTGACCTGGAATCCCGCGGCCTATGGCTTTACCTACAATCTCAAGTTCGGGACAAACTCCGGCGGCCCTTACGCTGTTGTCACGAATATTTCGGCAACCAGTTATACCACGCCGTATGCCGGGACAAATTCATATTACGTCGTTTCGGCAGTCAACGAAGCGGGCGTCGAAGGCGCCAATTCCACGCAGGTCACCACCGTTGTTCCCAACTCTTCGGTTTCCTTGATCAATCCCGGTTTTGAGACCAACACCAGTGGAACCGTTTTCAACACGAAGGTCACCAAAGGTTTCGATGTTGCGGGCAATAACGTGGCGGGCTGGCTCAACGCCGGCACCACCTACAATGATTCGGGTGTGGACATCGCTGGAAATGCCGGCGTGGTCGTCCATGGCGGGACGGTGGTCGCATACTGTGACCAGGGCGACAGCGGAGCCTATCAGATTGTCGGATACCCATTGCAGGCCGGCGATCTGGTCACATTGACTTGGTGGGCGAAGAGCTCCTACAACAATGCCTCGCAGAATGTCAGACTGTTAAGAGCGGACGGCACGTTGAGCACCTACGGCTCACTGACGCAATTGACCAACTCAACGGCGGCCTTGAGCAATACCGGCAACGGAGGGCTGCTCTCACAATACACGTTGATCTACCCGGCTACCGCAGGAGACGCGGGCAAATATCTTGCCGTTTCCTTCCTCAGTCCCGGCGCGGCCGGTTCGTGGGCGATGTTCGATGATTTCAATTTGAGCGTTCTCTCCATTCCCGCCGCTCCGGGTGGGCTGAGCGCCGTCGCCGGCAACGGACAAGTGGCTCTCACCTGGAATGGAGTCGGCAATGCCGCCGGCTACCATGTAAGACAGGCGCTTGTCTCCGGTGGGCCATACTCAACTGTCGCCACAAACCTGGTGGGGGCGGTGGCATTCACCAACAACGGCCTGGCCAACGGCACGACTTATTACTATGTCGTCTCAGCCTTCAATCAGGCGGGTGAGGGGACCAACTCCGCGGAGATCAGCGCCGTGCCACTGCCGCCCCTCCCGCCGATACCAACGGGACTCACCGCAGTAGCGGGCAACGGGCAGATTGTTTTGAATTGGAATGCCTCGGCTTACGCCACCGGCTATAACGTCTTCCGGTCGATGATTCCGGGTGGATTCGACACGAAACTCGCGAGCAATATCGCTCCAACCAACTACACCGACGCCAGCGCGACCCCCGGCACGACCTATTACTACAGCATTACGGCAACGAATATGGCCGGGGAAAGTGACTTCTCAAGCCAGGCCAGCGCCACGGTGGCGCTCTCGATCTCGCCCACCTTCGGCGCTATCTCCCTGTCCGGCACGAGCCTGATCGTCAATGGCACCAATGGCACGTCTGGCATGAACTACCTGGTGTTGACTTCAAGCAACCTTGCGTTGCCACTGGCGAACTGGACCGTGCTGGCGACCAATACGTTTGGCCCGGGCGGAGGATTCATCTTCACCAATCCCTGGAGCTCGGCCAATCTCCAGCAGTTCTACCGGCTCAAGCTGCCGTGAGACAAACGAATTGATTCACAAAACAGTCCTGGTAACAACCTTGGACCAGGGACTCGAATCAAACATCTTGGTTCGCATGTCCGCCAGATCGCTTCACCAGCCCCGCGGACCAGATCAACAATCAATTATTTCCGCAGCGCCTCCATTGGCTTGACTCTTCGTTTGCCGGTTCACAGTATCTCTCCCGTCGCCAATGAAAACGGAGAATCCGGCAAATACCTCCTCGTCGTCGGATGAAACAATCGCCGCGGCGGGTTCCGGTTTGGGGAAGGACATTTCGGCCCAGAGTTTCAAGAAGTACCTGGTTTTGCTCGCTTTGCTGGGCCTGATCGTAAGGATGGGTTACCTGGTTGAACACGCGCATTCCCCGTCGTACGGCGTTCCCACGCTGGATCAAAAATATTACGACACCGTGGGCAGAATGCTCCTGGCGGGTGAGGATCTTCACCAGCTTCATGGATTCAGACCTCTCCTTTACCCGATGTTTCTGGCGGTTTGGTATAAGATCGGCGGGACGTGGGGGATCGATCTTGCCCTCTTCGTTCAGCATCTGCTGGGCGTGGGGACCGGCATCATCGTGGCGCTCCTGGGCGCGCGACTGTTTCGCCATCGGCTCAGCGGTGTCGTGGGCGGACTGCTGTTCGTGTTGGCACCGGTGCCGCTCTACTTCGAAGGAGAGCTGCTGATCGAGCCCAGCTATACGTTTCTGATTTGTCTTGGACTGCTCCTTCACCTGCACACAGCCGGGACCGAAGGCTGGAAGGGCGGTCTGCTCTGGGTGGTTTGCGGGGGCCTGACGGTTCTTGCATCGCAGGCGCGAGCCAACATCCTTGTTTTCCTCGCAATTTACCCGCTGTTTGCGGGCTGGCGCTGGCGCCGCGGCAAACGGGCCGCCTTGCTCCCGTTGCTGGGACTCGCCGGAGCCCTGGGAATGGCGATCCCCTGGGGCGTTGTGAACATGAGACAGTCCGACCACTTCCACCTGATCCCAAACGCCGGGGGTGTGGCACTTTATTTGGGGAATAAACGCACTGCGGACGGGATGGTGCCCGAGCAGGAACGGCGCATAACCTACGGCGAGCGCTACCAGGACTCGGTGGAAACATGGGCGCGAGAAGATTACGAAGCGGCGATGCGCGCGCAGGGCCGCCAGCCGGACACGGATCCCATGGCCATCTCCAGGTACTGGACCCGGCGAACCGCAGACGAGATCAAGGCGGATCCGGCGAGCTGGATCCGATTGATGGCCAAAAAATGCTGGCTCACTCTCTGGAATGCCGAAGTGCCCAACAACAAAGCTTTTGCTTTTTTGCAGGAGGAATATCTCTGGCTGCGGGTGCTGCCGGTGCGTTGGGTCGTGCTGCTCATGCTGGCGCCCGCCGGACTCCGGGCGGCCGGCAAATGGGGAAATCGAGACGCACTCTTCATTCTGCTCGTCTATGTCTGCCTTTATTCCGCTGCAAACGTCGCTTTCTTCATTTGCGATCGTTACCGGTACCCAGTATGGCCCGCCATGGCAGCCTTTGGCGGCGGCGGCTTGCTGGCCGGCATCGAGATGATTCGCCGCCGCAGATGGCGCGCCGCTCTGTGGCTTGTCGCGAGCCTGGTGTTAATGGCTTCGATTTCCCTCCACAACTGGTTTGGAGCAAAACTGCCCTCCTTTGCGCGCGACTTCTTCTTCCGTTCAACCGCATGGTATGAAAAGGGGCATTTCCAGGAGGCCCTGGTTGACATCGATCGCAGCCTCGAGTTGGACCCGGTTGATGCGACTGCGATCCATCACCGCGGCAACGTGCTGTTCGCGCTCAACCGCCTCGAGGAAGCCCGGGAATCCTATGAACAAACATTGAAACTGAGTCCCGAGGACGCGTCGGTCTGGAACAACCTCGGGGCCGCGCTGGATGGGTTGGGTCGAGCCGACGAGGCGCTGCATGCATTCGGCCGCGCCACGGAATGCAAGCCGCCAAGCCAAAACGCCTTTCTCGGGATGGCGTTCATTCAAGTCCGCGCAGGACGGCTCGATGAGGCTGCCGGCGTGTTGGATCAATTCGATAAACTGGAGCCGGCCCCGAACGCGGCGGCACTGGCCATTCGCTCGGTTCTGGCGCGGCGTCATGGCGATGCCCGGCAGGCCGATGCCCTTGAGCTTCAGGCTCGCAACCTCAATTCCGAGGCCGCCGCCTGGGCCTTCGAGCGCGCCAACAAGGCCAGCCCTTGATGGCAGTGGCGGCGGTGGGAATGGGATAATGTCCCAAGTTCCTGCAGTGTGATCCTGCGGATTGGGGCCATCGGCGCCTGGCACCGACGCTGCAGCCGTATGGGGACAGGGCCGTCCGTCCGAAATTCGGACAGTGGGTGGGGGGTGAAAGATTTGAGGTGAAGCACGAAAAAAAGTCTCGCCGACCGTCAGAAAATAGTGCAGAGATTTGTGTGAACACATGAACGAGAGCCCGAAACCTGAAAGTTGTGGAAGTTTTCAAGGCTCGCGCCAGATTGAGATAAAGCTGTGAACTACGTGCCGGACAATTCTTATCGCGACCCGAGCCCGAGGCGGCGCAAGCCGTCGGAAGCGGGTGCGGCCGTGCGCCAGCAGGTTTTCCCGCTGCAGTTTCTGAGCGAGTTTGCGCGCGAGCCGTTCAAGGTGGGCGCTCTATGGCCGAGTTCGCAGGCGCTCGCGCAAGTGGTGGTGAACTCTTGCGACATCAAACCCGGCGCGACGGTGGTCGAGTTGGGCCCGGGCACCGGAGCTTTCACCGGGCTGCTATTGAAACGTTTGAACAGCCTGGGCCGGCTGCTCGCGGTGGAAATCAACCCCACCCACGCATCCATTCTCAGACGCCGCTTCCCCCGATGCGAAGTGATTCAAGACTCCGCGGAGAACCTGTCGAGCTATCTCGATGGACAGCGCGCCAGCTGTGTCGTCAGCGGTTTGGCCTGGGCCAACATGGTTCCCCAAACCCAGGACCGGATCATGCAGGCCGTGTTGGATTCCATGACCCCCACCGGACAGTTCGTCGCGTTTGCCTACGCATTTGCCGCCTGGCTGCCTACGTCGCGGCGGTTTCGACGGCAATTGACCAAGCACTTCAAATGGGTCGAAACGACGCCCATTGTCTGGCGCAATCTGCCCCCGGCCTACGTGTTTCGCTGCTGGCGGGCTTGATCTCCTCCTGAATTCCCAGCGGAACGAACACCCGATCCATCCGCCGAACACGAAAGTCGGCGCGGGAAAACGGATGGCTACCTGGCCGCCGGCGATTTTACTTCAGACACAATCTCCGCCGACTCCACTTCGACATCACCCGTTTCCGTCCGGATGGTGATGTGGCTGCCCATGACCATTGCGGCGCGGCCGAATATCGTCCGGCCGTCCTTCAATTTGAACTGGCTGGGGCGGCTTTTCATCCTGGGGTTGTCAAAGGCAGTCCAGGATTCGGGGACAACTTTCTTGCCTTCACAAACCGAGCAGACGGCTTCGCCGGTGCCCTTGCAAACCGGGCACTTGACCTTGCCGGTCCCACCGCACACCGGACAGTTGCCGATGTTCACCGGCTTGCCGTCCCGCATTTCAACGACTTGTCCGACGTGGTTTTGGTTCCAGGCCTGGTAGCCGCCTCCCGCGGTGAAGAATTTTTGCCACAAATCAGTCGGGGGATGGCCCGCAACCTCCATGTGTTCCCAGACGCCCTTGGAAAGCTTCATGCAAGGACCGGGGCAATCCACCAGCCCATCCTTGCAGCCCGGCTCCGGGCATTTCATCGTTCCAACGCCGTTGCATTGAAAACAGACTTTCATGTGGTCGGGGACCACCAGTGAAGCAGTTTCCCCCGATTTCGAGCAGGAGCTGCATAGCAGCAATCCCAGCCCGAGCCAGACCATTCGCAGGCGTGTTGTTTTCATGGCAAATCCGTTGACACACGAAGGGGTAACCCATGCCGGCGTCACTTGCACGTGAAAACGGATGAGTGATAAGGGCGCATTCGAAAATCTTGTCGCCCAAAAAACTTGTTTAAAAATTCGGACTATGTGATAAGTCCAGCGCATGTTGCCCACGCGCCGCGGCTCATTTCGCCTGTTCCGGCTCTTCGGAATCGATGTGTTCCTGCATTGGTCCTGGTTCCTGATCGCGCTCTACAAAATGCGGGATTCAACTCACGGGTACAGCTCCCCCATTTGGGACATCGTGGAATACCTGTCGTTGTTCCTAATTGTGCTCATGCACGAGTTCGGTCACGCCCTGGCGTGCCGGCAAGTGGGAGGCCAGGCCAACCAAATCGTGCTGTGGCCTCTCGGTGGCGTGGCCTACGTCGCTCCGCCCCAGCGGCCGGGTGCCATGCTGTGGAGCATCGCCGCAGGCCCGCTGGTAAACGTGGCCCTCTCCCCGATCTTCCTCGGCCTTTTCCTGCTGGCGCGGGCGGGCGGTTGGTCCAACTCGATGCCCGATGTTTACCTGTTCATCCTCGTGATCCTGCTGATCAACACCGGGCTGCTTGTCTTCAACTTGCTGCCGATCTACCCGCTCGACGGCGGGCAGATTTTGCGGTCGCTGTTGTGGTTTGTCTTTGGGCGCGCCCGCAGTTTGATGATTGCCGCCAGCATCGGCTTCGTCGGCGTCGTCGGACTGGCCGTTCTCGCGTTCTATCAGCAATCCATCTGGATCGGAATCATGTGTGCTTTCGTTTTTCTGAATTGCTGGCGGGGTTGGGTCCAGGCGCGGGCGCTGTCACGCGTCGAAAATGCCCCGCGTCGCGAGGGTTTTGCCTGTCCGAGCTGCAAGACGCCTCCTCCGGTCGGCGCCTTCTGGGGCTGCGGCAAGTGCCGGAAAGCCTTCGACACGTTTGAAACCCGCGCGGTCTGCCCTCATTGCGGCACGCAATTCGCCACCACCTCCTGCCCGGAATGCGGGAATCTGTCCCCGATCAGCGACTGGGTGGTTTACTCTTCGGTCCCGCCACCGATCCCGTGATCGCGCCCGGCAGCGGTCGAGACGCCAGGTAACAGGCCGCCGCCATCCCTCCCCGGAAAGTCGATTACTTCAGTTTCCCGAGCGCTTCTTTGATTGCGTTGAAGTTGGGCAGGTCCTTCGGCGTCGGCGTTTGTTCGCTGTATTGGACAACACCATTCTTGTCCACGACGAACGCGGCGCGGGCGCTCACGGACCCAAGGCCGAGAAGGTCCGGCAACAACGTGCCGTAAGCTTTGGCGGTGTCCTTGTTCAAATCGCTGGCGAGCGTAATGCCGATTTTTTCCTTTTGCGCCCAGGCTTCCTGCGCGAACGGGCTGTCCACACTGATGCCGATGACGTCCGCGTTCAGCCCGGAGTAGGTGTTCAGCCCGGCGGTGAGGTCGCACATTTCCTTGGTGCAAACGCTGGTGAACGCGAGCGGGAAAAAGAGCACCACGGTGTTCTTCTTGCCGAAATTATTGCTGAGCTTGACGTCCACGATGCCGGACGCCTGTTTGGATTTAAGATGAAAATCAGGTGCTTTGCTGCCAATCGATAGAGCCATAATAATAGTGCGTTGAATGTTTTGTTCAGTCGGTGCGGAGTATATAAATGCGCTTCCGGCCCATGTCAAATGAGGACTTGGCCGGGCCGCGCCCGGATTTCGACGCCGCAGGCAGGAGTCAAAGACGCCATCAGACCGGTGAGACGGCGGTGAATTGATTTTATTCCGAAAAAGCCAGGTACGGAATGAAGATCACATTGGCGATCGGGATGAACAGCAGGATGACGAGCCAGCCGCTTTTGCCGCGGGCAACACAAATTTTTGCCCACATCATGATTATGATGACCAGGTTGACGATGGGGATCAGCAGCAAAATAATCATCCATGCGGGCATCTTGGCCACCTGCAGCAGGGGAATGATCTGCGCGATTGGAATCCAAATGAGAACACCCGGAGAGACAGCACATTTCTCACAAATGCGTTTGTAACAAAAGCAGGAGAACACATAGAGTGCCAGGCCGATGAGGAGCAAAAACAAAATCAGTCCCAAACCCATGGCTGTACCGGCTGCTGCGCTTGCATTTTCATTCATAGCGGATTCCTTCTTGCTGAGGTTTTTGTCGGGTAAGACAGTGAATCATCCGTTTCACTGTGAGCTTTTCTGTCATAACCACACATAAAAGCAAGAGCAAAGCATTGCTGTTCAGCCATCCGCAGCCATGGTTTAACGTGCCGCTTCTCTTCAACGGCTACGCCTTACTTCTGCATTTCGGCAGTGTGATGGTATTCGATGAAGGTGAACAGGAGAGCCGCGAGGCTCAGGAAAAGGCCGGTGGCCAGCAGCAGCGCTCCCACAGAGAAGGGGACGCCGGTTCCGGACCATTCATAAATGGTTTGCAGGGCTGGATTGTGAGCCAGCAGAGTCTTGAGATGGCGCATGAGCGACAGCGCATTGATATTGGTCGGGATCCGGCCGATGCCCATTTCCACGATGAGTCCATAGAGCAGCGTCAGGGCGATGTAGCGTTTGGTGACCAGGCCAAAAAACGTCCCCAACGCACTCCAGGCCAGCACGGCGAGAAGCTGGACGGCCAATACCATCGGCAATAAAACGCCAAGCCCCGGAATGTGCCTAAGTCCTCCGGCCGCGAACAGGAGCAGTGTTTCGACCAGAAACAGAATCTGCAGCCAGGCGGTTTGGGAGAGATACTTGGCAGCCAGCAACCGGGCACGGCTCAGCGGGCGGGTCGTCAGAAAACCCAGCGTGTTCGCCTGCAGTTCGTCGCGGATCAAGGCGCCGGACGCCCGCACGCAGCTCAGCGGCAGGATGATGAAAAAGTAGAAATCAATCAGCCAATGATAAAACGGCGCGCTCCAGTTCCAGGCGGGCTCCTTCGCCCGGTTCTGGCGGAGCAATACCTCCCGTTTCTGGAAGGATTGAAATTCTTCGAACTGACGGTCGTCCAGGATGGGTTTAACGCGGTCACCGATGCGGTCGTAGCAGGCTTTGATTTGCCGGATCTGCCGGTCGGCATCGGTTTCCGCAGATGCCGTGTCGCGCGATTCGTTTTCGGCGGTTGCATATTCGTCACAAAAGATCCCAAGAATCGAGGTGCGCTGGTCCGATTTGAGCGGGTTGTTGGCGCGGGCCAGGCGCTGGGAGAAGTTGTTGAATTGCATCGCCGGATTGCCGAGCAGTGAATGGCGCTGGGACCAGGCAACGGGCGATGAGGTGGTGATATAAACCAGGAAGGGCAGCGCCAACAGGCTGATGGCCCGCATCGGCAGCCGCCGCCACGTCAACTGGCTCTTCCAGGTGAACAACCACACCCCGCGCAACGCCCGGAAAAATGCGGGCCTGGCCGGCGCGCTTTTTGCATTCGCACCGGAAGGCTCGGGATTGTCTGTGAGATCACTCATGGGGTGCCGCGTGATGGGCTGGTACAAAAAGTGGATATTCCAAGCAGGCTGCCGGGCGCAATTATCGAAGCGAAAGTTTTCATCGTGGGCCTGTTTACGTTGTGACTTTGTCAAAAATATTCTTTAACGACCGGCTTTGGCTGCGAATTCCATGGACCGTCACCTGACTTTCCAGGAGCAACCCGGTCCAGCGCGCATAAAAGTCCGGGGCGTCTTTGACCCGGATGTGGAGGAGGCCGTCGGCAGCCTCAAGATCGAATCCCAGCAGCACGCCCGCCGCGAAAAGGTGTCGCGCCAGCTTTTCCGGGGCGTCGCAGTGGACCGTCAATTCTTCCGCCCAATTTCTGAGGTCGCCGCGGATTTCCTTCTGGCTGCCGGAAGCCAGCAGACGGCCCCAATTGAGAATGAGGATGTTTTTGCAGAGCGATTCCAATTCGGCCAGGATATGGCTCGAGATCAGGATGCTCACGCCGCCGGCCGCCAGTTCCTTGAGGACATTTGCCATCTCCTGGCGGCCCATCGGGTCCAGGCCATTCATCGGTTCATCCAGCACCAGCAGGTCCGGTTCGTGGAGGAACCCCTGCGCCAGCTTCACGCGCTGTTTCATTCCCTTGGAAAACTGGCTCATGCGCTTGGACCAATGCTCGCGCGGCAATCCGACCTTGTCCAAAACCGCTTCGCAGCGGCCCGCCACTTCGCTCTCCGGCAGTCCGGACAGGAACGCGAGGCCGCGCAGCCAATCCAGCGGGCGCAAATCCGCGGGCACGGCCTCGCCCTCCGGGCAATAGCCGATGCGCCGGATCAAGTGCGGATTGTTCCAGGGGATTTCGCCGAACACCGTCAGGAGCCCCGAGCTGGGCTGGAGCTGGCCGGTGATGATTGCGATCAGGGTGCTTTTGCCGGCGCCATTGGGACCCACCAGTCCGGTGAGACCCGATTCGATCTCGAAGCTGACATTGTTCAGGCCCATGACGATGCCGTACCAGCGGTTCAATTCGCGAGCCTGGATGATCGTGCTCATTCGGGTTTGACCTTTTTGTGCAGAATGACGACGGCCAGGCCAGCCATCAGCAGCGACCACGCGACGGCGCCCGAAAGGCTCGGCGTGGTTAATGCCTCCATGGTTTGGGCGGGTACGTTGCGCAACATATCTCCGAAGATTGGAATATTATCCCGGGCCGTGTTGAGATCGGCGCCCGGGTGAAAAACGGCAAGGGCGATCTGGTCCAGGTTGAAATTGAAACTCAGGTGTCTGAGCCACGGCTGAGTGTGCTGGGCAATCGGAGCCACAACCCCTCCGACGATCCACCACATATACCAGAGGCCGACCGTGGATTTTTCCTTGGGAGAAATGGCGGACACACCCATGGCCAGCAGGCTGAGGAGGCTCAGGCTGCTCAGTCCGTAAAGCAGAATGTGGCCGAGCGCCGCTCGCGAGTGCCAGAAGAATCGCCAATCCGGCGCCAGCAGGTTGCCCACGAACCAAGCGGCGCAAACCGGTCCGAGCCACGTCACCACCAGCAAGCCGAACGCCGTGGCAAATTTCCCCAGCAAATAATCCCCGCGGCTCACGGCTTTGGAGGAATAAATGATGATGGCATTGCTGGCCAGGTCGCGGGTGATCAGCACCGGTATGGCCATGCCGAGCGCAAAAATGGCCGCCCGCATCTGGTAGGTGCAAAAATAGTAAAACAGCAGGTTCTGGGTGGTGCGCACCGAGATTTCGGGGTGTTGTTCCAGCCAGGCGGTCAGCATGTGTGCGAAGGACTGCAGCCCCGGATTAAAGTTCCCAACCGATTGCACTACGATGCTGTCGGCCACCAGCAATTGACCCACCAGGAAGAGCAGCGCCGTCATCCCCAGCGCCGCGCCCCAGCTCAGCACCACGAGATACCGCATCCACCGGTTTCGCAGGCAGGCCGTCAGGCCATTGCGGGCGATGACGAGCCGGCGGCTCCACAGTCCCAGGTGGACGCCCTCCCAGTGCTTGTAGCTGGTGTCATGCAGCGGCATGGGAAATCTCCAGGGCTTGAACGAAGGTTTCTTCCAGCGCGTTGGGACTGGGAATGATTTCGAGCGGGGCCAGCTTCAATTCGTGCAGGACATTCAGCAACGGATTCAAAGATTCACATTGATGTTCGACCTTCAGATGGCCATTGGGCAGCAGCACGCAGGGCCAATGCCGCCAGGCGCAGGCGGCCTGCAAATCCTGGTGCCGCTCGGCCAGCACCACCTCGGCGGCTCCGCGTTTGCGCGCCTTCAGATTCTCCAATGTATCATGCACCAGGACGCGGCCACGGGCGATAATGATGATCTGCTCGCAGATTTGGTCCACATCGTTCAACAAATGCGAAGAGACCACCACGGTGATTCCGTAGGTGCGCCACAGGCTGTGCACCAGTTCGAGAATCTGCGTTTGGCCTTTGGGGTCCAAGCCGTTGGTCGGCTCATCCAGAAAAACGATCTCCGGGTCGTGGACGATCGCCTGGGCGAGCTTCAACCGCTGCTTCATCCCCGTGGAGTAGGTGTCAATCTTCCGGTAGCGTTCCTGGCCCATGCCCACAAAATCGAGCAGTTCATGCGCTCGTTGGCGCGCGGCCCGGAACGGGAGGCCGCACAATTGCGCGCAATACGCCACGTACTCGCAGCCCACCATGCCGGGGATGTGACAATCCTGTTCCGGGGTGTAACCCACCCGTTTGCGGATTTCCCGGCCTTCACTGCCCACCTCGCGGCCGAGCAGCCTGGCGGAGCCGGAGCTGATCGGCTGCAGTTGAAGCAGGCATTTCATGAACGTGCTCTTGCCGGCCCCGTTGGGACCCAGCAACCCGATTGCTCCGGGCGCCACCTTCAAATTCACACCGTCCAAAGCCCGCTGCTGCCCATAGAGCTTGCTCAGAGCCTGCGTTTCGATGACCAGCGGCGACATGTCCCACCGCATGTTGGGCACACGCGTTGTCCACGGCAAACGAATTCCGGGCCGCGGTGTCGTCAATCCTGAATTCCCGGGCCGG